>NZ_VDFY01000303.1 GCF_006228125.1 Micromonospora orduensis | reverse complement strand
GCCCTGAACCAGCCGGCCGTCGCGGCGCCCTCGGGCGCGCTGGCCGGCTGGTTCAGGGCGCTGGTGCCGGCGGTGTCCGAGGCGTTCATCGACAGCTGGTTGAGGCCCAACGCGACCCCGACGACGGCGACCGCCGCGACGGCCACCGGTCCGGGCCGCCGCCCCGCTCCACCCTGGGCCGGTACGACACCCGGGGCGGCGGCGGTGTCGTCAGCGGCGGCGGCCAGTGCCGCGAGGAGCCGGTCGGCGACCGCCGGCGGCATCACCGGGGACGGCTCGGCCCAGTCGGCCAGGTCGGCCCGCACCTGCGTCAGCGCGGAGCCCAGCCGGGCGTGCGCCTCGGCCCACGCCGGGTCCGAGTCCACCAGCCGGGCGACCTCCGCCTGCTGCGGCGTGCCGTCCAGCGCCCCGCCGAGGTAGTCAGCGAGCAGGTCGTCGTCGACCTCCCTGAACCCCTCGGTCGTCACGTGTCCTCCTGGTTGGCGTCCCGCCGGTAACGGCCCGGCCCCGATCCGACGCCCTCCACCGGGCGTGGGTTCCCCTGGGTGACGCCCGGCACGTCCGCGACCGGGTCCGACGGCTGCGGTCGGGCCGGGCGGAGGTGCCCGAGCGCCACCGCGAGCCGGGCTCTGCCCCGTGCGCAGCGGCTCTTCACCGTGCCCTCGGCGACGCCGAGGATGCGAGCCACCTCGGCGACGGGGTAGCCCTGCACGTCCACCAGCACCAGGGCGGCGCGCTGTTCGACGGGCAGGGTGGCGAGTGCCTGGCGGACCACCAGCGCGGTGTCGTGGTCCTGCACCGGCGCGGCCGGCTCCACACCGCGGGTGCCGGAGCCGTCCCCGGCCGGGTCGCCGTCGGGCAGTGGCACGGTGGGATGCGCCTGGCGGCGTCGGATCCGGTCCAGGCAGGCGTTGACCACGATCCGGTGCAGCCAGGTGGTGACCGCGGAGTCACCGCGGAAACGGCCGGCCGCCCGGTGCGCGGACAGCAGCGCGTCCTGGAGGGCGTCCGCCGCCTCCTCGCGGTCGCCGAGCGTTCGCAGAGCCACCGCCCACAACCGGTCGCGGTGTCGGCGGAACAGCTCGGCGAAGGCGTCCCGATCTCCGGCGGCGTGGGCGCGCAGCAGCTCCAGGTCCGTTGCCTCGTCGCGCCCGTCCATCACCGCGTCCAGCGGATGCGGTGGGACGGTGGAGGTGCCAGGCTCACGACCCCTGGACCGTGATCTCCTGCACCCCCAGCTTGAACCCGCCCTCGGACGGAGGCAGCTCGGTGATCCAGAACAGCAGGTACTGGTATTTCGTGTCGGCGTCGAAGCCGTTGAACGTCATGGTGGTGCCGTCGTGGTCCTCGAACGGCTGGCCGATCGGGGTCTTGTAACCCGCGACCAACTGCTTGTCACCGCTGGAGCTGGACGGCGGGTTGGTCGTGCCGGCGAGGAGTTGGGCTGACGCGCCGGTGGCCGACAGCACCGCCTGGACCGACTTGACGGTGTGCGGCTCGCCGAGGTCGATCCAGACGCCCATGCCCTTCTTCAGGTTGCCGAAGTTGGGCCGGTCGCGGTACGTCTCGGTCTCCCAGCCCTTGTCCTCGTCACCGTCGATGACCTTGTCGGCGCCGCCGAGCTCGCTGCGGTTCTTGCTGTCCGGGTCGATGATCCGGACGCTCTTCACGGTCAGCTTGCGCGCCGTGGCCGCGGCGGGGGTGGCGTCACCGGCCGGGGCGCTGGAGGTGGGTGCGGCGACCGGGTCGGCCTGCTGGTCCTTGTCGCCGTCGCCGCCGAGCGCGCTGATCCCGATCAGCAGACCGACCAAGGCGACAGCCAACAGACCGGCGATGCCGATGGCGACCTTGCGGCCACCGGCAGCCGCCAGTGGAGACGGCTCCTCCTCCGTGTCGGCCGCGAACCGCAGCGGGCCACTGTTGTCGAGGTAGTGCTCCTCCTCGGCCGGCACGTCCAGTCGCGCCAACTCGGCGGCGAGCACGTCCGACGAGGGCGGGGCGATCTCGGCGTCGAGCAGGTCCATGGTCAGGTCGTCCAGGTACGCGGGCACACCGGCCCGGACCTGGCGGGGTGCCGCGATGGCGCCGGCAGCGTCCCGGACACCGTCCGGAATGGCGGCCCGACCGTGGCCGGCGGTGGCGCCGTGCAGTGGCGCCTCGGCGTGCGGCCAGTGGCCGGTCAGGGCGAAGTAGAGGATGCCGCCGACCGCCCGGATGTCGTTCTCCTGGCTGTCGGCGCCGTCGGTGCGCGCGTCGGCCAGCACCACGCGGCCCTCGTCGCTGATCATGACGGTGCCGGGGTGGACGTTGCCGTGCACCATCCCGGTGGCGTGCACCGCGGCCAGCGCACTCGCGACGGCGTTGCCGATCGCGGTGGCCCGGGCCGGATCCAGCGGACCCTCGGTCGCCAGGTCGCGCAGGGACTGCCCGTCGACCCACTCACGGACCACGTACGCCCGCTCGGCCTCGTCGATCGCGTCGTAGACGCCGACCAGGTTGGGGTGGATGACCCGGCTGGCCGCGACGGCGGCCTGGAGCATCTCGGTGGCGGAGTCGCCACCCGGGTAGCGCAGGACCACCGCGACGGGGCGGCGCAGGATGACGTCGACCCCGCGCCAGACCAGCCGACCCGCGCTGTCGTTGTTGATGTGCTCGACCAGCTCGTAACGTTCGGCGAGGATTTCACCGGCCGTGGGAGCACCGAAGGTCATGACCGGCGGAGCGCTCTCGTCCGCCTCCTGACCCTCGCCGACCTGGGTCACCCGTCCTCCCTCGGTGATCGTGTCGATCGATGGACCCGAACTGCTGGGCATGTGGCTTCCCGCTCTGCCGTCGAAGGAACCGGCCGACCGGTGTCGACGCCCAGCGTCGGCGCCTGCCGTACCCGTCGAGAGCGACCTTACCCGGGTTGCCCGTCTCCCCGACATGTCATCTTCCCGCCGTACCCGGCGGGGGTGCCGGGAGTCAGGGCAGTCGTCCGCTTACGACCGTTCTCAGCCACGTTGCTGGCACATGTACTAGCCAATCTACGGCTTCACCGCAAGTGACCGACGTCGGGGCCGACCCTGGTGTGGCACCCTCGCCAACCGGCATGTTCCCACCGATCGGGCGACCACGCTCATCCGTACGGTTGGTTATCCACAGGACGATCCGGCGGCTGACCGGCGAATCGCGGAGTTATCCACAGATGCATCCCCAGCCTGGTGATCCGCGGTCACGTTCCGTGCGGCCACAACTTTCCGTGCCCGGATCCCTGCGGTCAGCGACCGAGTCGACGGCGGACCATGCCGACCACCTCGGTGATCTCCCCGATCCGCAGCACCATGGCGAGACCGAGGTACGTCCCGCCGATCACCGCCCCGCCGATCACGAGTTGGACGATCGCCTGCAGGCGTGTCGGCGTGTCGTCGCCAGGCAACAGCTTGACCACGAGCAGGCCGACCAGCGCCGCGCCGAGTGCCGCGACCAGGACCCGACCGCCGGTACGCATGATCTCCCCGAGGCCGATGCGCCCGACCCGGGGGCGCAGCAGCCAGGCGGAGCCGACCGCCGCCGCCAGGTAGGAGACCGCGTTGCCGATCATCATCCCGGCGCCGGCGAAGCTGGCGGAGAAGGCCACGAAGAGCACGATCTGCACGCCGATCCGCAGCGCCACCACCGGAATGTTGATCAGCGCGGGGGTGCGGGTGTCCGGCAGGGCGTAGAAGGCGAAGGTGAAGAGCTGGCTCACCGCGAACGGAACCAGCGCGAGCGCGGCGGCCAGCAACACGACCGACGTGGCGGTGGCGTTGTCCTCGTTGAAGGCGCCGAACCGGAACAGCGTGAACGCGATCGGAGTGGCGAGGACCGCGTAGCAGACCGCGATCGGAGCGAGCACCGCCGTGACCGTGCGGGTGCCCCGGGACAGGTCGGCGGCGACGTCGGCGAATCGACCGTCAGCGGCGGCGGCGCTCATCCGGGGCATCAGCGCGGTGATGATCGAGACGGCGATGATCCCGTGTGCGGTCATCAGCAGCAGGAAGACGTTGTTGTAGATCAGCGGGCCGGCGGCGTTCTCCTTGCCGGCCCGGTTCAGCAGGTTGAACAGCACGATGAGGCCGACCTGGCTCACGGCGACGTAGCAGATCATCCACGCCCCGAGCCGGCCCAGCTCGCGCAGGCCGAGCGCGCGGAAGTCGAAGCGCAGCTTCCAGCGGAAGCCGACCTTGCGCAGCGCCGGCAGCAGACCCGCCGCCTGGACCGCGACGCCGAGCAGGGTGCCACCGCCGATCAGCAGGATCCGGCCGGTGGTCATCTCCTCCGGGCGGACGATCTCCGCGCCGAACACGGCGATGTAGAGACCCGCCGTCCCGATCACCACGAGGTTGTTCAGGATCGGCGCCCACATCGGCGCGGCGAAGTGCCCCCGGGTGTTGAGCACCGCGCTGATCAGCGCGCTCAAGCCGGAGAAGAAGATCATCGGCAGCATGAGACGGGCCAGTCCCGTGACCAGCTGCGAATAGTCGCCACCCGACGGGCCGCTGCCGTAGAGCCATGTCAACGTCGAGGCGAAGGCGACCGCGAGCAGCGCCGCGACGCCGAGGGCGAGCACCGCCAGGGTGAGGAGCCGCTGGGCGTACGCCTGGCCGCCGTCGACGTCGACCTTGCGACGGCGCACCAGCACCGGAATCAGCACGCTGGTGAGCACGCCGCCGAGCAGGAACTCGTAGACCATCCCGGGCAGGATCTGCGCTGTCGTGTAAGCGTCACCGACCAGCGCGCCGCCGAGCGCCGCCGCGATGACCAGGTTGCGCAGGAAGCCCGTACCCCGGCTGACCAGGCTGCCGATCGCCATCACGGCGCTGTTCGTCGCCGCGCTCGCCTCACCCACCTGCTCCTGCGGCGGCGCGGTCGACTCCATGGCCGGCTGGTTCAGCGGCTCGGCGGAGATGAACGTGGCGCCGTCCCCGGGCCGCACGCCGGCTCCCGCACCGCCGTCCTGCGCGGCGTTCGCGCTGCGGTAGAGCCCGCCGCTCATCTCCAGCCTCCCAGGGGTACGTCGAGTCGGGCACCGACCCGCACGTCACAGACCATAGTCAACCCGTACCCGTTACCCGCGCCCGGCGGATCCGATCACACCTCGGCCCGATAGGCTGGCGATCCCATGTCCGAAGTCTCCGCTCACCACGCCGACCGCCGCGAACTCACCGCCGCGCAGCGCAACGCCGTCGCCGAACTGCTCCGGGTCTCCCCGGTCGCCGACGAGTTGGGCCGCCGGTTCGTGCGCGCCGGTCACGAGTTGCACCTGGTGGGCGGTTCGGTCCGGGACGCGCTGCTCGGCCGGCTCGGCGACGACCTGGACTTCTGCACCGACGCGCACCCCGACGAGACGCTGCGGATCCTCAAGGGCTGGGCCGAGTCGATCTGGGAGACCGGCCGGGAGTTCGGCACCATCGGCGCCCAGCGCGCCGGCCTCCGGCTGGAGATCACCACCTTCCGGGCCGAGTCGTACGACCAGGTGAGCCGCAACCCGGTCGTGGTGTACGGCACCAGCCTCGACGAGGACCTGAAGCGGCGCGACTTCACCATCAACGCGATGGCCGTCAGCCTGCCGGAGCACCGGTTCACCGACCCGCACGGCGGGCTGGACGACCTCTCGGCCAAGGTGATCCGTACCCCCAGCACCCCCCGCGAGTCGTTCGGCGACGACCCGCTGCGGATGCTGCGGGCGGCCCGGTTCGCCGCCCAACTGCGCTTCGCCGTGCACCCGGACGTGTACACGGCGATGACCGAGATGGCCGCCGACCTGGACCGGATCACCGCCGAACGGATCCGGGACGAGTTCACCAAGCTGCTCTGCGGCGCGGACCCGATCACCGGGCTGCGGCTGCTTGTCGACACGGGGCTGGCCGAGCGGTTCCTGCCGGAGCTGACCGGGCTGAAGCTGGAGATCGACGAGCACGCCCAGCACAAGGACGTCTACGAGCACACGCTGACGGTCGTCGAGAACGCGGTCTCCTTCGAGGAGGACGGCTGCGACTTCATCCTGCGGATGGCCGCCCTCATGCACGACGTGGGCAAGCCGGCGACGAAGGCGGTCGGGTCCGACGGCCGGGTCAGTTTCCACCACCACGAGGTGGTGGGCGCCCGGCTGACCAAGGCCCGGATGAAGGCGATGCGCTACCCCAAGGAGATCACCGCGAAGGTGACCGCGCTGGTCGCGCTGCACCTTCGTTTCTACGGGTACGGGCGGGGCGAGTGGACCGACTCGGCGGTGCGCCGCTACGTCGCCGACGCCGGTGACCTGCTGCCCCGGCTGCACAAGCTGACCCGCTCGGACTGCACCACCCGCAACCGTCGCAAGGCGGCCCAACTCGCCGCCGACTACGACGCGCTGGAGGACCGGATCGCCCGGATCGCGGCCGAGGAGGACCTCGCACGGGTCCGCCCCGACCTCGACGGCAACGCGATCATGGAGCTGCTCGGCGTACCGCCGGGGCCGGTCGTCGGGCGGGCCTGGAAGCACCTCAAGGAGCAGCGCCTGGAGCACGGGCCGCTGGACCGCGACGCCGCCGAGGCGGAGCTCCTGCGGTGGGCCCGCGCCGAGGGCCTGATCGCCTGAGGGCGCCGTTCCCGTCTCCGGGAGCGACGCCCATCGGCATACGTCGTCAGCGGGTCTCGACGGCCGTCCCGTCCACGGGCGTGGTGCCCTTGCCGGCCGAGGCGCCGTTGCCGGCGGCGGTGGACGCCGAGCCGAGCCGAGCCAGCAGGCCGGGCAGGTCGATCCCGGTCAGGTCGCTGCCGAGTTGGAGGCCCTGGGCCACGTTGCCGGCCACCGACTTCGTCAGCGACGACGCGCCGTCGGTGGAGATGACTGTCATCTTGTCGATCGCGCCGATCGGGGCGCTGGCCGCCTCGACGACCTGCGGCAGCACCTTGACCAGCAGGTCGAGGACGGCTGCCTCCCCGTACGCGGCGAATGCCTCTGCCTTGCGCGCCATCGCGTCGGCCTCGGCCTCACCCTTGGCCAGGATGGCCGCCGCCTCGGCCTGACCTTCCCGCTCCACGGCCTCGGCGATGGCGGAGCGCCGCCGCTGCTCGGCCTCACCTTCCTTGGCGCCCTCGATGGCGTTCGCCTCCGCGAGCGCGGCCCGTCGGGCCCGCTCGCCCTCACCGGTGAGGCGGGCCTGCTCGGCGGAGGCCTGCGCGGCGGCGATGACCGACTGCCGCTGCGCGTCGGCGTGCAGCACCGCCGCGTTTCGGGACGCCTCGGCCTCCTGCTCCACCTTGTACCGGGCCGCGTCGGCCGGCTTGCGGACCTCGGTGTCCAGTTGGCGCTGCTTGAGTTCGGCGTTGCGCTCGGCGACCTTCTGCTGCTCGGAGAGGATCGCCTGGTCCCGCTCCGCCTGGGCGAGCGGCCCGGCCGCGGCGGACTTGGCCTTCGCGGCGTCGATCTCGGCCTGGATGCCGGCCTGCTTGAGAGCCAGGTTCCGGTTCGCCTCGGCGATGGCCTCCTCGGCGAGCAGCCGCTCCTGTTCGGCCTGCTGCCGGGCCCGCGCCTCGGCGATCGCCGCGTCCTTGAGTACCCGGGCCGCCTCGGGCCGGCCCAGGTCCTGGAGGTACGAGCCCTCGGCGAGGATGTCCTGGAGCTGGAACGTGTCCAGCACCAGGCCCTGGTTGGTCATCGAGTGTTCGGCCTCCTCGGCGACCGCGCTGGCGAACGCCGCACGGTCCCGGATGACCTCCTCGACGGTGAGCCGGCCGACGATCGAGCGCAGCGCACCGGCCAGCACCTCGCGGGTGAAGTTGTCGATCTCGTCCTGCTGGTGCAGGAACCGTTGGGCGGCGGCCCGGATCGCGTCCTCGGTGCCACCGACCTTGACGATCGCCACGCCGTGCAGGTCGGCGCGGATGCCCTGCTTGCTCACGGCGCCCCGGATGCCGACGTCGATCCGGCGGCTGGACAGGTCGAGCGACTGGAGCTTCTGCACCACCGGCAGCACGAACACCGAGGCGCCCAGCACGACCTTCTGCCCGGAGTTGTCGGTCGACCGGGCGCCGTCGGCGGTCTGGGTGGTGCGGCCCTTGCGGCCGGTGACGATGAACGCCTCGTTCGGCCCGGCCACCTTGATCCGGGAGAGCACGAACAACACCAGGACGAGTACGAGGAGGACCGCGCCGCCGATGGCGATCAGCAGGGGCATGGAGGAAGTCCCGTCTGTAGAGGAGGAGTCAGTGGGTCTCGACGTGCACGCTGGTCTCGCTGAGCGCCTGCACGACGAAGACCTGGGCGCCGATCGGGATCGGCTGGTCGGCGCGGGCGTTGAGCTTGACCGGTTGGCCGGCCACGCGTACCCGGACCTCGCCGTAGCCGTCGACCGGCACCGGCGTGACGACCAGGCCGAGCGCTCCCACCAGGTCGTCACGGGTGGGCGTGGGGTCGGTGCGCATGTTCCGGGCCGCCCGGCTGAACCGTGAGGCCAGCCAGCCGGTGGGCACGGCCGCGAGCAGGCCGCCGGCCGCCGCGCCCGCAATCATGGCTGGTGTACGCGCGCCGAGCAGTTCGTTGACGATGGCACCGCCGAACCCGAACGCCCCGGCGAAGCCGGCGACCGTCTCGACCGAGATCGGCCCGTCCACGTCGACGTGCCCGAAGTGGAGCAACTCGGTGCCGAGCAGCGCGAGCGCCAGCACCACGACACCCGCACCGCCGATGATCAGAAAGATGAGCGTCCCCGTGGCCACGACCTGCAAGGTATCGACACCCTGCAAGGTTTCGGGCCGGCCGTCCGGACGACAGAAGCACGACGACGGGTGCGTACCGACCGAAAAGCCGAAGCGCCGGCCGATGGGGATCGTCCATCATGACGGGACGCCCGGCGGCTGTGGCGTACATCGATACGTCAGTGGATGCGGCCGGGGCGGTTGGCCGTCCGCAGGGGGCGGTCAACGAAGACACGGGGAGATCTATCTGTGAAACGTCGTGGCGTCATTCGCCGCTCGGCGGTGGCAGGCATCGCCATCGCCTCCGCAACCCTCATCGTCAGCGCCGGCACCGGTGGCGCCGCGCTGGCCAAACCAACCGCTGCTTCGTCGGCCGAGCCCGCTCACCAGGTCGCGGGCACGCACGGCGACTCCAAGCCCTCCAAGGGCAAGCCCAGCGCCGTCGTCCCGGACAGCTACATCGTCGTCCTGAAGGACAAGATGGCCACTCCGGGGCAGCGCAAGGCCGCCGCTTCGGCGTTGACCAAGGGGAACGGCGGCACGGTCCGCCGGGTCTTCGAGAAGGCGCTCAACGGCTACTCCGCCACCATGACGCGGCAGCAGGCCGACCGGTTGGCGACCAACGCGGACGTCGCCTACGTGGAGCCGGTACGCACGTTGTCGACAAGCGGGACGCAGGCCTCGCCCCCCTCGTGGGGTCTTGACCGCGTGGACCAGGTCTCGCCGAAGCTGGACGGCTCGTACTCCTACCCGAACACCGGCGCCGGCGTCACCGCGTTCGTGATCGACACCGGCATCGACGTGGCCCACGAGGACTTCGGTGGTCGGGCGGTCTCCGGGTACGACTTCGTCGACCAGGACGACGTCGCCGAGGACTGCGACGGGCACGGCACCCACGTCGCGGGCACCATCGGCGGCACCCGGTTCGGGGTGGCCAAGGACGTCAAGCTCGTCGCCCTGCGGGTCTTTCCGTGCGTGGGCGGGGCCCGCACCGACCACATCGTCGCCGCGATCGACTGGGCGACCACGCACAAGACCGGGCCCTCCGTGGTCAACATGAGCCTCGGGGGCTACGACGACGGCAACTACCAGGCCGTCGCCAACGCCATCAACAACTCGGTCGCCAACGGCCTGACCTACGCGGTCGCCGCCGGCAACGACTATGACGACGCCTGCTACTACTCGCCGGCGAACGTGTCGGCCGCGATCACCGTGGGCGCGACCGACATGGTCGACTACCGCTCCTGGTGGACCAACTACGGCAGCTGCATCGACATCTACGCGCCGGGCATGAGCATCGTCTCCGCCGCGGCCGGGACCGGCAACGGCTCGGTGTCCTTCAACGGCACCTCGATGGCCAGCCCGCACGTCGCGGGTGCTGCCGCGCTGCTGCTCGAGGCCAACCCGACCTGGAGCCCGGCGCAGGTCCGGGACACCATCGTCAGCCGGGGCATCGCCGGTGCCGTGCACAACCCGTGGGGCGGCGTGGACCGGCTGCTGAACGTGGCGGCCGCCGTGTCTCCGGCACGCGACGCACACGGGCTGCGCGCCCGCTCGAACGGGAAGTTCGTCTCGGCCGACGGGGCCGGCAGCAAGCCGCTTGTCAACAACGGTCCGGCGTTCGGCGCCTGGGAGCGGTTCGACATCGTCGACGCCGGCAGTGGTCTGGTCGCGCTGCGGGCGAAGGTCAACGGGAAGTTCGTCTCGGCCGACGGCGCGGGCAGCAAGCCGTTGATCGCCAACGGGCCGGCGGTCAGCACCTGGGAGAAGTTCCAGCTGATCAACAATGCGGACGGAACGGTGAGTCTCCGTGCGATTGTCAACAACAAGTTCGTGAGCGCGCCGAACACCGGTGGCACGCTGATCGCCAACGCGTCCACCGCGAGCACCTGGGAGAAGTTCTTCGTCGAGGCACCGAACCCGATCGTCAGCATCAAGTCGGCCGCCAGCGGCATGTACGTCTCGGCGGACGGCGCTGGTTCGAAGCCGCTGATCCCGCTGGCCTCCACGGTCAGCACGTGGGAGAAGTTCGAGATGGTCGACATCGGCTACGGCTACTTCGCGCTCCGTTCGCTGGCCAACGGCAAGTACGTCAGCGCCGAGGGCGCGGGCAGCAAGCCGCTGATCGCCTCCGGCCCGGCCGTCAGCGACTGGGAGGTCTTCGACCTTCCCTGGTACCGGGGCGACGGATCGATCTGGCTGCGGGCGGACATCGACCAGCAGGCCGTCAGCGCGGGCAGCGCCGGCACCAGCCAGCTTATTCCGAACAAGAACTTCAACCAGGACCTTGACGACTTCGGTCTCTCGGCCGGCGAGCGGTTCTTCATCAACCCGGCCTGACCAGGCCTCGCACCACCCGTTCATCCATCGGTGCCCGTCGGCGTCGCCCCTCACCGGGCGGCGCCGGCGGGCACCGCCCGTATGGGCAGCACATCGAGGGTGCCGAGCCCCGCCGCGCGACGGGCCGATGGCCGTCCCGTCCAGCGACCGCGTCGGGGACAATGGGTAGATGCGCTGGACTGTGCTCGACTCGCCGATCGGCGAGTTCTCCGTGGCCAGCGACGGCGAGACCGTCTGCGGCGCGCACTTCGGTCGGGTGGAGTCGGCCGCCGGCGAGCCCGCCGACACGTTGTCCCGGCAGGCCATCGACGAGCTGCGGGCGTACTTCGCCGGCGACCTGACGGCGTTCACGATTCCGGTGTCGGTTCCGCGCGGCTCGGATTTCGAGCGGGCCGTCTGGCGGGAGATGACTCCCATTCCGTACGGCGAGACGTTGACCTACGGCGAGGTCGCGCGCCGGGTCGGTGATCCCGGGGCGGCGCGGGCGGTGGGTGTGGCCTGCAACCGCAACCCGGTCCCGGTGATCGTCCCGTGCCACCGGATCGTCGGTGCTGGCGGCAAGCTGGTCGGGTTCGGTGGCGGGTTGCCCCGCAAGGTGCACCTGCTGGAGTTGGAAGCGCGGGTGGCCCTGCGGGACGCCTGGTACGGCGCCTGACACGGCGAGGGCCGGGTCCCAACGGACCCGGCCCTCGGCGGTGTTCGCGTGTTCAGCGGGTCAGCGCTCGACCTCACCGGCGATGAACTCCTCCACGGCCTGGTGGGCGTCGTGGTCGGCGTACTGCACCGGCGGGGACTTCATGAAGTACGACGAGGCCGACAGGATCGGGCCGCCGATCTTCCGGTCCAGCGCGATCTTCGCGGCCCGGACCGCGTCGATGATGACGCCGGCCGAGTTCGGCGAGTCCCACACCTCGAGCTTGAGCTCGGCGTTGAGCGGGGTGTCGCCGAACGAGCGGCCCTCCAGGCGGATGTACGCCCACTTGCGGTCGTCCAGCCACGGCACGTGGTCCGACGGGCCGATGTGCACGTCGCTCTTGCTCATCTCGTGCGGGATCTGCGAGGTGACCGACTGGGTCTTCGAGATCTTCTTCGAGACCAGCCGCTTGCGCTCCAGCATGTTCATGAAGTCCATGTTGCCGCCGAAGTTCAGCTGGTACGTGCGCAGCAGCTCGACGCCGCGGTCCTCGAAGAGCTTCGCGAGGGCGCGGTGCACGATGGTGGCGCCGACCTGGCTCTTGATGTCGTCACCGACGATCGGCAGGCCAGCGTCGGTGAACTTCTGGGCCCACTCCGGGTCGGAGGCGATGAAGACCGGCAGGGCGTTGACGAACGCGCAGCCGGCGTCGATCGCGGCCTGGGCGTAGAACTTGGCGGCCTGCTCGGAGCCGACCGGGAGGTAGCAGACGACGACGTCGACCTGCGCGTCACGCAGCGCCTGCGCCACGTCGACGGGGGTGGCGTCGGACTCCTCGACGATCTCGCGGTAGTACTGGCCCAGACCGTCGAAGGTCGGACCGCGCTGTACGGACACGCCGGTCGGCGGCACGTCGCAGAGCTTGATGGTGTTGTTCTCGCTGGCGACGATCGCCTCCGCGAGGTCCATGCCCACCTTCTTGGCGTCCACGTCGAATGCCGCGACGAACTCCACGGCGTTGACGTGGTAGTCGCCGAAGGCGACGTGCATGAGACCCGGGACGCGGTCGTTCGGGTCGGCGTTCCGGTAGTACTCGACGCCCTGAACCAGGGACGAGGCGCAGTTACCCACACCGACGATGGCGACGCGGACGGAGCCCATAGCGTCTGCCTCCTTCTTTTCTGTCACGGCCGCTCTTTCCTGGTCTCTCCAGGCGGAGGCGGGCTGTTGTCTTCTCGTCGGCCACCGGCCGTCCCCACCTGGGGGACCGTCGGGGCTCGGCCGGAGCGCTCGTTGGCGATGAGCTCCTCCAGCCAGCGGACCTCACGCTCACAGGCGTCAAGGCCGTGGCGCTGCAGTTCCAAGGTGTAAGCGTCGAGGCGCTCGGCTGCCCGGCCCAGCACGTCGCGAAGCCCTTCGCGACGTTCCTCGATCTTGCGGCGGCGACCCTCCAGGATGCGCAGTCGGGTCGCCTGGTCGGTCCGGGCGAAGAACGCGAAGTGCACTCCGAAGCCCGTGTCGTCGTACGTCTCGGGCCCCGCCTGTGCGATCAGCTGGGCGAAGCGTTCCTTGCCCTCCGCGGTGATTTTGTAGACCACCCGACCTCGTCGGCTGGTCAGCGCGGGAACCTCCTCGGCGGTGGCGGGCGTCTCGGCGGCTTCGGTGATCCAACCCGCCGCCTGCAACCTGCGCAGGGTCGGGTAGAGCGAGCCGTAGCTGATCGCCGCCCGGATCGCGCCGAGTTTGGCGGTCAGCTCCTTGCGCAGCTCATAGCCGTGCATCGGAGACTCCTGAAGGAGGCCGAGGATGGCGAATTCGAGCACTGGCCACCCTCTCTGTACCCTCCGGCAGGAGTGTCAACCGCCGCGATGTATCGGACCGATACATCGCACGTTAGCGGGTCGCGGGGGCCAGGGCAAACCCCCGTTCCGAGATGTTCCCGTCACGGATCGTGACCGTGGTCGCCTGCTCGGGCCGGACCGCGTACCCTTCTCCGCATGCGTACGCAGCGCCAGGTCGTCGACTACTCGCTTCAGAAGCGAGCGGTGCTGCGTGAGCTCCTGGCCGGCCGGGTCGGCACGTACGACGTGTGCGACGCGTCCCCGTACCTGAAGAACGCGGCTCGGTTCCACGGTGAGCCGACCGACCGGCGCTGCCCCATCTGTCGCAGCGAGAATCTGACGCTCGTCCACTACATTTACGGTGACGAACTCAAGCAGTCCGCCGGCCAGGCCCGGACACTTGCCGAGTTGCCCGTGCTGGCGATGACGCTGCGTGAGTTTCAGGTCTTCGTCGTGGAGGTGTGCCTCGGCTGTGACTGGAACCATCTCGTCGAGCAGTACCTGCTCGGCCGTGATGGTCTCACTGTCGACGGCGAGGGTGCCGGCGAGCAGGACGTGGCGGGCGCCGAGGGCACGGGTCGGCGGAGGCGAGAGGCTCAACGGTGATCACAGCTGGTTCGACCGGCCCCGGGGCCGTAGACATGACCCGGGACGGCCGACCGCTCGTTGGTCTGAATAGCCCGATTGATACAGCAATGACCCTGGTGGACCGGCACCCCCGTGCCGGCGTTCCGGGTGAAGCAACTCACGGCAACCCGGTGGCGGCGCAGTCGCGTCCCACCGCGACCGGCAGGGTGTGAGGAATGAACTCGTACGGCGATCCCAGTTCTGCGCGCGGACGGGCCCAGTACCCGGGCCCCGACGGTGACCCCGGGCCGGGCGCGAACGACGCGTACCGCCGACCGGGCGGTGACTCCGGCGGAAACGGCTGGTCGGCCTCGGAGGGCGCGGCGCCTCCGGGCCGTGCCTCGGTGACACCGCGGGCCGCTGGCGGCCGCGCGTCGGTCGGTGGCTCCGCCTCGGTGCCCCCGCGCGGCGGTGCGGCCGGATCGGCCTCGGTGGGGTCGGCGTCGGTGGGGTCGGCCACGCCGGGCCGCAGCGGCCGAGCCTCGGTGCCGGTGTCGCCGGCACCGGGTGTGGCCGCCGGTCGTGCGGGAGCGGGCCGGGCCTCGGTGCCGGTGTCCCCGGCGCCCGGTGCGCCGGCGGGTCGAGCCACGGTCGGCACCGCCGCCGTCGGCGCCGCCTCGGCCGGCCGGGCCAGTGTGGGCTCCGCGTCGGTCGGTGGTCGTGCCGCGGTCGCCAGGGCGAGCGTCTCGCCGGTCTCCGGTGGCCCGGGTGGCCCGGGTGGCCCCGGCGGACCGAACGGTCCGGGGCGCGGCGGTCGTGGTGGTCGCGGCGCCGGTGACCCGGCCGGGGCTGCCCGCGCCAAGAAGCGCAAGCGGATGAACCTGCTGATCGCCGGATTCGCCGTCTTCATCATGCTCGCCGGCATCGGCGTGGTCGGGTTCACCTACTACTCGACGAACGTCGTCATGCCCAACGAGATGCCGCTGCCGCTGTCCACCACCGTCTACGCCAAGGACGGCAAGACTCCGCTGGCGCGCCTCGGCAGCGAGAACCGCACCTTCGTCACCATCAACCAGATCCCGGAGCACGTGCAGCACGCGGTGGCCGCCGCCGAGGACCGGAACTTCTACCGGCACTCGGGCGTCGACTACAAGGGCATCGTCCGCGCCGCGTGGAACAACGTCTCCAACGGTGACAAGCAGGGCGCCTCGACGATCACCCAGCAGTACGCCCGCAACGCGTTCGAGAACCTCAAGGACGACACGTACGGCCGGAAGGTCAAGGAGGCGATCCTCGCCTCCAAGCTGAACGACAAGTACGACAAGCCGACGATCATGCAGCACTACCTCAACGTGATCTACTTCGGACGCGGCGCGTACGGCATCGAGGCGGCGGCACAGACCTACTTCGGCAAGCCCGCGATCAAGCTCACCCCCGGCGAGGGCGCGGTCCTGGCCGCGCTGATCAAGCAGCCGCAGGCGACCGCCACCCACAGGGGCTACGACCCGTCGGTCAACCCGACGGACGCGAAGACCCGATGGGACTACGTGATCGACGGCATGAAGAAGGAGGGCTGGCTGGACGCCCCCAACCAGCCGCCCGCGCCCGCCGAGTACCCGAAGGTCCTGCCGCCGAAGAAGGACGGCAACGGCTTCGGTGTCGACAGCCCGCGAGGCAACGTCATCAACTACGTCCGCCAGGAGATGGACCAGATGGGTCTCTGCTCCGACAGCGGCGCGGATGGCAAGGTCAGTTGCGTCGACGCCCTGCGGGACGGCGGCTACCGGATCACCACCACCATCGACCCGAAGCTCCAGGCGGCTGCCGAGAACACCGCGATGCAGTCGAAGAAGGGCTCCGAGCTCAACGACCAGCCGAAGAACCTGATGGCGGCCGTGGTCTCGATCGACCCGAAGAAGGGTCGCGTGCTCGCCTACTACGGCGGTGACAGCGGCGCCGACTTCGACTACGCGGGCAAGAACACCGACAAGAACGGCGACCTCACCGGCGGCCACCAGCCGGGCTCGTCGATGAAGGTCTACACCCTGGCCGCCGCCATCGAGGCGGGCATCTCGGTGAAGTCGCACTGGGATCCCACGCCGTACAAGCCCGAGGGCTCCAAGGTCGCGATCGGTAACGCCGGCCGTACCAACCTCAAGTGTGGCAAGTACTGCACCCTCGAAGAGTCGACGGTCCAGTCGTACAACGTGCCCTTCTACTGGGTCACCAAGGAGATCGGCGCCGAGAAGGTGGTCGACATGGCCCGCAAGGCCGGCGTGACCACCATGTGGGGCGTCGACCCGCCGCAGGCCTTCGACCTGTCGAAGAAGGGTCCGAACCCGTTCGACAACTACACCGGTTTCGGTAAGTACCCGCTCACGGTGTTCGACCACGCCAACGCCATGGCCACGTTCGCCAACGACGGCAAGTACATCAAGGCCCACTTCGTCATCAAGGTCGAGCAGCAGGACAAGGACACCGGCAAGTGGAAGGTCGTCGGCAGCGAGCGCATCAAGCCGGAGCAGCGGATCGACAAGAAGATCACCGATGAGGTCACCGGTGTCCTGAAGCAGATCCCCAAGCCCAACAACCTGACGCTCGAGGGCGGCCGCCAGGCCGCCGCCAAGACCGGCACCTGGGAGTACGACAACAAGGACAACGCCCACGCGTGGACGGTCGGCTACACCCCGCAGAACGCCACAGCCGTCTGGGTGGGCAGCCGGGATCCGAAGAAGCCCCAGATCCGCCTCGCCAGCGGTAAGGCCATCGGTGGCTCGACGCTGCCCGGCCCGATCTGGGAGAAGTACATGAACATCGCCCTCAAGGGCCAGGAGGAGGTCTCGCTGCCCAGCGTCACAGGCGAGGGCGACACCACGAAGGGCAACGGCAAGGAGCCGCCGGCGGCGCCGCCGACCATCCCGGGTCTGCCCGGCGGGCCGGGTGGGCCGGGCGGTGGCCAGCCCTGTGACCCGCTGACCAACCCGTTCTGCCCGCGTACCGACGGCAACAACGGCGGCAACGGTCCCGGCGGGCCCGGAAACGGCGGGAACGGTGGGGCCGGCGGCGGACTGCTACCCGGCCTGACACCGAACACCCGGGACTGACCACCCGAACCTCAGCACCGACGCCGCAGCCGGCTGGACGACAGGTCCGACCGGCTGCGGCGTTTCCGTACCCCGGATCTGCGCGGCGGGACGGGACGCACACCCCCGCCGTACGGCAGGATGCCTTTTCATGAGCACCCAGTCGACGCCCGGCATCGACGACGCCGGAACCACCGACCACCCGTCCCGCTCCGACGGGTTCGTCCGCGGCATCTCCGGTGTGATCGGCGGGCCGCTGGGCGACCACGCGACAGCCCTGGACCGGCCGGCCGGCGGGGAACGCCGCTTCTGGACGGCCGTACGGATCGTGCTGGCGCTGGCCTGCCTCACGCTCGCCCTGCACTGGGTGCAGAAGTCCCCCTGCCAGGACGGCGCCTGGCAGAACAACGTCCAGTACACCCGGCTCTGCTACACCGACGTGCTCGCCCTGTACTACGCCGAAGGGCTCAACGAGGGCAAGGTGCCCTACCGCGACCACCCGGTGGAGTACCCGGTGCTCACCGGCTACTTCATGGGGGCGCTCGGTCTGCCTGTGCACGCCCTGGGCGACGGCGACCCGAGCATCAACCAGGGACAGTGGTTCTACAACCTCAACGCACTGGTGCTGGGCGCGCTCGCGGTGGCCACGGTGGCGGTGATCCTCGCTCTGCGCCGCCGACGACCCTGGGACGCGGCGCTGTTCGCGCTCGCCCCTGCGCTGCTGCTCACCGCCACCGTCAACTGGGACCTGCTCGCCATCGGGTTGGCCGCGTTCGGCCTGCTGGCCTGGGCGCGTCGACAACCGGCGGTGGCCGGTGTCCTGCTCGGCCTCGCGGGCGCGGCGAAGCTCTGGCCGCTGTTCCTGCTCGGCCCGATCCTCGTCCTGGCGCTGCGCGCCGAGCGGATCCGGGCCGCGCTCATCGCCATCGGCACGGCCATCGCGGCGGTGGTGCTTGTCAACCTGCCGGCGGCACGGGCGTACCCGGAGAACTGGGACCGCTTCTTCGAGCTGAACACCACGCGGCCGATCGACTGGGGAACGCTCTGGTACATCGGGCGCTACCTGGACGGCAAGGTCGGTGACCCCGCCCGGCTCGGTCCGTTCGAGTGGCTGAACGTCAACATCGGCACCCTCAACACCATCTCGTACGCCCTGTTCGGGCTGGCCTGCCTCGGCGTGGCAGCGCTGGCGCTGCGGGCGCCGCGCCGGCCGCGGCTGGCGCAGCTCGCGTTCCTGGTGGTCGCCGCGTTCCTCATCTTCAGCAAGGTCTGGTCCCAGCAGTTCGTGCTGTGGCTGCTGCCGCTGGTGGTGCTGGCCCGGCCGAAGTGGGGTGCCTTCCTGGCCTGGCAGATCGCCGAGGTCTGCTACTTCGTCGCCTTCTACGGCGAGTTACTCGGCGCGGCCACCAGCCGTCCGGTCTTCCCGGAGGGTGTGTTCGTGCTGGCCTCGACGTTACGGCTGACCACCGTTGTGGTGCTCTGCGTGCTGGTCATCCGGGAGATCCTGCACCCGGAGCAGGACGCGGTGCGGGCCAACTACCCGGACGACCCGGACGGCGGCGTCCTCGACGGCGCCCCCGACGCCCCCTGGCTGGACCGCTGGCGCCGCCCGGCGACAACCAGCGAACCCCAGCCCCAGCCCGCCACCACCTGATCCCCCACACACGAACGCGACCGGACCACGTCAGGTTTCGGGGGGCCCACCCGGCGCAGGGATCAAGCCTGACCGCCCGGAGCAGGGTGAACTCCCCCGAAAACCCGCCCCAATGCTTCAGAGCCGGTACACCACGGCGTCGCCGACATCCTGGCGCGTGATGCCGAGCGACTCGACCGGCGCGTCGATGGTGATCTCCCAGGGCGTGCCGGGCACCTGACCGCGCAGCAGCACCACCGTGCGGACACCGAGCGTCCGCAGGTAGTCCACGCTGGTCTGGTCGGGGAACGACTGGCTCACCCGGCGGACGTCGTCGAGCTGACGCGGCGTGAAACCGCTGCCGCCGTTCACCACGTCCGGGAAGCCGCTTGTCGACCAGAGCATCACGTGCTGGTCGAGGCTCTGGTTGCTGGGCAGCACCAGCAGCGGCCCCTGCGCCGAGCGCAGCGCCGCCGGTTGGGTCGGCACCACCGGGTGCGGGGTGGTGTTCAGGCCCTCGACGGTCACCAGCAGCAGCGGAAGCAGGGTGGCCAGCCGCAGCCACGGGCCCGGCCAGGAGGGAATCCGCTGCGCGACCAGGTCACGGACCCGGTCGGTGAGCGCGGTGACCGCGCCGGCCGCGAGCAGGGCCAGCAACAGGGTGGCCCACAACATCAACCGACCCGGGGTACGCAGCGCGTTCCAACCTGGCGCGTGCTCGAACAGCGGCAGGTAGGTGAAGGTGCCGTCGAAGAAGCGGGTGCCCATCGCGAGGACCATGGTGACCAGCACCCCGGCCAGCAGCAGCAGCCGGTGCCGCAGCCGCCACACCGAGAAGAACAGCCCGCCGGCGGCCAACGCGTAGAGCACGAAGCCCGGCAGCAGCGTCATCTCCGGGTGCCACGGCAGCGCCGCGCGGGCACCCTCGTGCAGCCCACCCCAGATCCGTGACTCGGCGGGCGCGGTCACGAAACCGGAGGCCGGCGGCGAGAAGATGCTGATGTCGCCGATCGTCCGCTCGGCGTACGGGTGCAGCTCGGTCACCTTGAAATAGGGGTACGCCAGGAGCAGGCCCACCCCGGCGAAGAACACCCCACCGAGCACGTCGGCGACGAGTAGCCGGCGACCGAACGGCAGCGCCTGGCCGGTCCGGAGCCGGCGGACGAGGAACAGGACCGCGGCCACGAGCACCGCACCGGCGAGGAAGTACGCGAACGGCAGGCCGATGCCGAAGCCGAGGCTGAGCTGCCAGGCGGCGACCAGCCAACCGGCGTACACCCAGCCGTCGTGCCGGCGTTCGGGCCGGTAGCCGTGCCGCAGCGACCAGCCGTGCCCGCGCGCCAGCATGGCCAGCGCCAACGGGATCCCGCCGTTCGAGAGCACGTGCAGGTGACCGGCCTGCGCCAGCAGCCACGGCGCGTACGCGTACGCGACCCCGGCCACCGCGGCGCCGATCCGGCCGGAGCCGAGCTGCCGCGCCAGCGCGTACGCTCCGAGCGTCGCGAGCGCGTGCGCCAGCACGAACATGATGTTGTAGCGCAGCACCGCGTCCTCGGGACCGCTGCCGAGCATCCCAGCCGGGGCGTAGCCGAGCAGCGTGTCGGAGAACGCGAAGCTCCACAGCTCGGGGAAGAACGTGTTGGACTGCCACAGGCGGGCGGGGTCGGCCAGCAGGATGTGCCCGGACCAGGCCATCTGCCAGCTCTGCAGGCTCGGGTCCCAGTAGTCCTGTGGGAGCGTGTAGCGCGGGTAGCGCAGCGTCGGCCAGGTCATCAGCACGGCCAGTGCCAGCGCGCCGAGGGTCGCCAGCGTCCACTCGTGGATCAGGAACCGGCCGACGGCCCGTGCCGCCCGGGTGAGACGGGACGGCACCGGCTCGGGTGCGGACGCCCACTCCTCCCAGCGGTCGGCTCCCCCCGCCGTCTTCGCCTGGTCGTCGGACTTCCCGTCGGCCGGGTCGCCGTCCTTGGCCGCTTCACCCTTGGTGGCGGCGTCCTTGGTGGCGGCGTCCTTGGTGGTGGCGGCGCTGTCCTTGGCGTCGGCGTCGGTGGCGGTGTCACCCTGCGCCGGGGTGCCCTTGGTGGTGGCGTTCCTGGGAGCGGCGTCCGTGGGAGAGGCGTCCGTGGCCGCTTCGTCCGTGGCCGTGGCGTCCGTGGTGTCGCCGCCCTCGGTCGGATCGTCCTTCGGGGCGGGCGTCGTCGTGGAGGTCGGCTCGGGGCCGTCGACCGAGGTGGCCTCCGTCGCGGGGTCGGTCGTCGTACCCGTGGTGCCGGCCGATCGCGCCCCCGGGTCGTCGGGGGTGGGTCGAGCGTTCCCGGTCCCGGGCTGGCCGGTCGTCATGCCGTTGGGCTCCCGGTGCCGAGCTGCTGGCGCAGGAAGTCGATGTCGGCGGCCTGGCCGGTGACGCCGCCGGGGGTCTCGACGACCACAGGTGCTCCGGCCGCCCGGATCACCGCGACCACCAGCTCCGGGTCGATCGTCCCGCCGCCCAGGTTGTCGTGCCGGTCCTGGCCCGAGTTGAACGCGCCCTTGGAGTTGTTGGCGTGCACCAGGTCGATCCGTCCGGTGATCGCCTTGACCCGGTCGACCAGGCCGAGCAGCTCCTCACCGCCCGCGTACGCGTGGCAGGTGTCCAGGCAGAAGCCCACCTCGTGGTCGCCGACGGCGTCCCACAGTCGGGCGAGCGCGTCCAGGCGGCGGGCGCACGCGTTGTCGCCGCCGGCCGTGTTCTCGATGAGCACGGGGACGCCGAAGCCGCCGGAGTCCGCGGCGTACGCGAAGGTCTTGCGCCAGTTGTCGAAGCCGACGGCCAGGTCGTCCCCGGCGTTGACGTGCCCACCGTGGACGATCAGGCCCTTGGCGCCGATCGCGGCGGCGGCGGTGGCGTGCCCGAGCAGCAGTTTGCGGCTGGGGATCCGGATCCGGTTGTTGAGTGTCGCCACGTTGATCACGTAGGGCGCGTGCACGTACAGATCCACCTCGGCCGCGCGCAGCCGCTCGGCGTCCTCCCGAGGTTTGGGTGCCTTCCACCCCTGCGGGTCAGAGAGGAAGAACTGCACGGTGTCGGCGGACCGGGCGGCCGCCTCCGCCAGCGGGTCGGTCGAATCGACGTGAGCTCCGATACGCATGCGAGCGAGCCTACGTCGCGAGCCAGACAGGTGGGGTGACGGCCGGCCGTGGTGTCGGCAGGGGGCCGCGTCACCGGACGGACCGACGATCGTTGATGGATTTGGAGCCGGCGGCCAACGCCCGGTACCGCCGGACGGCGCGAGCGCCGGCACGGCAGCCGGTGGCCGACGGACCGACAACGAGGTCACCCCCGCCGCGCGGCCCGGCGAGGCGGGGGCGACCGACCTGGCAGACCCGCTCTTCACCGATGAGCAATCTCGGAAATTTGTGCTTTTTACCCCAAGAAGGCACAAGAGCCGTTGTATCGTCAGGTAACAACACGATAAAGCTCCGCGGGGCGTCTCCGGTCCAACCTCATCGGTGTGGTCGTTCCTCCCCAGGTCCCACCCAAGGAATGCGGACGGGACGCCCCGCGGCCTCGTCGACGGGGGTCCACCACTGGCCAATGGCGGTCAGGCGGTGGACCCCCGTCGGCACGCCCCAGGGCCCGACCCGACCACCCCGGGCATGATCGTCCGGACCGGGTATCCTGGTCAGGTTGTCCGCGTCCGGTCGGGTTCCCCCGGCACGTGCGGGCAGCGACGCACGACCTCCTGCCACGGAAGGACCGTGGCCGCTTAGCCCACAGGAGGTGAGCACGTCTTGCGTCACTACGAAGTCATGGTGATCCTCGACCCCAGCCTCGAGGAGCGCACCGTCGCCCCGTCGCTCGACACGTACCTGAACGTGATTCGGACCGCGGGTGGCTCGGTTGAGAAGACGGACGTGTGGGGCCGCCGGCGCCTCGCGTACGAGATCAACAAAAAGGCCGAGGGCATCTACGCCGTCGTCGACCTGCAGGCCACGCCTGCTGCCGTGGCCGAGCTGGACCGTCAGCTCCGGCTCAACGAGTCCGTGCTGCGCACCAAGGTCATCCGGCCGGAGATGCGCTAAGCATTCAACCCGGTTCGCCCGGATCAGCCTCCGCGGCTCTGTCATACGGCTCTGCGAGCCTGTACGACGAGACGCTGAGTGCGCGAGGAGATGGTCATGGCAGGAGACACCACCATCACGGTCATCGGCAATCTGACCGATGACCCCGAGTTGCGGTTCACCCCCTCCGGGGCGGCGGTCGCCAAGTTCCGAGTCGCCTCGACGCCCCGATTCATGGACAAGGCGTCGGGCGAGTGGAAGGACGGCGAGCCGCTGTTCCTCGCTTGCACCGTCTGGCGGCAGGCCGCCGAGCACGTCGCCGAGTCGCTGCAGCGTGGCGCTCGGGTGATCGTGTCGGGCCGGCTGCGTCAGCGGTCCTACGAGACCCGCGAGGGTGAGAAGCGCACCGTCATCGAGCTTGAGGTCGACGAGATCGGCCCGTCGCTGCGCTACGCCACGGCGAAGGTGCAGAAGATGTCCCGCTCCGGTGGCGGCGGCTTCGGTGGCGGTGGCGGTGGCAACCAGGGCGGCGGCGGAGGCAACTTCGACGACCCCTGGGCTTCGGCCGCACCCTCTCCCGCGCGTGCCGGTTCGGGCGCCAATTTCGACGAGGAGCCTCCGTTCTAATGGCGCCGAGCGCCCGCGATCGCAAACCAGGAGCACGTGCAATGGCCAAGGCTGCGGCACTTCGCAAGCCGAAGAAGAAGGTGAACCCGCTCGACAAGGACGGGATCACCTATATCGATTACAAGGACACCGCGCTGCTGCGCAAGTTCATCTCCGACCGCGGCAAGATCCGCGCTCGACGGGTGACCGGCGTGACCTCGCAGCAGCAGCGGCAGATCGCCCGTGCGGTCAAGAACGCCCGCGAGATGGCGCTCCTGCCGTACACGGCCACCACCCGCTGAGAGGAGGCACCGATATGAAGATCATCCTGACTCAGGAAGTGTCCGGCCTCGGTGCCCCGGGCGACATCGTCGAGGTCAAGGACGGCTACGGCCGTAACTACCTGCTGCCGCAGGGCTTCGCGATCGCCTGGACCAAGGGCGCGGAAAAGCAGGTCACGGTCATCAAGCGGGCCCGTTCGGCCCGTGAGATCCGCGACCTCGACCACGCGAACGAGGTCAAGGGTCAGCTCGAAGGGCTCAAGGTCAACCTGAAGGCCCGCGCCGGCGACGGCGGTCGGCTCTTCGGCTCGGTCACCCCGGCCGAGATCGTCGACGCCGTCAAGGGCGCCGGCGGCCCGGTCCTGGACCGCCGCCGGCTGGAGGTGCCCGGTCACATCAAGTCGACCGGCAGCTACCCGGTGAAGATCAAGCTGCACCCCGAGGTGACCGCGTCGTTCAACCTGAACGTCGTTCAGGGCTGACGCCGGTAACAGCAGCACGAGGGCCCGTACCGATCGCTCGGTACGGGCCCTCGCGTATGTCCGTGGGCCGGCCCCGCCCGGTCAACCGATCGGCTGGCCCGTCACCGCGCTGATCAGCACCGTGGAGAGGCCACCGCCCACCACCGCGGCGGCAAGAGCGATGGTCGCCGCACGCCACGTCGTACCGACCCGGCGCAGCAACGCCGCCACCACCAGACTGCTCACCAACGCCAGCCCGAATCGCGGCGAGCCGGCCAGCATCGACTCCAACGCCCGCGACCGGGGCGAATCACACCCGCCCCCGCTGATGTCGGTGACACACCCGGCGGGCGGCAGACCGTCCAGAGTCAACAGCCAGACGAAGATGAGCACCGCCGGCACCAGGTAACAGGCAGCGGTGTACAGCATCGGCCGGAAGGACCCACCCGGATCCGGATCGAGCAGGTCGTCCTCCAGGCGCCGAGCCCAACCGCCCGCCGCCACCGACTCCACCCGCCGCCGGACCGACGCCGTACCCACCGGAGGCTGGACCGCCCGACGCCGGGCGCCCCCCTCCCGCTGCACCGGCGCGCTACGCGGACGCGGCGCGGTGTAGCCCACCACCGGCGACCTCGGCGCCGACGTCGACGGATCCATCCAACGCGGGTCATCCCCGGCAAGCCGCGTACCGGACCAGAACCCGTCGTCGCGACTCGGCCAACCCTCCGCCGCCGGCCGGTCCGAGCGGGGCGGCAGCGTCCGGTCCCACTGGTCGTCCTCGACCGCCGACCGCTCCCACTGGCCGGTACGGTCGGACCGCTCCCAACCCCCGACACCCTCCGCCTGCGCCCACTGCCCGCTCAGGTCCGTGCTGTCCGCGTCCCCGATCGGCGGCCACGCGTGCACGCCCGAGGCGTCCCACGGGTCCACAGCCGGCGCGTACGACGGCTCGGGCTCGGCCGCCCGCTCCGACCCGCGCTCCCAGGGATCGACCGCCGGACGCGTCCACGACTCCTCCGCCGCGCCACGGCTGCGCCGAGTGGGCCGGCCCGCATCCCGACGGGGTGTCGGTTCGGCCGGCGCGGCCTCCAGATCACCACCGGACCAGATCACCTGAGGGCGACCGGCGGGCGCACGACGGGGACGACGATCCGCGACCGCGCCCGACACCGGCTCCTCCTCCGCCGCGTTGGCGCGCCGACGGCCGGCGTACCCCTGCTCCTGCGGACGGTCGAGCGTCCACTCACGGGTGTGGTCCGACTCGGATGCGGCACCGATCGCCGGTCGCTCCCGCCAACTCGTCCCGCTTACCTGCCGCCCGGTGCTCGTCGACTCGGTAGGCCGCCACCCGGCACCGGAACTCGGGCGCTCGAACTGCGGATCGTCCTCGTCGTCGTCATCGGGCGCGGCGTGCCGGCCACCGCCGTCGGCGTGCCGGACCCCCGACTCGAGCGCCCACCGGGGCAGGTACGCGTCGACCGGCTCGTCCTGCCCGCGATTCAACGCGCGCCGCCTGCTGGAGGTGCGGTAGCGCCCGTCCTCGTCGTACGGGTCGACCGGAGGGGTCGGCGTGCGCTCACCCCACGAGGCTGTCGGCTGGCCCTCGCGCGGGCTGCCCTCCCCGCGTCCCCAGTCCCGGTAACTCACGGCCGGATTGTGACCCTTCTGAACCGAAAGCGTGATCCGCTGTCCAGGTGTAGCCGTTCGCTGGAGATAGTACGGGACGATCGTGTCCCAGTCCCGACCGAAATATTCCCCTCCACAGGCTGGGGACCATGAAACCGCAGGTCAGGCGCTTGCGGCCGAGAATTCCCCAACGGTTATCCACACCCTGTGCACACGCTGCGCACATGCTCGTCCACCGGCGTCCACAGGTTGTCCCGAGGCTCGTCCACCGGCCTTGTTGAGTCGCTGACCTCGGGGTCCGTATGGTTGGCCCTCGACCGCCGGCGCGATGGCCCCCGATCGACCGGCCCGGTCGGACGGAAGTGTCGTACCCCGGCGTGAAGCTGGGACTGATCCGGCGCAGTGGAGGGGGGACCCGTGTCGGTCACCGACGACATGCGGGCGGAGTCACGAGCCGGCGGAGGTCAACCACCCGCGCAGCGGGACGGCCAGTTCGACAAGACCCCACCCCAGGACGTCGCTGCCGAGCAGTGCGTCCTCGGCGGCATGCTGCTCTCCAAGGACGCCATCGCCGACGTCGTCGAGATCCTCAAGACCAACGACTTCTACCGGCCGGTGCACGCCACCATCTTCGACACCATCCTGGACATCTACGGCCGGGGCGAGCCGGCGGACCCCATCACCGTGGCCGCCGCACTGACCGACTCGGGCGACCTGGCCCGCATCGGCGGCGCGCCCTACCTGCACACTCTCATCGCCAGCGTGCCCACGGCGGCGAACGCCGCCTACTACGCGCGGATCGTCAGCGAGCGCGCCGTGCTGCGTCGCCTCGTCGAGGCCGGCACCAAGATCGTGCAGCTGGGCTACGGCACCGCCAACGGCGGCAGCCGCGACGTCGACGACATCGTCGACCTGGCCCAGCAGGCCGTCTACGACGTCACCGAACGGCGGGTCAGCGAGGACTTCGCGGTCCTGGCCGACATGTTGCAGCCGACGCTCGACGAGATCGAGGCGGTGGGCGCGCAGGGCGGTGTCATGACCGGCGTGCCCACCGGCTTCAGTGACCTGGACCGGCTGCTCAACGGCCTGCACGCCGGGCAGTTGATCATCGTGGCTGGCAGGCCCGGTCTGGGCAAGGCGCTGTCGCTCGACACCCCACTGCCGACGCCGGATGGCTGGACCACCATGGGTGAGATCCGAGTGGGCGATCAGCTGTTGGCCGCGGACGGCACGCCCACCACGGTCACGCACGCCTTCGACGTGATGCAGGACCGTCCCTGTTACGAGGTGGAGTTCTCCGACGGCACCGTCATCGTGGCGGACGCGGAGCACCTGTGGAAGACGACCAGCCGGGCAAGTCGACGGCAGGAGCCGGCGCGGCAAAGGCGTCACTGGTCCGAGTCGTCGCTGGCCAACGTTCGTGCGGCACAGAAGAGGCTCGGTGCCGAACGGAACCAGCCGATCACGCTCTTTGACACGATCGAGCAGGTCGGGCCGGAGTTCCGGTACGTCCTGCACACCGTTGCCCGTGAGGTCGGGTCGATCGGCCGGATCAGCCGTCCCACTGTCCGCAACGGCAGGACGCGAAACTGGACCGCGCCCGGGTATCCCGCCGGTCCATTGCTGACCGCGCTTCTCGAAAGAACCGAGCGGGAGGTCAACGCCAACAGCCGGGTCGACCACGACGGTGTCGTCACCACCGCGGAGATCGCGGCCACGCTGCGTACGGACACCGCCGAGCGGCGGCTCAACCACGCCGTACGCAACACCGCCCCCTTGCGGCTTCCGGATCGGGACCTGCTGGTCCCGCCCTACACGCTGGGGGTGTGGCTCGGTGACGGTCACTCCGGTGCAAGTCGCTTCACCACCGCTGACCCGGAGATGGTCACGCAGGTCGAGGTGGACGGCTTCGTCGTTCGGCCGAGCGGACCGATGGTCTACACCATCCTGTTGCCGCCCACGCCCGTCGCCGGAGGGAACGGCGTCTGCGTGGACTGCGGCGTATCCATCCGCGCGTTGCGCGAAAATCCGGAAACGAGGAAGTGTTCCGCCTGCCACCACCAGAACGGTTCCCTGCTCGGGCTGCTGCGTCAGGTCGGGGTGGCGGGGGACAAGCACATTCCGGGCGTCTACCTGCGCGCCTCGGAGGCTCAACGCCGGGCTCTGCTGGCTGGGCTGATGGACACCGACGGCACCGTCGCCCCCACGGGCAACCTGCAGTACACGTCGACCTCGAAGCGGTTGGCGGAGGACGTACGCGAGCTCATCGTCAGCCTGGGTTACCGCTGCACCGTCAACGCGGAGCCGGTACGCGGTCGCACCCCTGAGTCGATCGCGTACACGTTGAACTTCTCCACGCCGGATGTCATTTTCCGGCTCAAGCGCAAGCGGGATGCGCACGCCGAACGCCGCCGGACCGCCTCCGACGTCCGGACGACCTCGCGGTACATCGTCGACGTCCGCCCGGTGCCGAGCGTGCCGGTCCGGTGCGTCACGGTGGACAATCCCGAGCATCTCTACCTGGCCAGCCGGGCGATGATCCCTACTCACAACAGCACGGCGAGCATGGACTTTGCCCGAAACGCGGCTATCCGGGCCAACCAGGCGGCGGCCATCTTCTCGCTCGAAATGAGCAAGGTCGAGATCGTCATGCGACTGCTCTCGGCCGAGGCGCGGGTGCCGCTGCACGTGCTGCGCAGCGGGCAGCTCTCCGACGACGACTGGACCAAGCTGGCCCGCTGCATGGGCGAGATCAGCGAGGCGCCGCTGTTCGTCGACGACACCCCGAGCATGAACCTGATGGAGATCCGGGCCAAGGCCCGCCGGCTCAAGCAGCGGCACGACCTCAAGATGATCGTCGTCGACTACCTCCAGCTGATGACCTCGCCCAAGCGCACCGAGAGCCGGCAGCAGGAGGTCGCGGACCTGTCCCGTGGCCTCAAGCTGCTGGCCAAGGAGGTCGAGTGCCCGGTCATCGCGGTCAGTCAGCTGAACCGTGGCCCCGAGCAGCGCACCGACAAGCGCCCTCAGCTGTCCGATTTGCGTGAATCTGGCTCAATTGAGCAAGATGCAGACGTTGTTATCCTTCTGCACCGCGACGACTACTACGACAAGGAGTCGCCGCGGGCGGGGGAGGCGGATTTCATAATTGCCAAGCATCGGAATGGCCCGACCGACACGGTGACCGTGGCGGCCCAACTGCACCTGTCCCGCTTCGTCGACATGGCCATCGGCTGAGGAATCCTGGACAGCGGGTCAGCCCAGCAGGGGAAACCAGCCCGCCGACTCGCCCAGTTCCAGCCGGTCCCGGTCGGTGAGTGGCATCCGCCCGGTGGCCTTCAGCAGGAATTCGTGGTCGTCCCAGGCGGCCGGGCGGACGGTGTCGTCGCTCAGCAGGCCGTCCATGGTGGCCACCGCGACGCGTACCGCCAGTGGGCCGGGCGGGGGCGCGTCGGGCAGTTCCGGCGTGAGGTCCAGGTGGTGGACCACGGCTTCGGTGGTCAGGGTGGCGAGAAGGTCCGGTACGCGCAGCACGTGGCCCTGCGTGGTCACCTGGCCGGCCGGGTCGGCTGATGCGGCTGCGCGTACCGCCGCCGGGGCCGTCTCCGTCCAGAGCCGGACGATCCCGCTCGGGCGGTCGAACGCGGCGGCTGACCGGCGGACCCACCAGGCGTGCCGGGTGTCCTCGTCGCCGTTGCCGGGAAAGCCGCGCCAGTAGCTCACGTCATCGGTGTCGGCGGGGCCGTCGACGGGACTGGCAAGTGCCACCAGGGCGCGCTGGGCGTCACCCAGGACGTGCAGGAGCAGGTCCGCGACGAGCCACCCGCGACACCGGGTGGCGCGTTGCAGGGCGGCGTCGTCCAGGCCGCCGACAGTTGCGGTGATGCCGTCGTACGCCTGAGCCAGCGCCTGCTCTGCCCGGATCGGGGTCATGCGGTGCAGCCTCGCACGGGCGGCGGCACCCGCCAACCGTTCTCGGCGAACGAAGCGCCCGGGCCGACGCGCGGTTCGGCCCGGGCGGGGTTGTGCCGGTCCGGCTCAGCCGAACATCTCGTCGAGGAAGCCCTTGCGCTTCTTCTGCCGGTAGTGCCCGTGGTAGCCGTGGTGCTGCTGCTGGTGGCCGTACGCGGGCGCCGGCGGGTAGCCG
>NZ_VDFY01000080.1 GCF_006228125.1 Micromonospora orduensis | reverse complement strand
GCCTGTTCCAGCAGCGGCCCAGTAGCGGCTGGGGCACGGTGGCCGAACTGATGCGCCCGTCGTACGCCGCCCGGGCCTTCTACTCGGCGCTCAACGAGATCCCCGGCTGGCAGGACATGAGCGTCACCGCCGCCGCGCAGTCGGTGCAGATCTCCGCCTACCCCGACGCGTACGCCCAGCACGAGGAGCGGGCCACCACCGTCGCGGCGGCCCTCACCGCCTGACCCGGGGCGTTACCGGGTGTCCGCCGCGCCCAGGCCACCGGCGGCCACCCGGGTCGCCGGCACGCCCGTGCCGGCGGCCGCCGTCGTCGTGTCGGCGGGCACCGTCTCGGCGGCCATCTCACCGTCGACGGTCACCCCGCAGAGGATCTCGTCGGCCCGCGCCACGCGTCGCCGGCGGGCGTGCAGCGCCGCCTCGAACTCGCGGCGAGCCTGCACGGCCTCGGCGTACGCCCGCTCGCGCACCTGCCGCGCCTCCGCGCGGGCCTCGTCCAGCTCGGCGCGGGCCTGTGCGAGGATCTCGGCCGCCTCCCGGCGCACCACGTCCTGGGTGTGCCGGGTCACCGCGGCGTCGCCCAGGTCGAGCCGCTGGAGCAGGCCGCTGAGAAAGGCCGCCTCCTCGCGGATCTCGTTCCATTCCCGGGCGGCTCCGGCGGCGCTCTCGGCCCGCGCGGCGAGCCGGGCCAACCGGACCCCCAGCTCGTCCAGGCAGGCATCCACCTGCCGCTTGTCGTAACCGTTCTCAACGACGGAGAACCTCATACTGTCGCCCCCAGGCAGCTACTGTTACTTCCCCACTGGATCCTCGACGGTGGCGGCAGCGGCCGAGGGTGTTCGGGAAAATTGTTCAGCATCCGAGGGTGCGGGCGGCCCGACCCCGGTCAGGGGCGCTTGGGCAGGACCACCACCCGTCCGAAGAACTCGTCGATGCGGCGTACCACGTCGTTGAAGTCGTCCAGGTCGATCGGCTTCGTGACGTACGCGTTGGCCTGGAGCGTGTAGCTGCCGACGATGTCGGTGTCCGCGTTGGAGGTGGTCAGCACCACGATCGGGATGGTGCGCAGATCCTCGTCCTGCTTCACCGCGCCGAGCACCTGCCGCCCGTCCATCCGGGGCATGTTCAGGTCCAGCAGGATGACGTCGGGGCGTCGCGCCTGCTCGTGGCGGCCCTCGGCGCGCAGGAACTCCATCGCCTCCTCGCCGTCGCTGACCACGTCGATGACCTTGTCGACGTCGGAGTCCGCCAGCGCTTCCTCGATCATCAGCACGTCACCCGGGTCGTCGTCGACCACCAGGATGCGTACCGGCTGCGGGCTGTCTACGCCCATCACTACCTGCCTCGGGTCGGCGGAGACGGGACCTGACGGTCACCGTGCTGGCGGGGAAATCTAGCCCATCAGGAGGCGCTGCGGGACGCCGGGTCGACAGTGTCCGGTTCGTAGCGCAGCACGTCGGCCAGCCCGGTGACCCGCAACACCCGCTCGACCCGACCCTGGGCGCCGGTGAGCCGCAACCAACCGCCCTCGGCGGCGGCCCGGTTGTCTCCCCGGACGAACACGGCCATGCCTGTGGAGTCGCAGAACGTGAGGTCGGTGAGGTCGAGCAGCACCCGACTCTCGCCGGCCTCGCTGAGCCGGTCGATCGCGGCGGTCAGCTCGGGGGCCGTGCTCAGGTCCAGTTCACCGGCGAGCCGCAGGCGAGCACCACCGCCGTCGCGCCCGGCGTACCTGACGCTGAACGTCACCGTTCTCCCCCTCGCTCCACCCGCTCGGGTGGGACGTTTGCAGTGCGGCAAGTATACGCAGAGGTAGGTCAACGGCCGCAGGCCGCGGTGATCGACTCGGTTGCCGGCAGGTGGACGCTCAGCGAACGGCGTGGGAGTCCGGCGCGGCCGCGCCCGGCCGGCTCAGCGCGAGCGCGCGCGCCGCGCGCGGGAAGTCCCGCAGCACAGCGGCGTAGTGCCCCAGGGTCAGGTCGACCGCGCCGGCCGGCACCCCACGGCTGTCCAGGATCCCCACCAGCCACCCGACGAACTCGGTGAACAGCGACGGATCGTCGACGTACAGCGCGGCGGCCAGGAAGTCCACGATGTGGCCCAGGTCGCTGATCGTCGAGTCGAGCTGGGCGACCGTGTAGTCCCCCACCGCCGGCACCCGCTCCCGCAGGTCGGCAAGCGCGCTGTCGATCAGCTCACCCCGCCTGCGGACCAGGCTCGCGTACTCGTCGTCGACCAGGTGCGACAGCTGTGCCGGCGGAACCCGGCGCAGCGCGCGCTCGTCGGCGATCAGCTCGGCCGCCGCCGGGGCACTCGGGGCCCACGCCGCGCCGAGCCGGGCGGCCCACCGCCCGTCCGGGCCGAAACCACGACCGCCCACCACCACCGGTACGTCCGAGCGGCGGCACGCCTCGATCATCCGGTGGGCGTGCGGCAGGCGCATCGGCAGCGCGCACGCCAGAGCGACCGCGTGCGCGTCGTGCCGGTGCAGGTACGACACCAGGTGCGCCGCCGGCACGCTGGCGCCCAGGAAGGTCACCTGCCACCCGCGCAGCCGCAGCACCTCGGCGACCAGCCGGGGTGGCAGGGCGTGCCACTCCCCGTCCATGCAGGCCACCACGACGCGTCCACCGGTGGGGCGGGGGTTGGCGTGCGCGGCCACCGCCGCCACCACCCGTTCGCTGATGTGCGTGGCGGCGTGCTCCTGCGCCACGCTCCACTCGTTGCGCGCCCACCGCTCGCCCACCTCGGCCTGCGCGGGCGCGACCAGGTCGAGCAGCACCCGTTCGGCGGGCACGCCCGCGTCGAGCAGGGCGGTCGCCACGTCGATGGCGGCGTACTCGTCGGCGTCGCTGAGACAGTCCAGGTAGCCGCGGTACGCGTCGGTGGGGTCGACGGCGGCCGTCGGAGCGCTCACGTGTCGGTCTCCCTCCGCGGCTCGGTGCCGGTCGGCCCGGGCACCGAGTGCAGGTGCCGGAGGGTACGGCCGCTCGCGCCGACCGCGCGCAACGCCAGCACCGCGATGTCGTCGTGGTCGCCGTGCCCCAGCCAGTCGCAGGTGACCTGCTCGACCCGCTCGGCCAGGGCGGGCGCCGGCATCCGCTGACAACCGGTCACGGCGGTGACCAGCCGCTCCGGGCCGAACTGCTCGTCGCCTCGGCGACCGCCACGGGCCTCGGTCACCCCGTCGCTGTAGAGCAGGCACGTTTCGCCCGGGGCCAGCCGGACGGTCACCTCGCCGACGCGCGGATCGGGCACGACCCCGATCAGCATGCCGCGCAGCGGCACCACCTCTACCTCGCCCGAGGCGCGCAGCACGAGCGGCGGCAGGTGCCCGCCGCCGGCCATCGTGAGGGTGAGACCACCGTCGCGGTGCGGGCGGGCCACGCCGAGCACCATGGTGGCGAACCGGCCCTGACCGTGGGCCTGGGTCGTCTCCAGCAGGGCGTCGTTGAGCAGCCGCAGCAGTCGGCCCGGATTCGACTCCAACCGGTGCAGCGCCTGGAGGCACTGCCGCAGCTGGCCGGTGAAGACGGCCGCCTCGACACCCTTGCCGGACACGTCGCCGAGGAAGAACACCGAACCGCCGTCGGGGAGCCGGTGCGACCCGTGGAAGTCGCCGCCGATGCGCAGCCCCGCCTGCGCCGGCCGGTACGCGGTGCCCCACTGCACACCAGCGGCCTCGGCCGGCGCCACCGGCAGCAGACTCGCCTGGAGGGTGTCGGCCACCTCCGCCTGGTCGCGGTAGAGCAGCGCGGTGGTCAACGCGGCGCCCGCCCGGGCCGCGAAGGCGCGGACCAGTTGCACGTCGTCCTCGTCGTACCAGCGGGTGTTGCGACGGGCCACCAGCAGCACCCCGGCGGGGGCGTCACGGCCCGGCAGCGGAACGACCCGGGCGGTGCTCTCGGCGCCGCTGAGGCCGGGCAGCCAGCCGGCGTCGACCGCCTGCTCCACCAGCCAGTCCACCGCGTGCGGCTCCACCCCGGTCAGCCCGTCGGCGATGGCCGCCGGCAGATCGGCGCCGGGGAGCACGCCGCTGTCCACCAGTGGCGTCTCGTCGTCACTGCGGGACGCGCGCCACCAGCGGACCCGACCGGCTCGCGGCGCGAGCACCAGCACGGCCACCTCCGCCAGGGTCGGCACGGCGAGACGGACGACCGCGGCGGCGGCCCGATCCGGATGGAGTGGATTGCCCAGCTTGTCGCCCACCCCGGCCAGGAAGGCCGACCGTGCCCGCTCGGCCAGCAGCGCGTCGGCGCGGCTCGCGCTCTCGGTGACGTCCTCGACGTACCAGCAGCACCGGCCGCCGGACAGGGACACCTGGCGGGCGGTGAGCTGACGGCCGCCGTGGATGAAGCGTGCGGGACTGTCGTCGCCCAGGCCGGCCACACCGGCGGCGGTGAGCCGCCCGCCGGGGACCACCTCGGGCAGCAACCGCTCGGCCACCGGGCTGACGTGCCGCACGACGCCGTCGGCGTCACAGATCACCAGGCCCTCGCGGAAGTGCTCGACGACCTCGGACCAGTCGGGCTCGGCCAGATCCCGGTCGGGAGCCAGCGGCGGCAGAACGGTGGGCTGGGGCGCGGCGTCGGCGGACCACGTCAACGCCCGGGTGGCACTCGGCGTGGAGATCCGTCCGTCGCCCGGGTCGAAGCCCCTGACGTCGGAAGCAGTCACCAGCTGAGCCTCACTCCTCGTGGTCCACCGGACCCGCGCGGGGACCGGCGTCTGGGATCACCTGTCTCCCGACCACCCTACGCCGGCATGCCGAAAGCGGCACCCCGCGCCAGGTCGGGGGGCCCGACCGCGTACCCGGCGCACCTCACGGGGCGTTGTTACGATCCTTCTCGAACCGGCCCGAGCGGCACCGGTGGAAGGGCGTGAACGTGCTATCCCCAGGGCGACGACCCCAGGCCACACCGCTGAGGGCATCCGTCGATGTGTCCGACCCCGACGGGCCTCTGATCCGGGTCGTCGGCGAGCTGGCGTACGCGACGTGCGCGCCGTTGCGCGACGAGGTCGAGCGGGTGCTCGCCGACGCGCCACCGACCCTGGTACTGGACTTCGGCGACCTGCACTTCATCGACAGCACCGGCCTCGCCGTGATCGTGCACGCGTGGCGGGAGGGCCGAGAGGTCGGCACCACGCTCCGGCTACGGGGCGTCCCCCCGTTCCTGGCCTCCATCCTCGACATCACCGGGGTGGCGGGGCTGCTGGCCCGTCCCGCCCACGCCTGGCCGGGCGAGCAACGACCCGCCGCGACGGGCTGAGCGTTCGCGGGCCCACCGCGACGCGGGCCACGTGTCGGTCCCCCGGGTTTGCGGTCGGGCCCAGGACTGGGAACATGGTGGGATGCCCGATCAGCTGCTGACCATCGAGGTGGCCCGGCCCGATGCCGGTCACGTCCAGCTGCGGCTGACCGGCGAGCTCGACTACGACACCGCACCCGAGCTGATCGCGGCGGCGGCGCAGCTGAGCGACACGGGCGACCAACTGCTGCTCATCGACCTGACCAGGGTGAGCCTCTGCGACTCCTCCGGGCTCAGCGCGCTGCTGGTGGTGCACCGCGCCGCCGGGGCGATCCGGTTGACCGGGGTCAGCCCACAGCTGCGGCAGATGCTCGACCGCACCGGCCTGACCGAGCTGCTCACCGTCGACCACGTCGCGACCGACGCCGACCTGCGCTCCATCGGCTGATCGGGCCACCCCCGATGCGGGGTGGCCCCCGACCCTGGGACCTGGGGTCGGGGGCCGGAGGAATGTCTAGGGTGCCGTCATGGGCTGGAGCCGGGGTCCGTCATCGCGGAGCGCGCCGAGCGGCGTCGCGTCGGCGTCCGCGGGAACACCCGAATCGGGCGTCTGGTACAGGTAGCGGACGAAATCCCCACCCGCCTCGTTGTCGTCCGCGCCGGGCCACTGGCCGATGCAGTCCATGCCGACCACCTCACGGCCCGACCCGTCGGGCTCCTCCACCAGCGCCCACAGGCTCACCGGATAGCACCGGGTGGCATCGGGCGTGAGCTGCCAGCGCGCGTACCAGCCGGCTCGTGCGGGGACGATCTCGACGATCCGCTTCATGACGACCTTCCTTCCGCGTACCTCGGAAGAACTCCGGTCCTGAGCCGATCGTGCGGGCCGTGCGGGTGAGCGCCCCTCACCCGTGGCGGATGAAGCCGTCCACGCCCGGCCGGCCCACCCGGGCGGCGCCCGTTTCGGCTCCCGGGACGGCGGGAAGGCGACGGATGCAAGCACGATCCCCAGCGGAAGGGGTGTCACGCCATGCGCAAGCAGATGGAGGGCGACAACCAGCGGCGCCGGGCACTGGCCCGGCAGGCCCGCGAACAGGGTCGCCAGCCCAGCGAGTTCGGCGCCAGCCTGAGCGCCTCGAAGCAGACAACGAGCCTGGAGCAGGGCAAGCGCGCCGGTCCGGCGCCGGCCGGACGACACAAGCCGGACTCCACGCGCGGTGGGCCCGCCCCGCCGGCGCTCGGAACCCCGGACAACCCCCGACCGCAACCGTCCCCGCCGGTCGGTGCGGCCGGAGTGAGCAGCGTGGGCTACCACGACCTCGTCGACGAGGTGGGTCGCCGGGCCGGCGTGGACTTCAGGACAGCCAAGGTCGGCGCCGAGGCCACCGTGCTGGTCCTGGCCTTCGCCCTGGACGCGGCGGAACGGCAGACGCTGCTCGACGCGGTGCCGAACTCGCTGCACGACGTCCTGCCGGTCGACGGCATCGAGCGGCACCGTGACCTGCCGGGCTTCCTGGCCGAGGTGGGCCGGATCAGTGGCCGTACGCCGGAGCAGGCCCGCTACCAGGCCGAGGCGACGCTCACGGCGCTCGCCGACCAGGACGGCGACCTCGTCGAGTCGCTGCACGTACCGGACGGGCTGCGCGAGCTGCTGAACCCGCCGGAGGCCGGCGGCGGTCTGGTGGGCGCCTCCACGACCACGCCCACGCTGGACGACGCCCAGCTCCAAGCGGCGCTTGACGACCTGCCGTACTGGGTCGGTGACAGCGACGGGTTGTACCGCGTGGTCGCGCTGCCGCCGGACAACCTGGACCGGGTGCTCGCCCGGCTCGACCGGCTGCGCCAGGAGACCGGACGCGGCCCGAGCATCGGCCGCCCCGGCGGCACGGCCGCCGTACTGACGGTACGGACCAACCAGGCCGACGGGGTGACCGCACTCGACGTGGACCTCGCCCACCGGATCGACGACGCGATCGACGAGGTGGGCGCCGGAATGGCCGGTTGACCGGCCACCGGCAGAGACGACGGCCGGCGGACGCGGGGCAACCCGCGCTCTGCCGGCCCGCTCGGCTAGCGTGCCGGTCATGAACCGCGCCGCCGACCGGCTGGAACTGGTGACCGATCCGGTCCGTCGGACCGGGCGGACGCTGCTCTCCGCCGGCGTCGAGCAGTCGTACGTGGACGTCGAGGACCCACGGCACCTGCACTTCGAGTACGTCCGGCGGATCGCCGCCGCGGCGGAGCTGGCAGCGCCGCGGGGCGTCCCGCTGGACGTCCTGCACCTGGGCGGCGGCGCGTTGACGCTGCCCCGGTGGCTGGCAGCGACCCGGCCCGGCTCGGCGCAGCGGGTCGTCGAGCGGGACGCGGCGGTCGTCGAGCTGGTCGCCCGGGAGCTGCCACCGCTGCCGCCCGAGGTGCGGGTGGAGGTCGCCGACGCCCGGGAGGCGGTCACCGCGACCCCGGCCGCCAGCTACGACCTGGTGATCGCCGACATCTACCGGGCGGCCCGGATGCCCCGGCACGTCCGTACCGTCGAGTTCGCGGCCGAGGTGGCGCGGACCCTGCGCCCGGACGGTTTCTACCTGGTCAACGTCACGGATCTGCCGCCGCTGGTCGGCACCCGCGTGCAGGTGGCGGTCCTGCGGGCGGTCTTCGGTGACGTGTGCGTGCTCGGCGACCGGCGGATGCTGCGTGGCCGCCGCTACGGCAATCTGGTACTCGCGGCGACGCCCCGCCCCGGCGGGCTGCCGGTCGGCAGGCTCGCCGTGGCCGCCCTGCGCGATCCGGTGCCCGGCGGTCTGCTGCACGGCGCCCCGCTCGACACGTTCGTCGCGGGCGCCCGACCCGTCGGCGACGACGACACCCACTGACCGTCCGCAATCAGGGGTGATGCCGGGTTTCCGACGGCGTGCGCGGGGAAGGCCCGGCGGGTGAGCGACGCCGATGTACGGGTGACCGCCCGCCGGACCCTGATCGTGATCGGTCTGGTGCTGGCGACGGCGTTCGCGCTTGCCTTCGTGTACGCGACCCGCCGGGTGCTGGTGTGGGTCGTGGTGGCTGCCTTCTTCGCCGTCGCGCTCAAGCCCCTCGTCGACCGGGTGCAACGCCGACTCGTGCGGCGCCGGGCGCTCGCCACGCTGCTGGTGTTCCTCGCCACGCTGGTGGTCGTGGCCGCCCTGGCCACGCTCATCCTGGTGCCGCTGGTGGACGAGTTGGGCCGGTTCGCCGACCGGGCCCCCGAGCTGCTGCGCGACGCCCGCGCCGGCCGGGGACCGCTGGGGCAGCTGCTGGAGCGCACCGGCACGCGTCGTTACGCCTCCGAGCACTCCGACCAGTTGCGCGACCTCGGCACCCGGCTGCGCCAACCCGCGGTCGGGGTGCTGCGCGGCATCGTGGAGACGGTCGCCGGGCTGGTCACTGTCGTCGTGCTGGCGTACCTCATGGTGTTGGAATCGCCGCGGATCACCGGCGGCGTGCTCGCGGCGGCCGGGGACGGTGAGGGCGAGCGGCTGCGTCGGGTGGGGCGCGCGGTGTCGCGTACGGTGACCGGCTACCTTTCCGGAAATCTGCTGATCAGCGTGATCTGCGGCGGGTTGACCTATCTGGTGCTGGCCCTCACCGGCGTGCCGTTCGCCGCCGTGATCGCCCTGCTGGTGGCGGTGGCCGACCTGATTCCGCTGGTCGGCGCCACCCTCGGCGCGGTGATCGCGGCCGGTGCCGGGTTCCTGCACTCCCCCACCGCCGGCGTGGTGGTGCTTGTCTTCTTCGTGGTCTACCAACAGGTCGAGAACCACCTGCTCCAGCCGCTCATCCTGTCCCGCGCGGTCCGGCTCAACCCGTTGACCGTGCTGGTCAGCGTGCTGCTCGCGGCGGAGCTGGCCGGCCTGCTCGGCGCACTGCTGGCCATCCCCGCCGCCGGCATCGTGCAGACCCTGCTGCGCGAGTACGGACCGGACCGGTTGCGCCGGACCACCCCCGGCCCGGCAGTCCCGGACCGCCCGGACCGCTCAGCGGCCCCGGGCCGCGAGCTCGGGTGACGTGCTCTCCAACGGAACCGCGTTCGCCGGCACCAGGCCCAGCTGGACCGCCGACCGGGTCAACGCGGCGTCCAGCACCCAGTCGGCGCCGACGCGGGTGCGGTTTCCGGGCATCGCCATCAGGTGGTACGCCCGGGTGACCACCTTGGCGGGCAGCCCGGCCAGGTTGACGTGCAGCGGGTTCGCCGCCGCGTCCCTGCCGCCCAGGTCGACGACCCAGCCCAGGTCGTGGTGCTTGTACGGCTTGCGCCGCCCGAAACCGTACGACGCGGCGATGTTGTGCGCGGCGAGCTTACCCTGTCGCTGCGCGTGCTGGGCGGTCATCCCGCAGACCTGACCGGGGTTGGTGAGGTCCGGCACCGCGGCGGCGTCACCACAGGCGAACACCTCCGGGTAGCCGGGGACGTTGAGGAACTCGTCGGTGACCAGCCGGCCCCGGTCGGTACGCAGGCCCAGCTCGTTGACGAACGGGTCGGGACGCACCCCGACACACCAGACGAGGGTGCAGGTCGGCACGTACTCGCCGTCGGTGAGCTTCACCCCGTCGCAGGTCGCCTCCGCCACCGAGGTGCCCATCCGCACGTCCACGCCGCGCCGGTTGAGCACCTTGTGCGAGGTGTCCGACATCCGCTTGTCCAGCTCCGGCAGCACCCGGGGCGCGACGTCGAGCAGCATCCAGCGGGGGCGGACGGTCAGCCGGGGGCGCTGGGCGTGCAGCGCGTCGGTGAACAGCTGCCCGTGCGCGGCGACCTCGGTGCCCGTGTAGCCCGCGCCGACCACCACGAACGTCGACCGGGCCTGCTGCTCGGCCGGGTCCTCGGCCTGCTCGGCCAGCTCGACCTGCCGGACGATGTGGTCGTGCAGGTAGACCGCCTCGGGCAGCCCTCGGAAGCCGTGCGCGTACTCGGTGACCCCGGGGATGGGCAGCAGCTTGTTGACACTGCCCACGGCGAGCACCAGCCGGTCGTACGCCAGCCGGTTCTTCTCCCCCTCCGGCTGGGTGAAGCCGACCCAGCGGTTCTGCAGGTCGACGTGGTCCGCTTCGCCGATCACCACCCGTACGCCCTTGAGCGTGCCGGTCAGCGGCACGGCGATGCGCCGGGGCTCGACCACCCCGGCGGCGACCTCCGGCAGCAGCGGCAGGTACAGGAAGTAGTCGGTGGAGTTCAGCACCACGATCTCGGCCCGGTCCCGGGCGATCCGGCTCAACGTCTTCGCCGCGTGGTAACCAGCGAACCCGGCCCCCACGATCACCACACGAGGTTTCGTCATTGCGGGCCGTTTCCCGTCGAGGCGCGGGACAAACGTCAGCTCCCCTGGAGGCGTACGTGGCCGCTGCGGCCGATCGCCTCCACCGCCCACTGTTCGCCGAACGCGCGCACCCGCTCGGCGGTGATCCGACCCAGTTGCTCGGGGATGTCCGGGTCGAGCACGAGCCGGCCGTCGACCGGGTTGAGGCCGAGCATGGCGCGGATCAGGGCCAACGGAGTGCCGGCCGCCCACGCCTGCGGGCTACACGCCGTCGGGTACGGCACGGCGAACAGCAGCCGTTCCCTGTCGAAACCGCTAAGCGCCTCCGGCAGCCGGTGGGCGAACTGCTCGGCCGCCTCGAACATCGCCAGGCTGATCCGGTTCGACTCGGCCCGGTAGCCGTACCCGGCCAGGCCGAGCGCGGCGATCGAGTTGTCGTGCGGCCAGACCGTGCCCAGGTGGTAGCCGAGGGCGTTGTAGAGCCGCTCCTCCGGGACAGCGTGCGGATGCCCCAACCGGAGAACATGTCCGGGGACATGAGCTGGCGCACCACCGCGTCGGCCCGCTCCGGCGGCACGATCCCGCTCCACAGCAGGTGACCCATGTTCGACGTCTTGGAATCGACCGGCTTCTTGTCGCCGTCCAGCGCGACCGCGTAGTAGCCGCCGCGCTCGTCGATCCAGAAGTCCCGGTTGAACCGCTCGTGCAGGGTGTTGGCCTCGTCGCGCAGCCGACGCGCCAACGTGGGGTTGCCCAACGGCCCGTCGAACAACTCGGCCAGTCGCAGTTTGGCGTCGTAGGTGTAGCCCTGCAGGTCGCAGGTGGCCAGCGGCAGCACGGGAATCCTGCCGTCGGCGAAGCAGACCCCGTCCGGGGAGTCCCGCCAGCACTGGTTGCCCAGGCCCTCGGGCGAGCGGGTGGCGTACTCGACGTAGCCGTCCCCGTCCCGATCGCCGTAGTCGTCGATCCACCGCAACGCCGCCATCGCGTTGTCCCGCAGGTGCCGGACGGTCTCGTCGTCGCCGGTCCAGCGCCAGTACTCGGAGAGCAGGATCAGCCAGAGCTGGGTGGCGTCGGCGCTGCCGTAGTTCGGCCCGTACGGTTTCTCGCCACTGCGGGTCAGCTCGCCACTGCGTACCTCGTGCAGGATCTTGCCGGGCTCCTCGTCGGTGAAGTCGTCACACGTGTCGCCCTGGAGGCGGGCCAGTGCCAGCAGCGCGCCCTTCGCCAGCGCGGGCCCCGCGACAAGCGTCTGGTACGCGTGATCAAGGTGTCCCGGCCGAAGACGGTGAGGAACCAGGGCAGCCCGGCGCCGGGCAGCAGAATCCGCTGGCCCCTGACCTCCAAGTCGAGCCGCAGCGCCGTCAGGTCGTCGCGGGACTGGCGTATGGTGCGCTCCAGCGGCGCGTTGTCGCTGCGCAGCACCGCCCGGCCCTCCGCCCACCGGCGCAGCGGGTCGTCGGCTCGGCCGTGGAAGACGTCGGCGATGTCACCCCGGACCGGCTCGACCACCCCCATCCCGGGCGGCAACGGCACGTGCAGGTCGAGCTGCCACTCCTGGCGGGGGCTCAGGTTCAGCTCCCAGACCAGCTCGTCGCCCTCGATGCGGTCCGCCGGCGTTGCGCAGCACACCCGGGTCTGCGCCGAGAAGTCGCCGCGCCGGTAGGAGAAGCACAGCTCGGAGCCGTCGGCGGCGTGGTGCCGTGTGATCTCGGCGGAGCGGTCCCGGACCGTCGACTTGACCTCGAACAGGTCGGCGAAGTCCACGTCGACGGCCAGCCGCAGCTCCACCCCGGACCCGCTCCAGCCGAAACGAGATCAGCTCCACGCGCTCGTGGAAGCCGTCGCCGACGTAGCGCAGCCGCCGCAGGCCCAGACTGTTCAGCGGCAGCCCGGGCAGCTCCGGGTTGCTGAGCACGTACTGCGCCGAGTAGTGGTCGATGGTCTCGGCGCGCAGCACCAGCAGCGCACCGCCGTTGACGGTCAGGCTCCAGCCGCTGATCAGGCGGGTGTCCAGGTGGACGAGCCCGCCGATGCTGCCCGGCGGCACGTCCCCGGTGGCGTTGGAGTACAGGAACGTGGGGCCGCTGAGCACGGCGAGGGAGTCGGGGCCCAGATCGGGTGGAATGGACCGTTGGTCGCCGCTGTCCGGGAAGCGCACCGTTCAAAAGACAGGTGTTTCCGGTGGCCGCTGCCAGCGCACCGTTACCGTCAGTTGGCCCTGCACGCCGGTCCGGGCGATGACCGCGCCGGCCTCGGCGGTCAACTGCACCCCGAAGGTGATCTCGACCTCGTCGGGTCGGTGCGCCATCGACTGGAACTGCCCCAGGGCGACGGAGGCCGCGTCGCGGACCTCGGTGAGCGCCCGGTCGAACGTCTCGCGTGCCTCCCGGACCACCCTGCCGGCGGCGCCGGCGTGCGTCACGCCGGGCCGGCCGTCGACCTCGACCACCACCGAGCCGCCACCGTCGAGGTCGAACCTGCGCAGTTCGGTCATCGTGCCATCCTTGTCAGTTGGTCGGGGGCGCTGCCGGCTCGCAGCCCAGGTCCATGTACTCCGCTGGCGGCACCGAGCGTCGGACGGAGTCGAGTTCGGCAAGCAGCGCGTCCAGGCGGCCCGGGTCCTGGAGGTAGACAAGGACCGCCCGCTCGAAGGCGGTGGCCACCGCCGTCGGCAGCAGGTCCGATCCGTCCCGGCACAGCGTCCCGGTGCCCAGTCGGCGGGCGACCCGGGCGACGACGGGATCGGCGTAGTCGTCCGACTGCGCACGACGGCTGAAGAACAACTCGTCGCTGGACTCCCGCCAGATCCGCTGCGCCGGCTCGGACGCCAGATACGCCATGAGCTCCCGGGCGGGCCCGGTGTCCCGGAACAGGGCCGCGACGTCGTCGGACACCTCCTGCAGCGACGACGTCTCCGACGGACCGACCGGCGGCGTGGGGAAGAAGTCGACCGGACCACCACCGTCGGGCATCGCGTCCCGGTAGGTACGCAGCACGAACGAGGCCTGGTGGTCGAGGTAGCACCCCGGCGGCGCGGTGAGCAGGCCGCTGCCCGCGTCCGCCCACGTGGTGAAGAGACTCGCCCGCGCTGTCCCCGGTGACGACGACACGCCGAGCAGGTCACCCCACGCCACCCAGGCGTCGCGCACCGGCCCCGTACGCCAGGACAGCTCACCCCGGGTCCACCGCTCGTACGCCGCCTGCCCGGACTGGTGCAGCAGGATGTCCTCGATCCAGTCCGTGCCCGGCCAGCCGGACACCGGCGGGGAACTCATCCCCAGGCACCACGGCACCCGACCGCCGGCCGTCACGCCTCGACTCCGGGTGACCAGCTCGGCCCAGGTCGCCGGCGGCTGCCGGGGGCCGACAGCGCTCAGCGCGCTCGGCTCGTACCAGAAGATGCTCTTGAGGTGGGTGGCGACGGCGACCGCGTAGGCCCGTTGCGGGCCGACCGGTTCGGTCTTGCGGGCGAGACGGATCACCTGCGCGGCGGCGCCCGCGTCACCCTCGACGATCTCGTCGAGCGGGCGCAGCTGGTCCTCGTTGACGTAGCGCTGCACGTCGTTGAGGCGGGGCAGGACGGCGACGTCGGGCGGACGGCCACGCTCGATGCCGGCCTGGAGCACCTGACTGACGTCGCGGTGACCCTGATAGTCGACGTGGATGCCGGTCTCGGCCTCGAAGCCGCGCAGGACGGCGTCGAAGGCGGCCCTCTCCGCGCCGGTCCACGAGGCGAGGATGGTGACCTCGCCGGTCGGCTCGTCGCCGGAGCATCCACTCAGGCCGGTGCCGGCCAGCAGCACGGTGACCAGCGCCAGCGTCGTCCACGAGCGGCGTCTGCGATGTCTCATGTCGACCGGTATCCGTATTCGGCCAGGCGGGCCTGGAACCCCGCGAGAATGAGCACCCCGATGCCGAGCGCCAGCAGGGGCAGGACGAACTCGACGGAGTTGCTGTCCGCGGCGCGGGCGGCGTGGGTCAGGGTGGTCTCCGCGGCGCGCGGCGGCGCGGGGGCCGCCGACGCGGACGGCGACGGTGGCGCGGCGCTGGCGCGCAGACCCGCCACCGTACGGCCGCACCCGTCCGGGCACTGCTTCTGCACCTCGTCGGCGAGCCCGTCGGCGGCCTCCCGCCGTACCTGGAGGAGCTGCCCCTGCCGGCTCTCCTGCACGGCCGCGACGTCGCGGCGGACCTGGTCGAGATCCGCCGCCGACCGCAAGCTCAGCGAGGTGAGCGCGACCATCCCCAGCGTCGCCACGCTGGCCAGCAGGAGGGGCAGGTTCAGGGCCCGGCGGAAGCGGCGCGACAGGTAGATCTGCGTCGGCACCAGCAGCGCGCCGAGGACGAGGAGCGGCAGCAGCCACACGGCCGGGGTCAGCCGGTGCGTCCAGCCGTTGTCCCGCTGCTCGTCCAGGACGGACACCTGCTTGGCCAGCAGGTCGTCGAGCAGACTCAGGATGTCGTCCATGAGGCTCGCCGCGTCCCGCAGCCACGCGCCGCCGAGGGCCGGCAGGCTGGCGTCGCGGTAGCTGGCGTCGGCCCGACCGATCAGACCGGTGTACGTGACCAGCAGCGCCTCCACCGTCTGGATGTCGCGGGTGCCGCCGTCCCCGGCGGCGTTGTTCTCGGCCACCAGGGTCAGGTACTGCCCCGCGCCGGCGATCTGGCGTTGGTAGTCCACCCCCGGGCCGCCGAGCAGCAGCCCACTGTCGGTCAGGTTGCGCACCGCCGCCGCGTGCGCGCTGCGCAGCGCGTGCTGCGCGTCGTGGACGGCGAGGATCGCCGGCACCGACCGGTCGGCCGCCGCGTCGGCGGTGCGGGCGACACCGAGGAACACCGCCAGGCAGGCGACCAGGGCGACGGCCGTGGCCGCGAGCAGCGCCGCCCGCAGTCGCAGCAGGGTACGCCGGGTGGTGCTGACCTGCCGCGACGGGCGACCGTCGGGGTTCGCCACCGTCACGTCGCCGCCTCCCCGCTCAAGCCGGGGTCGTCCAGGACGGCGTCGCACTGCTCGCAGTACACCGCGTCCGGTGGCGACAGGTGGCCACACGCGGCGCACAGCCGGTCCTCACCCACCGGGGCGTCCGGGACCGGCTCGGGTGTGCCCGTCGCGTGCACGGTCTGGCTGGAGAACAGCAGGCTGACGTTGACGTCCACCCTGCTCAGATTGGGTTTGAGCCGGACCAGACCGTCGGGCTCCAGGTCCACCAGGTACCGCAGCTGCTCCAGCGCCTTCTCGTCGCGGGCCAGCCGGGCCAGCTCCACCGCCCGCGTCCACTGGGCGTGGGCCTCGACCCGGTCCCCCCGGTCGTACGCGTCGCAGCCCGCGTTGATGGCCTGACGCACCTCCTCCTGCCCGGTCACGTGGGAGACACGGGGATCGAGGCGGGACGACTTGACCAGGTCGTCGGTCCAGTGCACCAGGACGGGGGCGGGACCGGCCCGGACCTCCCCCTGGACGAGCAGGGTGACCCGGGCGGCCATCTGGTCCTCCTCCAGGTGCGCCGCCGAGGGGTCGACGGTGAGGCAGAGGTGGTAGTCCCGCCGCTCCGCACCCCAGGACCCGGTGGCGAACTCGACCGTCCGATCGTCGACGGTGTCGGCGTACCCGGTGAGGTCGGTCAGGGTGGGGCTGGCCTGCTTGACGAAGGCCACCGTCGAGTACGGCATGGTCCGCACCCGGATCCGCAGGTCGGGCAGCAGCTTGCCCAGCGCGGCGTCGATGGTCGCCCGGAACCCCGCCTCCAGTTCGGCCGGGCGGCGCACCGCCTCGGCGGTGCCGCGCAGCACGCCGGCGATCCGCAACAGGTCCCGGGGATGCCACCCGTCGCCGATGCCCCGGGCGTCGCAGACGAACCGGCCGGCGCACGTGTCGAGCACCCGCTCCAGCTCCTGCGGTGTCTCGTGCTGGTTGATGCCGTCGGTCAGCAGCAGCACGTGGCAGATCGCCGACGGGTCGTCCGGCAGCAGATCCCGTGCGGCGGCCAGCCAACTGCCCATCGCCGTGCCACCGCCCGGGCTGAGCCGGGACACCGCCGCCCGGGCGTGCGCCCTGGTCTCCGCCGACGCGGTCATCAGCCTCGACGCCGAGGGGAAGACCATCCGGGCCCGCTCGGTCCCCTCGACCACCGCGAACCGGACGCCGTCGGGCAGCACGTCGATGGCAGCGGCGGTGGCCCGTCGCGCCGCCGCGATCTTGGTCGGAGGGTTCGCCATCGAGCCCGAGCAGTCGATCACCAGCACCTCGACCAGCCGGCGCGGATCCGCCCGGGCCGGCCCGACCGTCTCCGGACCCGACGACTCCCCGACGACCGAGAGGATGGCGTGCATCTCGCGGCCGTTCGCCGGCAGGTACTTGTTCTGGCTGACCTGAAGACTGAACTCCATGCCGGCGTCCACCGATTCACGCTCCGTTCCGGGTCGTCGTCTCGGTCACCATCGGGTGCGGGGCCGGACCGCGTTCGCCCGGTCGATCAGCACGTCGTGGTCGTCGGGGCGGTGCGCCTGCTGCCCCAGCGCCCGGTACGAGCGCTCCAGCAGAACGCGTACCGCGCGTTCGGTCGGCGGCTCGCCCAGCACCGGGCTCGGGGCCAGCGCACCGGCGGCGCCGGAGCGCAGCAGCTCCAGCGCCATCTCCCGGATCGCCGTGGTCAGCCGGTCGCGGGACTCGCCCTGCTGTTCGCCGCCGTCCAGGTGCAGCGTCGCCAGCCGCCCGACGGCCTGCTCCAGCTCGGCCGCTGTGGGCGGCCCACCGGCCAGCCGGGAGGACAGCACGCGCACCGCGGCGACCCGGGCCGCGTCGTGGTGTCGGGACAGCGCCGGGACCTCGTCGAGGATGGCGACCGCCCCGACGCGGTCGGTCGCCGCGAGCCGCAGCCGCGCCAACCCGAACGCGGCACTGGCCTGGAACGGGTCGCGCCGCCACACCGCCGCGTAGAAGCGGGCCGCCAGCACGGCGTCGCCGGCACGCTCCGCGCAGTAGCCCAGCCCGAGTTTCGGGGCGATCTCACCTGGGATGTCGCCGTACACCGCGTCGAACTGCCGCCGCGCCTCGGCGATCCGGTCGTCGGTGAGCGCCAGCAGCGCCTGGTGCCAGGCGATCCGCCAGTCCGCCTCGGCCCGCTCGCCGAGGATCATCCCCGCCTCGGCCAACGCCTCGGCCGCCGACCGGCGGTCGTCCAACGCGAGGTACGCCCGGCAGCGACCGAGTTCGACCTCCACCGACACCTGGCCCACCGTGGCGAGTTTGGCGAGCAGGCTGCGGGCATCCGGTGCGCCGACGGCGGCGAGGTCGTCGGCGGCCGGATCGTCGGGGTCGGGCCGGGGCGTCGGCAGGCCGAGAGCCACCACGTGGGCGGCGGGACGGCCGTCGTCGAGCAGCGTGGTGTCGGGGCCGTCGACCCAGGTGTGCAACGGCGGCACCAGCCCGAGACCGGCGTCGAGCAGTTGCGCGGACGGCTGGAACAGCGACACCGGCTCGGGTTGCCGCCGGTCCGGCTGGCCGGCCAGGATCTCGCGCAGCACCCCGAGCAACTGCTCGGACATCTCGGTCGCCGAGGCGAACCGCCGGTCCCACTGCGGGTGGACGGCCCGGGCGACGAGCCGGCGGAACGACTCGACGCCGAGCGCGTCGGCCGCCGCCCCCGGGGTGTCCGGGCCGGGCGTACGGTGCTCGAACAGCTCCGCCAGTGTCCGGCCGAGCGCGAACAGGTCGGAGCGGGGTGTGGCGCCCCGCGCCCGGAGTTCCTCGATGCTGACCAGGAAGTCGGCGGACCCGACGAGGTTCTCGTACGTGCCGTCGCTGCGGCGGACCCCACCCAGGTCGATCACCTTGATGCGGTCGGCCGTGCGCATCACGTTGTCGGGCTTCATGTCGGTGTAGAGCAGCCCGCGCCGGTGCAGGTAGTCCAGTGCGGCGAGGATCTCGTGGCCGTACGCGAGGATGTGGTCCAGTGGGAGCGCGACGTCGGGTTGCCGCGCGTCCCCGGCGGCCACCAGCAGCCGGCGCAGCGACATGCCGTCGAGGTAGTCCATCACGATGTAGCCGGTCGGCCCGGCAACCGGGTCGTCGTGGGTGGCGAAGTCGGTGCTGCGCACGATGTTCGGGTGGTCCACCGTGTTGAGGAACTGCCGTTCCTGGATCGCCGCGGCGAGGGCGGTCTCGTCGTTGGCGTGCAGCACGCCCTTCAGCGCGACCTCCAGGTCGTCCTGGTGGGCGTCGCGGGCCAGGTAGACCCACCCCTGGCCGCCGCGCGCCAGGCAGCGGACCACCTGATAGCGGTCGGCGACCAGATCACCGGGGCCCAGGCTGGGCAGGAAGCTGAACGGCGTCCGGCAGCGCGGGCAGAAGCCCCTGTCCAGGCCGGGCCGGCCGCCTCGGCTACGACCGACCGGGTGCCGGCCCGGGCCGGGGCAGAAGCGGGCCTCCTCCGGCACCCGTGGCGGTTGGGTCGCGTCCCCGTCGGTCGAGAAGGCCAGCACCGGCAGGGAGACGAGGCTGGCGACCGTCCAGTTGTCCCGGGTGCTCGCGAGGGGGGTCACCGCCGATGCCGTGGCCCCGCTCTGGTCGGCGGCGGGCAGCGGCGCCAGGCCACAGACGTCGCAGTAACCGGTGTCGTCGACGGTGCCGGCGCAGCCCGGCGTCCGCGTGCACGACGTCACGACACACCCCTTCCGCTGCGGGCGCCGACCCCGTGCCGGACGGCGTCGGCGTACCGGTGCACGGCCGCCGCGGCGGCCACCAGGTCGCAGGCCCCGCCGGTGAGCTGCTCGTACGCCCGGCGGTAGAGCGGGCTCAGCGCCGCGTCCTCGTCGAGGCCGTTGTCGACGGCCATGGCGAGGAAGCCGTCGAGGCGGCCGCGTAGCTCGGACCAGTCAGCCTCCACCGCGACGAGCTTTCGCCGGACCGTCTCGGCCTCGCGTACCGCACGGTCGACGGCCCGTTCGGTCGACGCGAGCCAGGCGGCCAGCGCCGACTGGTCGGCCATGGCACGCAGCGCGGTGAGGCGGATCCGCAGCCTGGTCGACCGGGACGGCACCCGCGGCGGGTCGGCGACCAGCGGGGCCACCGCGCGGTACGCCCTCTCGGCGGCGGCCTCGGTGGCCGCGAGGGTGGCGACGCGACGCGCGAGCAGGGCGAGGCGCAACCCGACGGCCTCGCCGCGGAAGGTCAGCAGCACCCGCAGGTCCCGGGTGGCGGCCTGGTCGATCAGGGGCATCACGACGTCGGAGAGCAGCGTCTCGGGATCGCCGGCCTCGTCGATGTTGTCGATGATGGACGATCGTGGGGGCAGCGCGGTGGCGCGGCCGTCGGCGGCGTCGTCGGCCGCGCCGGTCCACTCGGCGATCCGCTGGGACACCGCCTCGGTCGGGCGGCCCGTGACGTCCACGGCCAGGTCGATGCTGCCCACCGGCGGCACGTCGGCTCGGTCGTCCGCGACGGTGGGTGCTCCGGTCGGGCGCAGCTCCCGGCTGGAGCGCACCGCGGCCTGGCGTACCGCAGCCGCCGAGGCGGACCCCGGGTGGACGGTGACCACGATCAGCACGTTGGCGTCGAGCTGCTGCGTGAACAGGTCGGTGATCTGGCGGGCGACCGCCGGGTCCACCGGAAGGTGGTTGGCCGCCAGGAAGCCACGGTCGACCGACGGCGTACCGGGGACCAGGTCGCCGAGCCGGGGCAGGTGGTGCAGGATCGTCTCGACCGGGATCATCCAGGACAGGCCGCTGGCCGGGGTGGCGCCGACGCCCACCGGAGGCGCGTCGTGGCTGTCCCGGTACGTGCTGACCACCATCCCGACGACCGTCCTGGTGATGTCGTCGACCACCGCGGCGCCGCTGAAGCCGGGGCTGATCTGCGGGCCGGTGGTGGCCGCGTCCATCTGGACCCGTTCCCGTCGCGTGCCCGACGGGCCGGCGAGCCGCGCCCGCACGTACAGGCCCTGCTCCAGAGTGTCCGGAAAGCCGCGGACCACCACGTGCCGGTCCCACAGTCGCATCCGGCGCAGCGGCGCGTACGGGCCGGGCGACAGCGGTCGCGCCAGCTCCAGCAGGGCGACGTCGCCGCCGCCCTCGTCGGTGGGTGGCACCCAGCAGTCCGGTACGACACGCGCCGACACGCGCGGCGAACCGGGCTGGCCGACCAGGTCGACGCCGATCGGCCCGGTCGGGGCGGTGTACGGGTCTTCCGACGCGCCAGCGACGACGTGGGCGCAGGTAAGGATCTGACGCTCGTCGATCAGCATGCCCGCGCCCAGGACCTCCCCCCGGGGGCCACGGACACGGACCGGCCACGGCTCACTGCCATGGTCGACCGTCACCGTCACCTGTCCGAGAGTAATCGAGCCACCAAACCCCCAGTGCCCCGACCGATCGACGGACGTCGTTACATGATCGTGTCGCCGACGCCCCGGTCCGGCGCGGTGATGGCCCATCGCTCGTGGTCGCGCCACGCGCCGTCGATGAACAGGTAATCCGGCGAGAAGCCCTCCAACCGGAAGCCGAGCTTGCGGGCCACCCGGCGGGACGGCTCGTTGCCCGGTTGGATGTTCGCCTCCAGCCGGTGCAGCCCGACGGCGGTGAACGCGTGGTCGATCACCAGCGCGATGCCCGCCGAGGCGTGCCCGGTGCCGCTGTACGGCGCGAACGCCGCGTATCCGAGGTAGCCGCCGCGCAGCGCGCCCAGCACGATTCCGCTGATGTTCACGTAACCGGCGATCGCGCCGGTGGCCCGGTCACAGATCAGGTAACCGGCGCTGTCCCGGCGACGGATCCTGGCCAGGTAGCTGTCGTACTCCTCGGGGCTGCCCGGCGCGACCAGCCACGGGTGGTGCAGGTCCCGGCTGCGCCGCGCGGCGGCGACGAACTCCTCGACGTCGGTGGGCCGGGGCCGACGGATCGCGGCGGGACCACCGGTACGCAGGTATCTCACGGCCGACCACTCTGACCGACCCGCACGGCCGTGTCCAACCGGTCGGCGCGAATCGTGCGGGCGGCGGCCTGTTCAGGTCGCCGGGACCTCGGTGCTCTCCCGGGGGAGCACGGTGTGCGGCGCGATGATCTCGGCGGCCGCGGTGTCGGGTTGTCCGATCCGGGTGGTGAGGCGGGCCACGGCCTCCCGGGCGAGGAACCGGGTGTCGACGGCGACCGTGCTCAGGGTGGGCCGCGAGTAGCGTCCCTCCTCGATGTCGCCGACGCCGATCACGGCGACGTCGGCGGGGACGCGCAGCCCCGCGTCGAAGGCCGCCCGCATCGCGCCGATCGCGAGGCGGTCGGAGAGGCAGAAGATCGCGTCCGGGCGGTCCGGGCCCGCGAACAGGTCGCGGCCCGCGCGGTAGCCGTCGGCCCGGCGGTCGTGCCGGGCGGGCAGCAGATGACCGGGCAGCGGCGTCACCCCGGCCGCGCGCAGCGCGCGGTGGTAGCCGGCCGTGCCCGAACGCGGCACACCGCCGGGTCCCGAGGGGTACGCGCCGATCGCGGCGATCCTGCGGCGGCCGGTGCGCAGCAGGTGGGCGGTGGCGTCCTCGGCGGCCCCGGCGACGTCGACGCTGACCTGGTCGCACGACCCGTCGGAGCTTCCGCCCCCGATCAGCACGACGGGACGGCCGGCGGCGGTCAGTGCCCTGGCCGTCTCGCCGGGCGCACCGACCAGCACCCCGTCCACGGGCATCGGGCGGGTGCTGTTGGAGCCCTCCTCCTCGGGCCCACGCTCGACGACGACCCGGTAGCCGGCACGCCCGGCCGCGTGGACGACCTCGCGGGTGAGGTCGTCGGCGTACGGCAGGTCGGTGTCGGGCAGGACGAGGGCGAGGACGCCGACGCGCCCGGTCCGCAGGGTCCGGGCGAACGCGTTCGGCCGGTAGCCCAGCTCGGCGACGGCGGCCTCGACGCGACGGCGCACGTCGGCGCTCACGTGGGGGTAACCGTTGACCACGTTGGAGACAGTCTTGACCGACACCCCGGCGAGCCGCGCCACGTCCTTGAGCGTGGAAGCCACGACCCGTCCCTCCCCGACATGTCACACCAGCAAAACGACTTCGCCGGTGTAGTTCCGACCCTCGCAGGCGATTTCACACCTGTCAAGGCGATACGGTGGTGTCACAGCGAGGGGGGTGGCCGGTGGACGACGACGTCGCGGTGCCGGCGGCCGCCCGGCTGATCCGGGACTTCGTGAACACCTTCGAGCCGCAGATCGACGACGAGACGCTGACCAGCCCGGACCGGCTGCGCGACTGGTTCGCCGAGCGGCATCTGCTGCCGGCCGGCGTACACCTCGGGCAGGCTGACCTCGACGCGGCCGTGACGATCCGCGAGGGCCTGCGCGCGGTGCTGCTCGGCCACGCCGGCCACCGCGCCGACCCCGGCGCGCTCGATCGCCTCAACCAGGCGCTGGCGGCGATGCCCGTCGCGCCGCGCTTCACCGCCGACGGCCACCGGCTGGTCGCCGTCGGCGACACCCCACTGGACCAGGCGGTCGCCGGGCTGGTCGACGCCATCGGTGAGTGCGCCGCGGACGGCTCCTGGCGGCGGCTCAAGGTCTGCGCCCGCGACACGTGCCGCTGGGCGTACTACGACGCCTCCCGCAACCAGGCCCGCCGCTGGTGCTCGATGGCCGGCTGCGGCAACTACATCAAGATGAGGCGGGCGTACGCCGTCCGCACGGGTCGCGCACCGTCCTAGGCGGCACCGGGGTGGGTCACCAGCCGGAACTCGGTGCCGTCCGGATCGGCCAGCACCAGCGACCCGTCGTGCCCGTCGCCGACCCGGCTGGCCCCGAGGGCGAGCAGGCGGTCGACCTCCACCCGCAGGTCGTCGCCGACGCCGGGAACGAGGTCGAACGTCACTCGGTCCCGGCCCCCGTTCGGCATCAACGGCGGACCACCCCAGGTGATCTTCGGACCGCCCAGCGGCGACTGGATCGCGGTCTCCTCGTCCTGGTCCCAGACCAGTGGCCACCCGAGCGCCTCGCACCAGAAGTAGCCGACGGCCCGGGAACCGTCGCAGGACAGGTCACCGAGGAACCCACAGCCGGCGAGGAACGTGTTGCCCGGGCCGAGGACGCAGAACTCGTTGCCCTCGGGGTCGGCGAGCACGACATGGCTCTCCTCGGGGAGCTGGCCGATGTCGATGTGCCGTGCGCCCAACTCCAGCGCCCTGGCGATCGTCTGCCGCTGGTGCTCCAGGGAGTCGCTCGTCAACTCCAGGTGCGCCCGGTTCTGGACGACCTTCGGCTCCGGCACGAGGGGAAAGCGCAGCCGGAACCCGGTGTCGTCGCCGGGCAGCAGCATCACGCCGTGGTGTGGGTCGTCGACCAGCTCCCGGCCCAGCATCTCGGACCAGAACCGCGCGACACGAAGGGGTTCGTTGGCGCCGAAACACACAGCGAAGAGGTGGCTGGTCATGGCTGCGCTCAGCTCCGATCCGAGGACGGGAGGGCCGGCCGGCCCGGGGACCGGAGCCTATGAGCGGGCCCGGCCAGCCGCACCCCTTTATTCGACTCGCTCACCCCGGCAGGAAACCGAGTCGGTCAGGTGGGATCGGCGCTTTCGTGCCGCACGGGTGTCGCGGCGGCGTCCAGTGCCGGCACGAGCGGCACGGCGACTGGACGGCCAGTCTCGGGATCGTCAAGGTCCTCGACCGCCGCACCGGCGACACCTATCCCGACCTGTCGTGGGAGCCCAAGGCCGCCTTTTGGCTGATCGACGGAGTCAGCTCGCGTCAGAGCGGCCCGGGGCGGGTCTGCTCCATCGGCATCGGGACCTGGAGGTAGGTGGTGCCGCGCATGTCCAGCCAGGCCCGGTCCGGCCCGCGGACCAGCCGCACCATCACCTCCTTACAGGACGGGCAGCGCGCCACCAGGCCCGGGGCGTGCGAGTAGACGTGCAGGCTGGCCATCGAGCCGGTCATCCCGCAGTTCTCGCAGCGGCCCATCGCGGTGCTCAGGTCGACGGTGAACAGCTCGCGCATCGGGCCGTCGAGCATGTTGCCGTCCAGGTACGACATCTCGGTCATCGGGTCTCCTTGAACCTGCCTCGGGCGGACGGTCAGCCGGTGGGGCCGAAGCGTTCGGTCTTGACCTGCCTCGACGGATGGCCCATGGCCACCAGCAGGTCGGCCACGGTCTCCACGAACGCCGTCGGGCCGCACACGTAGGTGAGCGGTTGCAGGTCCGGCGGCCAGCCGTGGGTGTTCACGTCGGCGAGCCCGATCCGGTGCGGATCGCCGCGCCAGCCCTCGGGCGCCTCGCGCGTGTACACGTACGCCACATCCAGGCCGAAGTCGTCGCGGACCCGGCGGCGCAACTCGTCGGCGTAGATCACGTCGGTGGGGGTGCGCACCGAGTAGATCAGCCGGAACGGCACCCGGCTGCCGGTCGCCCGGCGGGCCCGGATCATCGCCATCAGCGGCACGATGCCGGAGCCGCCGGCGACCAGCTGCACCGGTGCGGTCTCCTCCGGCCGCCAGATGAACCAGCCGCCGAGCGGTCCGCGGACCTCCACCGGGTCGCCCTCGCCGAGGACATCGATCAGGTACGGGGACACCTCGCCGTCGTGCACCCGCTGGACGGTCACCTCGATCCGCGGCCCGCCCGGGCCGTCCACCACCGGCCCCGCAATCGAGTACGACCGGGCCGCCTGGTAGCCGTCCGGGGCGGTCAACCGCAGGTCGACGTGCTGCCCGGGCAGGTGCCCCGACCAGTCCGGCACCTCCAGCACCAGCGTCTGCGCGGTAGGTGTCTCCACCCGCCGCTCCACCAGCCGGCCGACCTGCCAACGGATCGGCGTGCGGGCCGGCGTGCCCGTCGCCACGGCGCGCTCAGTCACCCTGGTACCGCTGCTCGCGCCACGGGTCGCCGTAGTCGTGGTACCCGGCGGTCTCCCAGAAACCTGGCTCGTCCATCGTCTTGAGCCGGATGCCGCGCACCCACTTGGCGGACTTCCAGAAGTACAGGTGCGGCACCAGCAGACGCGCCGGGCCGCCGTGCTCGGCCGGCAGCGGCGCACCGTCGAACGTGTGCGCCACCCAGGCCCGGCCGCCGCGCAGGTCGTCCAGCGGCAGGTTCGTCGTGTACCCGCCGTAGGAGTGCGCGAGCGCGAAGTGCGCGCCGGTGTCCACACCGTCGAGCAGCGTGTCCAGGGAGACGCCGTGCCAGGTGGTGCCGAGCTTGGACCAGTGGGTGACGCAGTGGATGTCGACAGTCGGCGTCTCCTGTGGAAGCGCCATCAACTCCTGCCACGACCACCGGAACTCGTTGCCGTTCTCGGCGGTGATGACGAACTCCCAGGTGTCCAGAGACACCCGGGGTGTCGGGCCGGCCGACAGCACCGGAAAGTCCTCGGTCAGGTACTGACCGGGTGGCAGGGCCGGCTCCTGCGATCGGGGCCGACCCTGAAAGCCCGGTGACACGATTCCCATTGCACAGTCGTACCATCCGCGCCGGCCGGGACGGGAGCTTTCCCGCGTACCCCCTCGTTGCCCCGGCGCGGCGCGGTCAGTGCCGCTCCGTGACGACCTCGCGCTGCTCGGGCGTGCCACCGCGGGTGGCGCGCAGACTGGTGAGCGTGACCACCACCAGCACGCCGATGATCACGCCGAGCGAGGCCAGGGTGGGGATCTGCGGGACGCTCTCCCAGATGCCGTGCGCCCAGTGCAGACCCAGCTTGAGGCCGATGAACGCCAGGATGATCGCCAGGCCGTAGCTGAGGTGCACCAGCCGGCTCAGCGCCGCGTGCAGGACGAAGTAGAGCGCCCGCAGGCCGAGCAGGGCGAACGCGTTGGTGGCGAAGACCAGGTACGGGTCCTCGGTGATCCCGTAGACCGCCGGCACCGAGTCGACGGCGAAGACCACGTCGGTGGCCAGCACCGCCACCACGACCAGGGCGAACGGGGTGAGTGCCCGCTTCGCGCCCTGCCGGACGGTCATCCGGGTGCCGTGGTACTCGTCGACCACCGGCATGATCCTGCGCAGCAGCTTCACCGAGCGCATCTTGTTGATGTCGACTTCCTGCTGGTGCCCGGACAGGGCGTCACGCAGCAACTTCACCGCGGTGGCGATGAGGATGATCGCGAAGAGCAGGAACGCGAAGTCGAGGGTCTGCAACGCCGCCGCGCCGAGGGCGATGAAGACCGCCCGCAGCACCAGCGCGCCGGCGATGCCGTAGAGCAGCACCCGCTGGGCGAGCACCGCCGGCACCGCGAACGCGGCCAGCAGCAGCATGAAGACGAAGAGGTTGTCGACCGAGAGCGACTTCTCCACCAGGTAGCCGGTCAGGTACTCCACGCCCTGTTGGGTGCCGTAGCGCGCCCAGATCCAGCCGCCGAACGCCAGCGGCAGCGCTATGTAGAACGCCGACCAGCCGAGCGCCTCCCGCATGGACACCTCGTGCGGGCGGCGCGTGACCAGGAAATCCAGCACCAGCAGGAGCAGCACACCAGCGATGGTCACCGCCCAGAGCGTGGGGGTGCCCACCGACGACAGCTCACTGGCGGCGGACAGGTACGACACTTCGGTCATGGGGCCTCCTCGAACACCGTGTCATGTTCGAGGTCTCCTTCACCCACCACCTGGTGGGCAATCACCCGAGGCGCGCCGGGCGCGCCGTACTGACCGGAATGATTCGTGGGAAGTACTCCCCTCGCACGCACAAGGTTAGGCCAGGCTGATTCGCCGCGCCAAACGGGAGAGCGGTGGTTGCCCTGGTAAACCGCTGTGTGTCCATCCTCAGGGGGCGCGGCGCAGCGTCGCGCCCGGCGCCATCGCCTGCTCCACCAGCCCCCGGTAGTCGCGGGGCAGCTGGGTGGCCACGTCGTCGAACTCGCCACCGGTGATCGCCTCGCGCAGCGTCGTGAAGACCGCCCGCACGGCGTCCCGGGCGGCAGGCTCCTGCACATCGGCCCGCAGCGCGACCCGCGCCACGAACTCGGCCGCACCGAACCGGTCCGCCTGCTCGGTGCTCGGGCTCGGCTTGAGCACCAGTTGCAGCGGCTGCGGCAGTTGCGCCGCCAGGTCCAGCACCTCGCCGCCGGTCAGCCGCTCGCCGAGCGTCTCCAACACGGCCCGGGTCAGCTCGACCGCCCGCTCGGACGACGTCGACGTGCGCTGGGAAACCTGGTCGATGAAGGTGTCGTAGTTCATCCCGTACTCCCTCGGGTCGGGTCGGCGCCTGCGGGTACCCGCGGCGGCCGGGTGGAAACGGCGCCGGATTTCCCGTCGGGGCGGGCGTGACGCGACGGCGGGCGGGTAACCGCCGCCGGTCGTGACCACATCGATGCCACGAGGGAGCCGCTGCCATGGCGAGCTACGCCGACGTCCTGCAGTACCTGTCGAGCCTGGACTACCCGGCCGAGAAGGACGACGTCGTCCGCGAGGCCGAACGCGAGGGCGCCCCGCCGGACGTCCTGAAGGCGTTGCGCGCCCTGCCGCCGGTGGACTACGCCAACGGCACCGAGGTGGCCCGGTCGGCCGGCATCGAGGCAGCCCCCGAGGTCAGCCCGTCGCAGCGGGCCGTGCAGGCCCGGGACAAGACGCACAACCGGGTCTCGCAGCACCTGCGCGGCATCTGAACCGGCGGTGAAGGCCCCAGCCCCGGCGCGTCGGGCGCCGGAATGACCCGCACCGGCCCGCTGTCGCGCCCGCCGGACGGGCACACCCCGGCCGCCGCCCAACTCGCCCTGGTGGGGGCCGTCGGCGTCGTCGTGGGTGCCGGCCTCGCGCTGGTGCTACCGGCGTCGCTCGCCCCGCTCGCCGGGTGGGACGCGGCCGCGCTGAGTTGGTTGTTGCTGGTGTGGCACAAGATCTGGCCACTGGACGCGGGCCGCACGGCGGCGCTCGCCGTGCACGAGGACCCCAACCGGGCCATCCGCGACGTGCTGCTGCTCGTCGCCTGCTCGGCCAGCCTGCTGGCCGTGGGGCTGGTGGTGGCCAGCGCGCACGCGGCGCCCGCCGGCCTGGGCCGCGACCTGTACGGCGGACTGGGCGTGCTCAGCGTGCTGCTGTCCTGGTTGGTGGTGCACACCGTGTTCGCCACCCGGTACGCCCGGATCTACTACACGGGCCCGGACGGCGGGGTGAACTTCAACCAGCCCGGACCGCCGCGCTACTCCGACTTCGCGTACGTCGCGTTCACCATCGGGACCACGTTCCAGGTCTCCGACACGAACCTGACGAGCAACGAGATGCGGCGTACCGTCCTGCGGCACTCGATGCTGTCGTACCTGTTCGGCGCGTTCATCATCGCCGTCACGGTGAACCTGCTGGCGGGCCTGGCCCGCTGAACGCCGGGACAGGCGGGCGCCCCCGGGTCACGAACCGCGACCGGGGGCGCCAAACCTGCCCAGGCGGTGAACCGCGCCCGAACCGGATCGCGATCACCAGGCGGTGGATGCCCGCTCGAACCGAGCGGCCAGCACTGCCGGGTACAACCATACGACAGAACATCCTCCATACGGTCAGTTTTTGCGGAACTGTGGGCCAGCGCACCTCACGGGCGGCCGGTCAGCTCCCCGTACCGGTGCTCCAGATCCACCCGTGCCAGCGCCCCCACCAGCCAGGCCAGCCGCTCCGACTCGCCGCTGGCCAGGCCCGCCAGATCGTCCGCGGAACGGCCCAGGCCGAGCCGCCGCGCCGCGGCCAGTGCCCGCCGGTCGGCCACCGGGGCGACCTCCCGCCACAGCGCCTGCGCCTCCCGCAGGAACAGGTCGACGACCTGCTCGTCGACCCCGGGCAGGTCGGCCAGCAACGCCCGCTCCCGGGCCGGATCGTGGTGCGCCACCGACCGCAGCCGGCGCAGATCGCCCCGATACCGCTCCACCACCGCACGCGCCAGATCACCCAGTGCGGCAGCCAACGCGTCCACGTCGCCACGCTGACCGCTGTCACGCAGCACCCGCACCCGGTCCTCGTGCAGCGAACGGGCCAGTCGGGCGGCGCTGTCCCAGCCCTCGTCGCGCAACGCGAGCGCACTGTCCAACGCCCGCCGGAAGTCACCACGACGGGCCAGCAGCACCGCGAGGTAGAGCACCTGGAACAGGCTCGCCGGGTTGTTGGTGACCCGGAACCCGTACTCCTCGGCGAAGCCCCGCCCGCTGCCGGCGAGCCGGCGGGCCAGACGTTTCCGGTCCTCGACGGGAGTGATCAGAGTGGTCGGCATGCCGGCGACTACCCGCGCGACCGCCGGCCACACGCGCAGCTCAGCCGTGCAGACCGCCGGTGCGGTCCCGGGCCTTGAGGCGGGTCGTGGGCAGAGCCGGGGCCGGCAGCGGCGGCGCCGGATCGTCGGCGACCACCCCGAACCGCCGCCCCGCCATCCAGTCCTCCCGGGCGGCGGCCACCTCCTCGTGCGAGCGGCCCACGAAGTTCCACCACATCACCAGCGGCTCGTCGAACGGCGTACCGCCCAGCAGCAGCAGTCGCGCCCCCGCCTGTCTCTTATACACATCTCCGAGCCCACGAGACCGGAGCCTATCTCGTATGCCGGGTTCTGCTTGAAAAAAAA
>NZ_VDFY01000101.1 GCF_006228125.1 Micromonospora orduensis | reverse complement strand
GTGGGGTGGGAGGTGATCCGGCGGTGCGGGGTGGCGTGCCTCCCGCATCGCAGGTCGGGCCGGTCGGGCCGGTCGGGCCGGTCGGGCCGGTGAGGCCGGTCAGGATGTCGCGGGCGGGACGCTCTGCTCGTACTGGAAGACGTTGTGTGGGTCGTACTTCGCCTTGATCTTGCGCAGTCGCGTGAAGTTGTGCCCCCAGTAGGCCTTCTCCCACTCCGCCATGCCGATGTTCGGCACGTTGACGTAGGCGCCGTCCACGTAGGGACGTAGCGCCTGGCTGAACTCGGCGATCCAGGTCTGGGCGATCGGGGTGACCGCGTCATCGCTGTCGGGCTCGCCGCGAGTGCCCCAGCCCGCGCCGGGCTCGGAGTAGAACAGCGCGTCACGGTGCGGAAAGGCCGCCCCGCCAAAGGGCTCCTGTCGTTGGGCTCCGGACCCGAAGGCCTGGGTGAAGAAGTTGCTGTCCGGCGACGGTGCGTTCTCCATGAACTCGCGGATGGCGCTGATCGCCTTCGTCGGGAACGGCTCCCTGGTGAACTGTGAGAAGAACTTCCACTTCGCCGGCTCTTCGTCGTTCGGGATCTGAAATCCGGCGTACGTCTCGCCCCAACCGCCGATCTGCACAGTGACCTCGGGCTTGCCGATCGAGAGAATCGGCTCCAGCAACCTCCTCGCCTCGGTCTCCGACCCCTCGGCGAGCACCGCGAACAGCAGAATCTCGGTCGGGTGGACCTCGAGTTGACTGCCGAGGCGGGGATCGGTGAACGGTGCGGTGCGCTGCCAGGTGTCGAAGACTCCGTGCAGGTCGTCGAGACCCGACCAGGTCGCCTGCAGGTACGCGACACTCTTGAGCGGCGCCACCTTGTACGTCAGGGAGGTGACGATCCCGAAGTTGCCGTTTCCGGCTCCGCGTAGGGCCCAGAGCAGATCCGGGTGGTTCCACGGGTCCACCTCGAGTACCTTCGCGCCGTTGACACCCGACGCGACGACGATCTCCGCGCCGATCAGGTTGTCGCAGGCCATGCCGAGATACCGGGTGAGGAACCCGAAGCCGCCCCCGAGGGTCGCACCGGACAGGCCGACGGTTCCCTCCGTGCCTGTCGTCGCCGCGAGGTCGTACTCCCCGAGCGCGGTCACCGCCTCCAACTGGTTGAGCCCCGCGCCGACCTTCGCCGTACGGGTCGCGGTGTCGATGTGGACGTCCTTCAGCTCGCTGACGTCGATCACGATGCCGTTGTCGACGTTCGACCAGCCTTCGAGGCTGTGCCGGCCGCTGCGCACCCGCAGCGCGACGTCGTGCTGCCGCGCCCAGGTGAGGGCGTTCACCACGTCCTGGGTCTCCTGGGCGAAGACGATGACCAGCGGGTAGCGCACGAACAGTTCGTCCCACCCGAGGCTCGCCTCCGCGTAGTCGGGGCTCTGGGGGCGGACGATGCGGCCGGTCAGCTTCGCGGGCGGGTAGGTGGCACCGGACGGGCCGGGGCCGTCCGTGGCGAACGCCGAGCTGCCGCCGACCATCATGCCCGGCAGAGCGACCGCCCCGGCGCCAACCGCTGTCGCCTTGAGTAGATCGCGCCGTGAAAGGTCGCGCATGGTCACATCCTCTCGATCGGGTCGCACCAGGCATTTCGACCAAGAGGTCTCTTGGTTCGCATCTGGTGCAAAACCAACCGTACGGCCGGGAGGCGTCCCCGGGATCTGAGAACTTGTCGCAGAACCCGGTCGAGTGATGCCCTGACCTGGTCAGTTAGGGAGGGCCGGCTGGTCCAGGATGGCGCTGAACCGCTCCTCGGCCAGGTCGAGCTGGCCGAAGATGTGCCGCTTCACCGCCGGCGACAGCGGGGTGTCCGGCCGGCCGATCAGATCGCGGAACAGCGGCACCAGCGGCCGGTACTTACGGGCCGAGGAGACCACCTTCGGCCCGACCGTGTGGATCACGCCCACGCCGTTGTCGGTGAAGTCCGACACCTTGATCACGCGCGCCCACGGCTCCCGCTCCAGGCTGACCGCCAGGTGCTCCCGGTACTGGGTGTTCCGGTCACGCTCCGGGTCGTACGCCGGGTTGGTGACGGCGGCGACAAGCGCCGCCACCCGCGGCCCGAACCGCGCGGCGAGCGCGTTCAGCGCCGCCGCTGTCTGGTCGGTGCCCGCCTCGCCGTCGGCCAGCTCGGCCGGGTGGTCCTCGACCGAGTCGTGCAGCACACCGGCGACGATCACGTCCACGTCGCGCACCTGGTAGTGGTGCATCAACCGGATGGCCACCCGCAGCAGGTGGTTGAGGTACGGCTCGCGCACCCGCCGGTCGTCGCGGTGCAGGTCGGCCGCGAGGTCCAGCGCGGCGGTGAGCCTCGCGCGGGCGTCGGCGTCGAACTGCTGGATCTCCAGCCGGAAGCGTTCCAGCAGGCCCGGCTCACCGTGGATCTCCGTGATCGCGTGCATCGGCATGCTGCCCAGGTGCGGCGGGAAGTCCATGCGTCACTTATAGCCGATCATCACCACTTCGATGGCCCCGGCGCGGGCGGGTCGGCTGTTCACATCGGCAGCCGGTCGGCGCCGGCGAGGGGACCGACCACGAGGGGGACCAACGGGGCCGGCAGGACCGGGCCGTGGCGCAGGGTGGGCGTCCAACCCGCGTCGGCGCCCAGATCGGGGTCGTGCGCCGCGTTGTACGCCGCCAGCAGGTCGACCGGCCGCGCCGCGCCACCGCCCTGGCGTACCCAGGTGCCCCGCTCGTTGAGGGCGGTGCCGCCCCAGTCGTAGAGCAGGTCGGCCGGGTCGAGGTCCGCGTCCACTGTGAAGAAGTTGTTCTGCGCGTAGATCGCCGACTGCACGCCGACGCCAAGCGCGTACTGGAAGTCGTCGCCGCCGAGCCGGTAGTGGTTGTTGTAGACGTCGACCTGGCCGAAGCGCACCCGGGGCAGCCGTTGCAGGACGCCGTCGAAGAGGTTGTGGTGCAGGGTGACCTTCAGCCGTCCCACGTCCGGGCCGACGGTGTTGGACGAGCCGATCAGCATCAGCTTGTCCCGCCCGGTGAAGCGGTTCCACGAGGCGGTGACTCCGCTGGCGGTGTGCGTGATGTCCAGCGAGCCGTCGTGCACCTGGTACGGCCGGCCGAAGTGCACCGGCTGGGCGCTGTCCGGGTTGTCGCCGTCGGTGAAGGTGTTGTGGTCGACCCAGACGTTCTCGCTGCGGCGTACGGAGATCTGGTCGTACTGGCTGTTCCAGTTGCCGGCCTCGCCGTCGGTCGGTGACCAGGCGGGGAAGCAGTCCCGCGCGTCGACGAATGTGAGGTTGCGGACGATGACGTTGGACGCCCGGTCGATCATGAGGGTGAGTCCGGTCAGCCGTGCGCCGCGCAGCCCGACGATCGTCGTGTTGGGGCCCACGTTGATCTGCGTCTGGCGGGTCTGGTTCGCCACCGACCGGACCCGGGCCTCCTCCAGTGGGCCGGCCGGCGGCACCCGACCCCACACCGCCGGGTCGTACGCGGCCAGGTAGGCGTCCAGCCGGTACCCGGGGTCGGCCAGGTCGGCGCAGTCCAGCGGGGTGCCGTCGGGTCCTTCGAAGCCGTCGACGTCACCGTCGACGTAGATCAACTTCGGGGTGGCGTCGGAGGCGTTGCCGGCGTTGTCGCCGCCCAGGGCGGCCACCAGCTCGGCACGGCTGCCGACCACGCGGGTGCGTTCCGGTGTGGCCGCCGACCCGCCGGTGGTGCCGGGGCCGTCGGCCGCCCAGCCGTCCCGGTCTGGCAGGGTCTGCCGCCCGATCTGCTGAGCCAACCCGCCGAGCCGGTCGGGTCGGGCCGCGGCCCCGGCCGGCGCGGCGACGAGGAGGAGGGCGGTCACCGTGGCGCCCGCGAGGATTCTGCGCATCGGTCTCTCCCAGATCAGTGGTGGTGGTTGGGGCGGCTGTCGGTCAGTTCGGCGCGGTACGCGGGCACCGCCCACGGCACGCCCAGTTCGCTGGGCAGCGCCCCCTGCTCGGCTGACCGGCGCAGCACGTCCACGACGCCCCGCAGGTGGCGGACCCGATCGCCGCCGTCGCCCACACCGACGACCAGGTCGCCGTCGAGCAGTCGTGGCTCCGGCGCGGCCCGCAGCGCCTCGAGCAGCGCGGTGAACGGGGCGGTACGGGACAGCGGCGCGATGAGCGGCGCCCCGAGCGGGTCGGCCCGGTGCGCGAGCAGGTTCTCCAGCAGACCCTGCCGGCCGGGGACCCGGCGGGTCACCACGTCACCGGGCAGCCGCAGCCGGTCGGTCGGGTACTCCAGCACCGCCCGCCCCCCGGTGCCGGTCACCACCACCTCACCGGCCACGAACTCCTCGGCGGCCAGGGTGACCGCGACCAGCACCGGAGGGCCGGCGCGGAACCGGATCCGCAGCACGGCGGTGTCCTCCACCTCGATGGGCCGGACCCGGTATCGCTCCACCTCGACCGCGACCGGCCAGGGCGGCGCCCCGCCGAGCGACTCGGCGACGGCGAGGCACTGCATCACCGCGTGCGCCAACGGGTTGGCCAGCGCGCCGTCCAGCACCGGCCGCCCGTTCAGCGTGCGCCGGCCGGCCCACGCGGAACGGGCGTAGTAGGCGTCCGGGCGCTGCCAGGCGGCGACGGTGGCGATTCCGGTGACCGTGCCGAGACGGCCGGCGGCCAGCGCGTCGGTCAACGCGGTAAGCGCCGCCGAACCGAGCGCCTGGAATCCGACCTGGGCCACCCGGCCGGCGGTGGTCAACGCCCAGGTCAGCTCGTCGTGCTCGGCCAGGGACAGCACCGGCGGTTTCTCCAGCAGCAGGTCGGCGCCGGCGGTGAGGGCGTCGCGGGCGATCGGCAGGTGCGTGTGCGGCGGGGTGCAGATGACCACCACCTGCGGCCGGGTGGCGGCGAGCATCGCCCGGTGGTCGGTGAACACCTGGACCCCGGGCGGCAGTGGCGCCTCCGGGTCGTCCTGCACCGGCTCGACGTCGACGAGCGCGACCAGACGCAACCGGCCGTCGGCGTGCATCGGCGCGATCACCCGGCGGTGCCACCGCCCGTGCCCGTTCGCCCCGATCACCGCCACCCGCGTCGGCGGCGCCGCCCCGTTCACCGGGCACCGGCCGGCGGTAGGCGCCCGCTCACCGGACACCGGCCAGGGTGGCCTCGACGCCGTGGCGTTCCAGGGCGGTCAGCCAGGCGGTCACCTCGGCGCGTACCTCGTCGTCGCCGGCCACCTCGGCCGGGATGACCTCGCGCAGCGCGAAGACCGCGTCCACCGCGCCGGCCGGGCTCTGCGCGCCGGCGTCCAGCGCGGCCCGGATCGGCCCGGCGAGCGGGTCCTGGAACGGCAGCGGCCGGCCGTCGTCGGCGTACCCCAGCGCGAAGCGCAACCAGGCCGCCACGACCAGCGCGCCCCAGCGCGCGGACCGCCCGGTGGCGCGCAGGTCGGCGATGGTGTGCAGGACCCGCTGCGGCAACTTCTGCGAGCCGTCCATCGCCACCTGCAGGGTGCGGTGCCGGATCGCCGGGTTGCCGAACCGGGCGAGGGCCTGCTCGCCGTAGTCGACCACCCGCACCCCCTCGGGCGGCGTGAAACTGGGCGCGACGTCCTCGGCGATCAGGCGGCGCAACACGTCGGTCAGGTGCGGGATCTCCAGGGCGTCGGCGATCGTCTCCCGGCCGGCCAGGGCCCCCAGGTACGCCACGGCCGAGTGCACGCCGTTGAGGCCGCGCAGCTTCAACCGCTCCCACGGCCCGGCGTCGCCGGTGAGCACCGCCCCGGCGTGCTCCCAGCCCGGCCGTCCGCCCAGGAAGTCGTCCTCGATGACCCAGTGCGCGTACGGCTCGGCCGCCACCGCCGCCAGGTCGGTCACACCCAGCGCCCGCCGGGCCGCGTCGATGGTGTCGGGGGTGCTGGCCGGCACGATGCGGTCCACCATGGTCCCCGGGCAGGTGACGTTGCCGGCGACCCAGTCGACCAGCCCGGCGGGCACCCCGGTGGCGCTGCCGACCGCCTGGTCCACCAGGCCCCGCAGCCGTCGACCGTTGGCGGGCAGGTTGTCGCAGCTCACCAGGGCCAGCGGCCCGGCGTCCGCGGCGGCCCGGGCGGCCAGCCCACGCAGCAGCAGGCCCGGCACGGTGGTCGGCGGGCGGCCGCCGGCCAGGTCCGCGGCGAGCGCCGAATCCGGGGACAGCTGGCCGGTCACCGGGTCGAGCTGGTACGCCTTCTCGGTGACGGTAAGCGTCACGACCCGTACCGCCGGGTCGGCGAGCAGCGCCACCACCGCGTCCGGGTCGCTGGCCGCGTGGCGTACGCCGCTCAGCGCGCCCACCACCCGGGTGGTGCTGCCGGCGGCCGAGAGGGTGCTGACGCTGAACAGGTTGTCCTGCCCGGCGAGGGCCTCCACCAGCGCGGTGCTGCGGGGGGCGACCGCCACGATGCCCCAGTCGCCGCCGACCGCTCCCACCGCCGCCTCGGTGTAGACGGCCTGGTGCGCGCGGTGGAACGCGCCCAACCCCAGGTGGACGACGCCGGTCGGCACGGTGCCCGGCCGGATCAGCGGACGGGCCTCGACGGGCAGTCGGCGCAGCACACCCAGGCCGAGCCGGGAGGCGCCGACGGTCACCGCCACGCCGGACCGTCCGGGAAGCGGAACTCGGCGACCGACGCCGGCTTCATGGTGGCGCTGTAGCCGGGTTGCTCGGGTAACAGGTACCGGCCACCGCGGGTACGCACCGGGTCGACGAAGTGCTCGTGCAGGTGGTCGACGTACTCGATCATCCGTCCGTCCAGACTGGCGCCCACCCGTAGGTAGTCGAAGATGGCCAGGTGCTGGACGTACTCGCAGAGCCCGACACCGCCGGCGTGCGGGCAGACCGGCACCCCGAACTTCGCCGCGAGCAGCAGCTCGGCCAGGACCTCGTTGACGCCGCCGACCCGGCACGCGTCGACCTGCATCACGCCGATCGCCTCGGCCTGGAGCAACTGCTTGAAGATCACCCGGTTGGCGGCGACCTCGCCGGTGGCCACCCGGCACCGGCCGCCGGTCAGCTCGGTGACCGCGCGGGCGATCCGGGCGTGGCCGAGGATGTCGTCGGCGTGGGTCGGCTCCTCGATCCAGTACGGGTCGACCTCCGCGAGGGCCGTCATCGCGGTGATCGCCTCGTCGACGTCCCAGACCTGGTTGGCGTCCATCATCAGCAGCGCGTCCGGGCCGATCTCGGACCGGATGATCCGCGCCCGGCGCAGGTCGTCGACGAGCGGGCCACCGACCTTCATCTTCATCGCCCGCCAGCCGCCGTCGTACGCCTGCCGGGTCAGCGCCCGCACCTTGTCGTCCGGGTAGCCGAGCCAGCCGACCGAGGTGGTGTACGACGGGAAACCGTCGCGCTCCAGCGTGGCCAGCCGGTCGGCCAGCCCGTCGCGTCCCTTGTCGAGGATGGCCGCCGCCTCGTCGGGGGTGAGCGCGTCGGTGATGTGGTGGAAGTCGATGCTGGCGACGAGGTCGTCGGTGGGCAGTTCGGCGAGGAACCGCCACATCGGTTTGCCGGCCATCCTGGCCCGCAGGTCCCACACCGCGTTGACCAGAGCGCCGGTCGCCATGTGGATGACGCCCTTCTCCGGGCCCAGCCAGCGCAACTGCACGTCGGCGCTGAGCGAACGCCAGAACGTCACCGGCTCGGCCGCGATCTCCTCGATCGTGCGTCCCCGCACGTGGTGGGACAGCGCCTGCACCGCCGCGCAGGTGATCTCGTTGCCCCGGCCGTTGGTGAAGGTGAACCCCGCGCCGACCGGTCCGGCGTCGGTGCCCAGCTCGACGTACGTCGCCGAGTAGTCACCCCGGTTGATGGCGTCGGAGCCGTCGCCCCGGGCGGCGGTCGGGAACCGCACGTCGTGCACGTCGACGGACGTGATGGTGGTGGTCACTGGTCAGCCTCTCCGAAGTTGAAGACCCGCTTGGGCAGCCGGTACGCCAGGTCGACGATGGTCTCGGCGGCCTCGTCCATCGGCAGCCGGTGCTCGGCGACGAGCCGGGCCAGGAAACCGGCGTCCACCCGGCGGGCCACGTCGTGCCGGACCGGGATGGAGCAGAACGCCCGGGTGTCGTCGACGAACCCGGTGGTGTTGTAGAAGCCGGCGCTCTCGGTGACCGTCTCCCGGAATCGGCGCAGCACCTCGGGGGAGTCCAGGAACCACCAGGGCGCGCCGAGCAGCAGCGCCGCGTACCCACCCGCGAGGGGGGCCAGCTCGCGGGTGAAGGTGTCCTCGTCGAGGGTGTAGAGCACCACGCGCAGTCGAGGGTCGTTGCCGTGGCGCTCCAGCAGCGGCGCGAGCGCGTGCACGTACTCGGTGGCCTGCGGGACGTCGCCGCCGACGTCGCGGCCGTGTCGGGCGTGCAGCCAGCGGTTGTGGTTGCGTACCGCGCCGGGATGCAGCTGCATGACCAGGCCGTCGTCGAGCGACATCCGGGCGAACTCCATGAGCATGTGCGCCCGGAAGGCCTCCGCGTCGGCCGCGTCGGCCTCGCCGCGCAGGCCCCGGTCGTAGAGCCGCTCGGCCTCGGCCGGGGTCAGGTCCAGGGTGCGCGCGGTGGGATGCCCGTGGTCCGACGAGGTCGCCCCGGCGGCGATGAACGCGGCCCGGCGGGCGCGCAGCGCCGCCAGGTAGCCGGTGTACGCGCCGGTGTCCTCGCCGGCCAGCTCGCCGAGGCGCCGCACGTTCGTCGTCCAGCCGTCGAACTCCATGTCCACCACGTCGTCCGGGCGGAACGTGGTGACGACGCGGCCGCCCGGCCCGCCCCAGCCGTCGGCGGCGAGCTTGGCGTGCTGCCCCAGGTCGTCCAGCGGGGACTCGGTGGTCGCGAGGACCTCGATGCCGAACCGTTCGAACAGCGCCCGGGGCCGGAAGTCCGGCTCGGCGAGCCGGGCCGCGATCTCGTCGTAGAGGGTGTCGGCGGTGGCCGGACCGAGGGGAGTGTGCACGCCGAACACGGTGCGGAAGGTCTGCTCCAGCCAGAGCCGCGACGGGGTGCCCCGGAACAGGTGCCAGTGCGCGGCGAACCGCCGCCAGATCACCCGGCCGTCGCTCTCGGTCGGGCTGCCGTCGCGGGTGGGCACACCCAGGTCCGCCGGGGGTACGCCCTGGCTGAGCAGCATCCTGGTCAGGTAGTGGTCGGGCACGATGAGCAGCCGCGCCGGGTCTGGAAAGGGCTGGTCCTCGGCGAGCAGGGCCGGGTCGACGTGCCCGTGCGGCGAGATGATCGGTTGCTCCGCCGCGAGGGCGTACAGCTCCCGGGCCAGCGCGCGTTGGCCGGGCTCGGACGGCAGGAGCAGGTCGGTGTGGTCGGACGTCGGCACGGGGCGGGGCTCCTCGTCGGTGGTCAGGAGAGGGTGAGCAGGTCGGCGACCCGGACCGGTTGACCGGTCTCGAAGGACCGGTTGGCGGCCAGGCCGGTGAGCAGGGCCAACGCGCCGTCGTGGGCGGTCGCGGCGCGGTCCAGCGGGTCGGGCCGGCCACCCAGGAGCACGCCTGTCATCCGGGCGTCCGCGCCGCCGTGGCCGTGCCGGGTACGGCCCTGCACGGGGATCTGCCGGGGCGGTTCCCAGAACGGGCGCAGCGTGAGCGTCGCGCCACCGCCCTCGGCCGGCGCCTCGACGCCGTGCAGGGCGGCGCCCTTGACCGCGCCGGCGGTGCCCCGGTCGACGAAGTCGTTCTCGGTGACCTCCAGTTCGAGGCGGCCTCGACTGCCGTTGACCATCACCCGGTAGCCCTCCCAGGGGGCGTACGCGGTGAGGTGGTAGGTCATCGTGGCGCCGGTGGAGTAGCGGGCGAGCACCGCCATGTCGTCCTCGATGCTCACGCCTGGGGCGAAGACGTTGCGGTCGCGCTGGTAGCCGTCCTCGGCCTCGGCGTCGAGGTACAACTCCCGCAGCCGGGGGTGCGCGTCGAGTCGCAGCGCGAACGGGTCGTCGACGGCGGCGGGGGAGCCGTGCGCCCGTTCGTAGCCGCGGGCGTAGCCGTGCCGGCGGCCACCGTCGCCGTAGAAGAAGAGCCGGCCGGCGGCGTACACCTCGACCGGGGTGGCGGCCAGCCACCAGTTGACCAGGTCGAAGTGGTGACTGGCCTTGTGCACCATCAGGCCGCCGGAGGTGGCCTTGTCGCGGTGCCAGCGGCGAAAGTAGTCGGCGCCGTGGCGGACGTCGAGCAGCCACTCGAAGTGCACCGAGCCGATCTCGCCGACCGCGCCCTCGGCGAGCAGCCGCCGGACCTGTTCGTGCAACGGGTTGTAGCGGTAGTTGAAGGCGACTGTCACCCGGCCGCCGGTCTCGGCCACCGCGTCGAGGATGCGCCGGCAGCGCGGCGCGTCCACGGTCATCGGTTTCTCGGTCACCACGTCCCGGCCGGCCCGCAGCGCGGCCACCACGTACTCGTCGTGGGTGACGTCGACGCTGGTGACCAGGACGACGTCGACGCGTTCGGAGTCCAGCATGGCCGCGAAGTCACCGGCCGGGTACGTGGGAACCGGACGGTGACCCAGCTCGGCCAGCCAGCGGTTGTGCGCGTCCATCCGTGCCTGGTTGGTGTCGGCGAAGGCGACCAGCTCGGTGGTGTCGCTGTGGTCGAGCACCAGGGCGCGCACGAACATCTCGGCCCGCGCGCCGGTGCCGACGACGGCGTACCGGACCCGTCCGCCGGCTCTGGATGACATTCGGTGGCCTCCCCGGTGATCCTGCAAAGGTTTGCAGTGAAGTAATCACGGTCGATCCGATGACGTCAACGCCGACGGCGCAACCGGCGGTAAATGTTCCTATTTATGGGCCTGTAGATCACCGCTGGGAGCCTCGGCGCAACAGAACCGTAACCATCCACCGTTGACACTGGAGCAACCGTTTGCATTAATTGGCGGCACCCACGTGACCGCCGCCACATCGGACGAAAGGGCCGCCGTGCCAGTCACCATCCGGGACGTCGCCCGGGCGTCCGGTGTGCACATCTCCACCGTGTCCCGCACCTTCTCCGCGCCGCACCTGGTCAACCCGGAGACCCGGGTCCGGGTGCTGGCCTGCGCGGAGGACCTGGGCTACCGGCCGAACCGGGCCGCCCGCGCCCTGATCACCGGGCGTACCCACAACATCGGGCTGATCATCGCCGACATCGCGAACCCGTTCTTCCCGCCGCTGATCAAGGCGGCGGAGAGCCAGGCCCGGCACCGCGACTACCACGTCTTCGTGGCCGACACCAACGAGGACCCGACCGCCGAGGAGGAACTGGTCCACGCGTTGGCCAAACAGGTGGACGGGGTGCTGCTGTGCAGCCCGCGGATGAGCAACAGCCTCATCGAACAGCTCAGCCGCGAGGTGCCGCTGGTCGTGGTGAACCGCCAGGTGACCGGCCTGCCCTGCGTCCTGATGGACGTCGGGCAGGGCGCCCGGGCGGCGATCGAGCACCTGATCGGCCTCGGCCACCACCGCATCGCGTTGCTCGGCGGGCCGCGCAGCTCGTGGACCAACCGGGAGATGCGCCGCGCCGCCGCCACGGCCGCCCGCGCCGGCGGCGCCGAGCTGACCATGCTCGGCCCGAACGCGCCCACCGAGACCGGCGGCTCCGCCGTCGCCGAGCAGGTGCGGCGCAGCGGAGTGTCGGCCGTGCTCGCCTACAACGACCTGATGGCGATCGGCCTCATCGAGGGGCTCGACGCGCTCGGGGTCCGGGTGCCGCAGGAGGTGAGCGTCGTCGGGGTCGACGACATCGCCCTGAGCCGGCTCACCCGACCCAAACTGACGACGGTGGCCACACCCACCGCGGCCGCCGGCCGAACGGCCGTCGACATGCTGCTGCAACAGGACATCGAGTCACCGCGCGGCGCGCGAGGGCTCGGCGCCGGCACGGCACTCGGCGTCCGTCGTACCACTGCACAGGTAATGCTCCAGACCGACCTGGTCATCCGCGACTCGACCGGCCCGGGCCCGCGGGCCCGACCGGCACGTCCCCCGGCCGCTTCGCTTGGCCCGGACCCGCATTGCCCTGCGGGCCCGGGCATCCCGACCGCGGCCACCGGTGACGCCGTCGCCTCCTAATGCCGAGGAGTGAGCGCTCATGCACCCCGCAACGCCCCCCACCACTGACACGCCCGCCGGGCGTCATCACCGTACCCCGCTGCCCAGGCGGCGGCTGCTGCGCGGCCTGCTCGCCGCGGCCGTCGCCGCGCCGCTGATGTTCGGTGCCGCCGCGTGCGGGGACGACGGCTCCGCCGCCGACCCGAACGCCCCGGTCAAGCTCTCCATCTTCTGGTGGGGCGGCGACGCACGGGCCAAGCTGACCGAGGACGCCCTCGCGCTCTACACCAAGAAGCACCCGAACGTGACATTCGAGACGACCTGGCAGGCCAACCAGGGCTACTTCGACAAGCTGGCGACGCTCACCGCCGGCGGCAACCCGCCGGACCTGTTCCAGATCGACGACAACTACCTGGCCGAGTACGCGGCCCGCAGCACCACGCTCGACCTGACCTCCTACCAGAAGTCCGGCAAGCTGGACACCTCGAAGTTCCCCGAGAGCCTCTGGCAGTACGGGGTGGTCGACGGCAAGCTCGCCGGCCTGGCCGCCGGGGAGAACACCCAGGGCCTGGTCTACAACAAGACGCTGCTGACCAAGCACAACCTGCCCGAGCCCACGACCGGAATGACCTGGGAGGAGCACATCGCCTGGGCCGAGCAGGTCACCGCCAAGACCAAGGTGCCCGGCACCCAGGACCCGAGCGCCGACTACAAGGCGTTCTGGGTGTGGCTGCGCCAGCAGGGCAAGGACCTCTACAAGGGCTCCGAGCTGGGCTTCACCGTCGAGGACGTGACCCGGTGGTTCGACCTGTGGAAGGGCGCCCGGGACCGCAGGGCCACCCCGACCGCCGACGTCATCCACGAGGGCAACTCCAGCGACGTCACCAAGCAGTTGGTGGTCACCGGCAAGTCGGCCACCTCCTGGGTCTGGGCCAACCAGATGCCGGACCTGAAGAAGAACACCAAGGACGAGCTGGGCGTGGTCGCCTACCCCGGTGACCCGAGCGCGCAGTGGGCCCGGGCGTCGATGTACTGGTCGGTGTTCAAGGGCAGCAAGAACAAGGACGTCGCCGTCGACGTGATCAACTTTCTGACCAACGACCAGGAGGCGGTCAAGCTGCTCGGCACCGACCGCGGCCTGCCGTCCAACCTGGACCTGCGTCGGGTGGTCAGCGACGACACCACCGACCCGGCCATGAAGCAGTCCATCGCCGTCGAGGCGGAGCTGACCCAGAAGTTCGGCACGTCCCCGCAGGTGCCGATCAAGGGTCACAGCAAGGTCAAGTCCGAGCTGATCAAGGCCGCCGAGAACGCCCAGTACGGCCGGGCCACCCCCGCCGCGGCCGCCGCCCAGTTCGTCGAGGCGTGCAAGGCCGCCATCGCCTGACCCGCCCCACCAGGCGAGGAGAGGAGCTGCTCGTGGCGTTGACCACGGCACCCGACCCGACCCGACGCGGCCCCGGAACCGACCGGGCCCACGCCACGAGGCGTGGGCCCGGCCTCCGGCACAGCGAAGGTCTGGCGGGGTATGTCTTCCTGTCGCCGTGGCTCATCGGCCTGATGGGTGTCACGGCGGTCCCCATGCTGCTGTCGCTCTACCTGAGCTTCACCAACTACGACATCCTCACCCCGTTCTCCGAGGTGCGGTGGGTGGGGCTGGCCAACTACGAACGGATGTTCACCTCCGACCCGTCGTACTGGCACGCCGTGCGGGTCACAGTGACCTTCGCGCTGATCGCCGTACCGCTCAAGCTCGCCGCGGCGCTCGGCGTGGCGCTGCTGCTCAACCGCGCCTGGCGCGGCGTCGGGCTGTTCCGCGGGCTCTTCTACCTGCCGTCGCTGCTCGGCGGCAGCGTCGCGCTGGCCATCGTCTGGGTCAACATGTTCAACCGCGACGGCGCGTTCAACTCGCTCCTGAGCCTCGTCGGGATCCAGGGCAAGCCCTGGGTGAACGACCCGGACTGGGCCCTGGAGACGCTTATGGTGCTGGCCATCTGGCAGTTCGGCGCACCGATGGTGATCTTCCTGGCCGGCCTGAAGCAGGTGCCCACCGAGTTGTACGAGGCCGCCTCGGTCGACGGGGCCGGGAGGTTCCGGCAGTTCCGCAACGTGACCCTGCCGATGCTCTCCCCGGTCATCTTCTTCAACCTGGTCCTGGAGACGATCAACGGATTCCAGGGCTTCACCGCCGCGTTCGTGCTCAGCAACGGCACCGGCGGCCCGGTCGACTCCACCCTCATGTACACGCTGAACCTCTACATCACCGGCTTCACCGACCTCGAGATGGGCTACGCGTCGGCCATGGCCTGGGTGTTCCTGCTCGCCATCGCGGTGATCACCGCGATCTTCTTCAGTACCGGGCGGTTCTGGGTGCACTACTCCGACGGGGAGGACCGGTGATGGTGGCGGTGACCCCGACGGCCGGCGTACCGACCGGGCCCGCGCCGACCGCGCGCCGACGCCCCGGCGGACGAACGCTGCTGCGACTGCTGATCCTGGTGGCGATCGTCGCCGTGGTGCTCTACCCGCTGATCTGGATGGTCGGCACCTCGGTGAAGTCCCAGGAGGAGATCGTCAACAACGTCGGGCTGCTGCCGGAGCGGTTCACCCCGGGCAACTACACCGCCGGGTGGTCCAACTTCGACGTCAGCTTCGGCCGGTTCTTCCTCAACAGCGCGATGGTCAGCCTGCTCACCGTCGTCGGCAACGGGCTCTCCTGCCTGCTGGCCGCGTACGCCTTCGCCCGGCTGCGGTTCCGGCTGCGGGGCCTGTGGTTCGCCGTCATGATCGGCACGCTGCTGCTGCCCCAGCACGTGCTGATCGTGCCGCAGTACATCCTGTTCCGCACGCTCGGGCTGGTCGGCGGCGAGTGGCCGTACCTGCCGCTGCTCATCCCGCAGTTCCTGGCCACCGAGGCGTTCTTCGTCTTCCTGATGGTGCAGTTCATGCGGGGCGTCCCGCGGGAGCTGGACGAGGCGGCCCGGATCGACGGCGCCGGCCCGTTCGGCATCTTCCGGCACATCATCCTGCCGCTGAGCCGCCCCGCGCTGGTCACCACAGCGATCTTCTCCTTCATCTGGACGTGGAACGACTTCTTCCGCCAGCTGGTCTTCCTGTCCCAGCTGGAGGACTACACCGTGCCGGTCGCGCTGACCCTGTTCATCGACTCGACGAGTCAGAGCGCGGTCGGGCCGATGTTCGCCATGTCGGTGCTGTCGCTGCTGCCGGTCTTCCTGTTCTTCGTCGCGTTCCAGCGGATGCTCGTCGAGGGGATCAACACCAGTGGCATCAAGGGCTGAACCGGCCGACGCCGGCGGGCGGCGGGACTGGCGCGACGTCGCCCGCGACGCCGCCGACCTGGCGCTGCTCGGCATCCTGCTGACCCTCGCGGCGGCGCCGCTGCTCACCGCCGCCGCAGCGGTGAGCACGGCCAGCGCGGCCGTGCACACCTGGACGCGTACCGGCAGTTGGCCGTCGGCGCGCGCCACCCTGCGCCGGTTCGGCGGCGCGGTGCTGCCCGGCGTGCCGGTGAGCCTGCTCGCCCTGGCCGTGGCCGGGCTGCTCGCCGCCGACCTGGCCGCGCTGGCGACCGGCCGGGTGCCCGGCGGCCCGCCGGCACTGCTGGTGACCGCGCTGGTCGCGGCCGGCCTGGTCGGGTACGCCGGGCTGGTCGTCGTCGAGGTGGGCGGCGGCGCCCGCTGGCGCACCGCGGCGCGCACCGCCGCCCGCGCCTGTCTGGACGCGCCCACCCGGTGGGCGGCGCTGAGCGGGGTGGCGGTGCTGGCCGGAGTGCTCGCCGTCCTGGTCACGCCGGTGGCGGTGCCGATCCTCGCCGGCTACACCGTGGCCGCCCTGCACGCCGTCGCCCACCGGCTGCCGGCCCCCGCCCGCGCTGGCCTGCCGTGAACGGGGACCGGGAGGAGCCGGCGCGGCTGCTGGTCGGCGGGACGGAGGTGGCCCGCTACGTGCTCGACCCGGCGCTGGACGCGCGGCACGGACCCCGGCCGTACCTGCACCCGGTGCGCACCCTCGCCGGCACGGTGGTCACCGACGCGCTGCCCGCCGACCACGTGTGGCACCTCGGCGCCTCCCTGGCCGTGCAGGACGTCAACGGCACCAACCTCTGGGGCGGACGCACCTACGCGCGCGACGTCGGCTACACCTGGCGCGACGACCACGGCGTCATCGCCCACACCGGCTGGTCGGAGCGGACCGCCGAGCGACTGGCGCACCGGCTGGAGTGGCGCGACCCGCACGGGGCGGTGCTGCTCACCGAGCATCGCCAGCTCGCCGCCGTCCCGCTGACCGAGGGCTCGTCGGCCTGGCGGCTGGAACTGGACTACACCCTCACCGCCCCGGCCGGCCAGGACGTGCGGCTGGGCAGCCCGGCCACCAACGGCCGCCCCGACGGTGCCGGCTACGGCGGGTTCTTCTGGCGGGCCGTCTCAGCCTCTCCGGCGTCGGTGTTCAGCGCCTCGGCGGCGGGGGAGCAGGCGGTCAACGGCTCCGCCGATCCGTGGGTGGCGCTCGTCGGCACCGGGTCGGACGGTGAGGCGTACACCCTGGTCTTCACGGGCCTCGACGACGGCGACCGGTGGTTCACGCGGACCGCGATGTATCCGGGCGTGGGGGTGGCCTTCGCGTTCGACCAACCGGTCACCATCCCCGCCGGCGCCGCTCGACGAGGCCGGCACGCGGTGCTGATAGCCGATGGCACCCTGAACCGGGCGACGGCTGCGGCCCTCGCCGTCACCGGGGCATCAGCGGGTCGGTAGGGCCGCTGTCACCCGGACGGCCTTGACGATCGCCGGGATCGAACCGATCAACAGCACCAGACCCCAGATGATGGCGACCACCGCGAAGACCAGAGCCGCCACGTCGTCGACGATGCTGACCAGGATCACCGGCACGAGGTGGTGCAGGAACTCCAGCACGACGGTGCAGAGCAGCGTGGTGAGGATCAGCAGGACGAGGCCCTTGTTCTGCAGAAAGCGTGGCTGGGCCAGCACCAGCAGCCCGGCCCAGAGCAGCTTGAGCAGCAGCACCAGCCCCAGCAGCACCGACGCCTCACCGACCGGGAAGAACCCCCACAGGGCCAGGTACGCCAGGGTGCCGAACGGGACGGCCAGGAACAGCGACACCATGATGGACAGCTCCACGAACGCGATGAGCAGCGCGACCAGCCCGACGATGATCAGGATGATCGAGAAGATCAGGCTGGCGACGCCCTGCACCCGGCCCTGGACACGTTCGGGCAGGAGCAGGCCCAGGCAGAACAGCCCGGTGCTCCAGACCGCCACCGCGTCGATCAACGCCAGGTGACCGGTGCCCCGACCGGACGGCTCGCTGACTCCGGACACGTCGTCGATCTCCACGTCGAGCGCGCCGGCGCTGTCGGCCAGCGCCGAGCTGGCGTCGGCGCCGCCGAGCAGCAGCCCGGCGCCCAGCTCCACCCCTATGGCCAGGACGATGGCGAGCATCGCCAGCAGCAGGAACGGCTTGCGCAGGTCACCCACGGCGGCACCCTCCCTCCGCGTTCACGACGTGGCCACGACGACGGTGCAGCCGCCGAGGCCGGGACAGCGCAGGCCCACCTCGGTGGCCTGGTCGACGGCGACCTTCGCGACCGCCCCGGTGCCGTCCGGGGCCGGCTCGACCTCGTCGCGGATGGTCAGGTCGGCATCCCCGGGCGCCGGCGCGACGACGGTGAACCGCGCCGCGCTGCGCAGCACCAGCGTGCGCAGCCCGCCGGGGTCGGCGACCCGCACCACGCAGCCGCCGGAGAACACCAGCCGGCCCGCGTCGTCGGCGCAGTCGGCGTCGACCGTCGCCGGGTCCACCGCCGAGCGCTCACCGCCCAGCGCGCCCAACCGGTCGACCAGCCCGTGCCGCGCCCCCGGATCGCCCCGGTCGTCGCCGCCCGCGCCGGCCGCGACCACGAACAGCCCTACCAGCGCGACGGCGAGCAGCCCCAGCAGAGCCTTCTGCCGGCCGCTCATCGGGCGACGGCCTGCGCGACGAGCTCGGTGAACCGGATCTCGTCGACGCCCGCGAAGTAGCGGTTGGTGCCCTGCGTCTTGCCCACCACCAGCAGGGTGACCCGGTGCGGACCCCTGGTCAGCCGCACCGTGCCGACGTCCAGGAACTCCGTCTTGCGCACCGTCGGAGTGAAGCCGAGGAACGTCCCACCGACCTGGTCGCCGTCGATGACGAACACGGTGTTGGCGTAGTCGAACGAGGTGGTCCGCGCGGCGGCGAACCGCCACGTGCCGTCCGCCGGGATCTGCACCGTCACGGTGACCTGGTCGCCGATGGCCAGCCCCTGGAAGAACAGCTGCTTGTCGCCGGACCAGGTCACCCCGCAGCAGTTCGGCTGCGCGACCACCGTCGCGCCGCTGGTGCGCGGGGACTCCACCACCGCGCCGTCGATCAGGCTCTCCGCCTCGACGGTGACCACCCGCGGCTCGCCGGGAGCCGGGTCGCCGCCGCGGGTCAGCAGCACCACCCCGACGGTCACCACCACCAGCACCATCGCCGCCGCCGCGGCGATCCACAACCAGGGGGTACGCCGGGGCGGGGCGACCGCCCGCACCTCGTAGGTGACCCGACCACTGGACCGGGAACTCTCCTCGGGCGCGGTGTTCGCCGAGTACGCGAACCCGGTCATGTCGTAGCGCCGGGGCGGGGTGCCCGCCGGCACGGCCACCTTGACCAGGAAGGACACCGAACCCTGCCCGGGCACCACGCGCTGGGGCTCGGCCACCGTGAACCACGCCCGCTGCGAGCCCTCGCCGGGCGCCACGTCGAACACCACCGTGTCCGGCGCGTTGCCCGGGTTGGAGACGGTGAAGGTCAGCTCTCCGCTGTTGCGCGGGTCGAGGGTGAACTGCTCGGCGGCGGCGACGACCGCCCACTCGGTGGTCATGACGACTCCTCTTCCACGACGATCTCGACGGTGGTCGAGGCGGGCTTCTCCGCCTCGACGATGCGGGTGATCACGGCGAGCTGCTCGGCGGCGGACGCCGGCACCCGTACCACGATGTGAAAGGGCCGCTCGGTGGGCTCGTCGATGACGAACCCCGCCGCCCCGGTGGCCAGCTCCAGGGCGCGGCGCATCCCGTACGGGGTGCCCCGCCACCGGGCCAGCAGCGCGCCGTTCGCCACCAGGTCACGCAGCCGGCCCACCGGCAGCGGCAGCGGGGCGTCCGGTCGGGGTGACGCCACCACGTGGTCCATCGCCACCCAGCGGGTCAGCCGCACGACCAGGTGCTCCGGCGCCCGGTACGGGTCGAACAGGGCGTCCACCTCGGCGAGGATCGCCTCGTCCGGGGCGTGCAGGTGCTCCATCACGTCCAGCAGCGCCCAGAGCACGCTGCCCGGTACGCAGGCCCGCTGGTACGCGGCGGGCAGCAGCCGTTCAATCGCCGAGCGTCGCATCCTGGCGTACCACCTCGATGTCGTGCTCGCCGGAGCAGAGCAGCCACGTGTCCGGGACGGTCACCACGTCGGCGGTGGCCTGGTTGGCGCTGGGCGTCCACTCGACGGCGTCGACGCTGCGGTGCACACCGCGCTCGCCGCCGGCCAGGATCAGCCGCTCCGCCGTACCGCCGGCCGGGCCGACGCCCGTGCCGCCGGTAGCGGTTGCCGGGCCGGCCACGGCGATGGCGTCCACCGGCACGAACCGGGTGCGGTCGCGCAGCGGCAGGCCGCAGTTGACCGACACCGGCAGCCACTGCGGTTGGGCGGCCAGAGTGTCCAGCCGCACCACACCGCCGCTCTGCGTGGCCGCCACCGCCTGCTGGCCGGCGAACGCCAGCTCCCGGCAGGTGCCGCCGATCCAGCCGGCCTGCATGGACTGCCACTTCACGTCGGACTCGAACAGCCGGGCGCGGTGGCAGCCCTGACCGGGCTTCTTCGGGTCCGGTTCGCCGGCGCCGCTCCACAGCAGCGTGGCCGGCCCGTCGTACTGCACGGCGAGGACCCGGTTGTCCACGTTGGCCAGACCGATGTGCGTGAAGCTGCCGGGCCGGCCGCCGGCGGTCGACAGGTACACCCCGAAGCCGGCCTGCGCCGCCACCGCCACCCCGGGTGCCCCCCGCTCGGAGACGAACGCGCGCACCGCGTAGAACCCCCGGTCTGCGTCGGACGGGTCCACCAGGATCTGCAACGGCACCGCCCCGGGCAGCAGCGACACCTCGTACAGGCCGGTGTCGGTGGCCACCAGCAGCGCGCCCGCGCCGTCGCGGTCCAGCCAGGCCACGTCGGAGATGCGCGAGTCCAGGTCGGTGAGCAGCGACCACGTCTCACCCAGGTCGGTGCTCAGGTGCACCCGCGAGCCGCCGGACGCGCGCAGCGTCACCACGGCCACCGCGCCGGCCCGGGGCACGATGCCCGGCCGCACCGGCGCCGGCGCGGGCGCCACCCGCAGCACCGTCTCCCCGTCGAACCGGCCGGTCGGCTCCCAGCCCGCCCCGGCGTTGCTGGAGCGGAACAGCACCGCCCCGCGGCCGGCGTACCAGGTGCGGGGCTGGTACTGGTCGACGGCGAGGGCGCGGACGTCGGCGTCCGGCGCCTCGTCCACCACGAACCGGACCGACTCGACGTAGCGCACGCCCGGCTCGGCGTGCTCCAGCATCCGGTACACGTTGGAGGCCCGCAGCGGCTCACCGAACGGCCAACCGGTCGGGTTGAGCGCGGTGGGCAGCGGACTCAACGTCTGGTGCAGCCGGTCGTGGATCCGTCGGCGGACCGCGTCGACGTCCTCCTCCCGCCGGACCACCACCCGGGCCCGCACCGACACCGCCTTGAACCGGGCCCAGGTCGCCCGGGACCGGATGCCGACCATCCGGCGCTGCTCCAGGTCCGTCTCCACCCGGTGCCGCGCCTCGGGCACCTCGTGCTCGCGCAGCACCGCCACCGGCAGTCGGCCACCCGGCCGGGCGGTCTCCGGCACGTACGGCACCAGCACCACCTCGACCTCGCCCGGGCGGGCGAAGCTGTACACCGCCGCGCGGGTGAACGCCCGGGCCCGCGCCACCGCGCCGGAACCGGTGGCCAGCACCTCGAAGTCGCGGGAGGTGACCGCCCGTTGCTGGGCGAAGAACTCGTACGGGCCGCGCAGCAGCACCGACTCCAACGCCTCCATGTCCCGACCGCCGGCGGCCGGCGCCGGGTTGTCCACCTTCACCCCGGGCAGCGGGTCGCGCAGGCTGGTCAGGGTGCCCGCCGCCACGTTGCCGGTCGGCCCGCCGCCGGCCCGGTACCAGAGCCGGACCTGACGCCCGGCCGGCGGCACCGCCGCCACGGGCACCGGCGCCGGCGCGCCCGCCGTGGCCTCGCCCGGCGCGGCGGGGGGCCGCAGGTCGAGGGCCGGAGCGAAGGTGACGGTGCCTGAGCAACGGTCCACCAGGTACGCCTTGGCCTGGGGGCCGAGCCCGGCGAAGTTGTCCACCGGCCGCCAGATCTCGAACGTGCGGCCGTCGTGCTCCCGGGCCGCCGCGCCCAACTCCACAGTGCCGGCCGGCACCTCGACGCCGAGCAGCAGGTCCAGTGGCTCGGCGGTGTGCGCCAGGGGAGCGCGGGCCGCTCGCAGCACCTGACCCGGCTGGCCGGTGCCGACGCCGAGCAGCTCCGCGTCGACCGGCTCGCAGTGGTGCATCCGTACGAGCACCGACGCCTCACCGGCGGGCAACACCGCCGGTTCGGTGGTGACGAACACGACCGGCCGCGGGTCGGCGCCCCGGGCTGCCGCGACCCGCAGCCCGGCCGGGATCCGCACCGCCACGCGGTCGGTCCCGCCGCGCGTGAACAGGACGTCCGCCCAGGCCGCGGTCGGCGCGTGCCGGGTGACCCCGAGCAGGTTCAGAAACGAGACGTACGCCTTCTCCGGCAACTGGTTCAGCCGGTAGATCATCACCTCGGTCAGGTGCGCGAACGCCTCCACCAGGGCCATGCCCGGGTCGTGCGCGGACAGGTCGGTCCACGCCGGGCAGGACTGCCGGATCCGTTCCCGGGCCTCGGTGACGAGGTCGAGGAACCCACGGTCGTCCAGGTGCGGCACGGGCAGCGTCATGACGATCCTCCCTGCTCGGGTTCGTCGGCCGGCAGCAGATCCACGGAGAAGACCAACTGCCCGGGGGTGAGGCTGGCCCGCACCCGATAGTCCAACCGGATCACCAGCCGCCACGCGTCGTCCGGATCCGGCCCGGCGTCGACGTCGATGACCTCGACCCGGGGCTCCCACCGGGCGATGGCCTGCCGGACGTAGTGGATGGCCAATCCGGCTGTCGTGTCGTCGTTGGGCGCGAACACCAGCCGGTGCAGCCGCGAGCCGTACCCGGGCCGCATCAGCCGCTCACCCGGCGTCGTCGACAACAACAGGAACAACGCCTGGCGTACGCTCTCGTCGCCGTCGGTCATCGCCAGGCCGCCGGCCGCGGTGAGCGCCAACCCACCGGTACGACCGGCGTCGAAACCGGCGCCGACGAACCGGAAGGCCCTCACCGGTCCGCCCTCAGGAACCGCTGGCGCGGGTCGCGCACCGTGTGATGGACCGCGTTGGGCGGCGTCCCGTTGGTGAACCCCTCCAGGTTGTCGAGCACGACCCGCTGCCCGTCGACCCGCAGCCAGTCGCTGTAGCCGACGCGCAGGGCCTCGGTCTTCGTGCACGGCTTGATGGTCGGGCCGTAGTTCGGACAGGCGACGATCTTCCGTCCCTCCGGGTCGTCGTCCACCAGCACCGGCACGGCGGTGACCGTCACCCACTGCTGCGACGGCCGGTTCTCGACCCGGCCGTCGTGGTCGCAGGTGATCACCGAGTCGCGGTGGATCCAGCGCATCAGCCGCCTCCTTCGTGGTGGGCGCGGGCGAGCGAACGGGCCTGCCGCGCCGCGGTGGTCGGGTCCTCGGTCGACTCGGCGTGCAGGAAGTCCACGCCGCGGGCGCGTACCACCAGGGCCCGGCCGGGCGCGGAGATCACCAGGTCGGACGCGGCGTGCAGGGTGGCCAGATCGGGGGTCAGCTCCAGGAAGCTGCCGTCCTCGGTGCCTAGGCGCAGGCTGCGCCGCACGTCGTCGACGACGATCGACTGGCCGCCGGCGGTCCGCAGCGTCCAGCGGCGGGCCCGGCCGTCGTCGATGCCCGCGTCGTACGGCTCGACGGCGCCGAACAGCGAGCCCAGCACGACGCCCGAGGCCGGCTCACCGCCGGGCAGCACCACAAGCACTGTGTCGTCCGGATCGGGGAGCGCCACCAGACCCTTGCCGCGACCCGCCCCCGGGCAGAGCACGCCCAGCCACCCGGCGTCCAGATCCCCGTACGTCGGCAGGGTCAGGCGGACCCGACCCAGCCCGTCCGGGTCGGCGACGTCGGTGACCGTGCCGAGGGTGACCACCGCGCCCGCCGTCGCGGCCGACGGGACGGTCGGTGGCACCGTGGAGAACCGCGTCAGGTGCCCGTCGCCGTCCACGGTGTGCACCACCTCGGTCAGCACGTACGCCCCGGCTACCGACTCGGGCACCCCGCCCAGGTCGATCCGCCGGCCGGGCCGCAGCGCCGGATCGCCCTCGGCCACCCCCTCGGCGGTGACCAGCGCCGCCGCCCGGGTGTCCAGTCGCGCCTGGGCCAGCGCCGCCAGCTCGTCGTCACTGCGGCCCGGCTGGTCCACGGCGGTGCGTACCCCGTCGGCGCCCACGTCTGCCGGGTCCGGCCGGTCGCCGGCCGGTCGGGCGCACCGCGCCTCGTCGGCCCGCTGGCTGATCGGTTCGGCTCGCTGGGGATGCCAGCCCAGCGCGGCGCTGGTGCCGCTGGCCTGGTCGGCGTTTGTGGACAGCCGCAGGCTGTGCACACCCGCGCCGAGGGCCAGCGCGACCGGCTCGCCGTAGCCGGCCAGGGTCACCAGCCGCACCGTGTCGCCGTCGACGGCCAGGTGCAGCCCGGCCCGGCCGGTCACCTCGCGCAGCAGCTCCAGATCGCTGTGCCGGTGCTGGAGCAGCCGCTCCAACCGGGGCCCGTCGGCCTCCGCCGCCACGTCCAACCCGACCTCGCCGCACAGCTCGCCGGCCAGGTCGGCGGCGGTCACCGCCGTGAAGACCCGCAACCCCTGACGCTTGCGCAGCCGGTGCAGCGCGTCGTACGCCCGCAGCCGCAACAGCGCGACGCCGTCCGCCGCGTACTCGACCTCGACGGCGGTGACCTCCCCGGCGAACAGCGCGTCCGGGTGGTCGGCGAGGCGTACGTCGAGTGTCGTTCCGGGGCGTACCACCGGGTCGAACGCACCGACCCCGGCGGTGGTGGCGAGCACCAGCTCGGCCTGGGTGGGCTGGTCCAGCCGTGCCGCCACCCGCAGGGAGCGCAGCCGCTGACGGGCCGCGGCGGCCAGTTCGACGCCGTCCAGCCTGACGATCAGCGCCCGGGGCGCGACGCTTGTCACGGCGTACCTCCCGGCCCGCCACCGGTCGGACCGGTGCTGGTCGGCGCGGCGCCGGCCGGTGCGGGGGTGAGCGTCGAGCCGGCCCAGCCCACGGCGGCGGCGATCGACGCGCCCACGAACGACGTGCCGGTGGCGACCGCCCGCGCCATCCCGGTCAGCGTCGCCCCGGGGGTGCCGCCGCCCGGGACGCTGCCGGGCGGCGGGACGGCGAGGGTGGTACCGGCCGGCACCGCGAGGGGGTCGGTGATCCGGTTGTGTTCGGCCAGCAGCCGCCAGCGCAACGGCGAGCCGAGCGCGTCGTTCGCCAGCAGGTCGAAGCGCACTCCGGAGCGGCCCGGCTCGGCCGCTCCGTCACCGGCGGCGACCACGGCGCTGCCCGGGGCGGCGCTCGGTGTGCTCGCGGCAGCCAGCTCCTCGGCGAACCCGGCCTGCGCCTGGTCGGCCGTCTCGGCCGCCCGGACGAGCTTGAGCCGCAGCCACGAACGCCGGGGCGACCCGGTGCCGGTGAACGCGTCGAACCGCTCCGCCACCGCGACGATCACACCGGGAACGTTCCAGGTCTTGCCCCAGACCAGCCGGACCAGCGGTGGCCGCAGCCACCCGTGTTCGGCTGTGGAGTTCTCCGCCAGCATCCACAGCGGACGCGTCAACACCCGCACGTCGGCGGGCCGGACCTGCGCCTGGACGAAGTCGACGTCGAACAGCAGGTCGAGCACCAGCTCGGTGCGACCACCGCCGGTGAACACCAGCGGGTCATCGGCCAGCCCCGCCCCGGTGAGCTGCCCGTCGGGGACACCCCGACGGCGTACGCCGGCGAGCCGGGTCACCTGCACGGTCTCCGGGTTGAGCAGGCAGTCCACCCGTTCGCCGGAGGAGTCGATGAGAAAGGCCACGCGTTCCATCAGTCGCCCGCCTGTTCCCGGTCGAGGCGGGCGAGCCGTGCCGCGTCCGACGCCGGAGCCGGCACCGTCCACAGCGGTTCGTCATCCGGTAGCGGCGGCCACGGGTCGACGACGGACGCCCCGGGCGCGAACTCCGGCCCGACCGGCCACCGCCCGCCGCGAGGCTCGGGTCCGACCGCGTAGCCCCGCCCATTCCCACCGCCCGGCCCCCCGGGGCGGCCGGACGCAATGGGAGATCTGGGAAGGAAACCGCCCCCGGAGGGGTCGAAATCTTCCAAGATCCCGAACGGCCTGGTTCGAGGGTGGGACGAGGCCGGTTGGGCCGTCGCCCGCTGATCCGTGTGGGAAGACACCGCCCCGTGTCCATCGGACGTCCCGGAGGTGTCACGGCTGCTGCTCGGGACGGCGCTACCGACCCCCGAGCCGTCGGCGTGTGCACCCGCGCCGGGCCTGCGTTCCGGCCTGCTCGTCGACCGCCCTCGGTCCACACTCACCGGCGGCGGGTATTCGACACCGTCGCCAGCGCCGAACTTTCCGGGGCGCCCTGCTCCTGGTGTGCGCTCCGCTGTCCTGGAGCGCACCGATGGTGTGAACCCGTCCGTCCCGAACGCGACAGTCGCCGGGTCGCCTGCCGTACGCGGTTCGCTCGCCGCGCCGGTCTCCGTCGAGCCACCCGCCGCTCCAGCCCTCCCGGGCCCGCCGGCCGCGCCAGTCCTCTCTGATCCGCTGGCCGTACCGGAGGTTGGCTGGCCGCTCGCACCGGGCTGGCCGGGTCGTGCGGTCACGCCCGACAGCCACCTGTCGCCGGATGCCGCATCCGTGCCAGGAGCACCGCTCGTGTCGGGCGCCCCACCGCCGCCGGAGGCACCGCTGCCGCTCGGGCCGGTCGCGCCGCTCGGGCCGGTTGGATCGGTCGTGCCGGTTGTAGGAAGCCCTCCGACGTCGACCAATGGCCAGGCCCCGGCACCGGGTGGGCCGGCCGGGAGAGCGGGTCCGCCGTGCGGGGGCGACGCCGCCGCACCGGCTCCGAGCCCGGCGGGCCGGTCGTCCGGCGGCCCAGCGTGACCGCGCGGGTCGAGGCCCGGGGCGGGCGGCGGGCCGGTGCCCAGGTCCGGCGGCCGGTCGAGGTCCACGTCGTGCAGCAGGCCGGGGGCGTGGGCGGTCACCAGGTCCAGCCAGTGCTGGGGCGGCTGCCCGAAGCGACGCGGCACCTCCGGCGGGCGGGACGCGACCCCGGCGGGCTCGACCCGGGCGGCGAGGCGGTGCACCGCCCCGGCCGCAGCGCGCAGCCGGTCGGCCAGCCAGCTACGCGGGTGTCGGCGCGGTGGCACCGCCGGTCTCCAGCTCCAGGCCCTCGTAGCGCAGGGTCAACGAGGCGATGGCGATCTCGTGGCTGAGGGTGTTGAGGTGCGCGCCGCGCCACCTGGTGGGCCAGGCGTCGATCAGGTTCCACCGCAGCACCTCGGCGGTGCCCACGGAGTCGAGCAGCACCACCGAGACGTTGCGGCGGTTGACGGTGCCCTGGGCGGTGGCGTTGACCCAGTCCCACAGCTCCCGGGACGTGGTGAGTCCGAAGTGCAGGGTCACCGGCTCGTACTCGGCCTGCCCCGGCACCATCCGCATCCGGCCGACGCCGTGCTCCCGGTACGGCTGCCCGGGAATGTTCACCTCCAGCCCGCTCATCTCGGTGAAGTGGCCGTTGGTGACGCCGTTGATGAGCAGCCTGAAGTTGTACGCCCGGTACGGGTCGACAGGTGCGCCGGGTTGCGGGGCGGCCGTGGTGGGCATGTCAGCCTCCGATCGTCTCGGTCTCGGTGCCGCCGGCCCACTGGCTCAGCTTGAACACCACGAATTCGGCGGGCTTGACGACGGCGATGCCGATGTGGGCGATCACCATGCCCGCGTCGCGGACGTCCGGCGGGTTGGTCTCCTCGTCGCACTTGACGAAGAACGCCTCCTCGGGGCTGCGTCCGAGCAGCGCGCCGTCGCGCCACACCCGGGTCAGGAACGCGCCGATGTCGCGGCGGATCGAGCGCCAGAGGGTGAAGTCGTTGGGCTCGAAGACCATCCAGCGGGTGCCGTTGGCGATGGCCTGTTCGATGGCGATGCTGAGTCGCCGGACGTTGAGGTAGCGCCATTCGCTGGCCTCGGCGGCGAGCGTACGGGCGCCCCAGACGCGGATGCCCTCGCCGGCGAAGTAGCGGATCACGTTGACGCCCTTGGGGTTGAGCACGTCGTGTTCGGGTCGGGTGACGAGGTAGCCCAGGTCGACGGCGCCGCGCACGGGTTCGTTGGCGGGTGCCTTGTGTACGCCGCGCAGGGCGTCGGTGCGGGCCCAGATGCCGGCCAGGTGCCCGCTCGGCGGGGTCAGTTCCAGGTCCCCGCTGATCGGGTCGCGGACCTGTAGCCACGGGTAGTAGAAGGCGCCGTACTCGGACTGCCGGGGCCGGTACGCCGGCGGTCCCTCCCCGCCGCCCGGGCCGGCGGCGGCGCCCGTACCCTCGGCGGGTTTCGGGGGTTTCCCGGAGGACGGCGTGGCGACGCGGGTCAACGCGGAGATGTCGTCGATGTCGGGGGCCGGATCGCAGATCGCGACCATGGTGCGGGTGCGTTCGGCCATGCTCAGCAGCGCCTCGTGGGTCACCACGTCGTGGAAGCCGGGCGCGGCGATGATGGAGATCTCGTCGATGGCCTCCAGCAGTTGCAGGCCACCGCGTTGCTTGCCGGTGCCGCTGATCGCGCCGCCGTCGCCGACGTTGACCACCCAGCAGCGGGCGCCGCCGTTGTCGAGGAAGCCGAAGACCGCCCGGGCCAGCGCGGTGCTCTCCACCTGGTCCCCGTCGGCGAAGAGCCGGAGGAACTCGGTCCAGTTGTTGACCGGTACCGCCTTGCCCAGGTGGGCGCCGCGGTTCGGCGCGACGCCGACGAACGCGGCGATGCTGGTGCTCGCCGGTCCGATGGGTCGGGCGCCGCTGGGGACCTCCTCGACGTAGATGCCGGGGGAGAAGTAGCTGGGCATCGGTCCTCCTGTGCGGTTGGGCGTCAGTGGGTCGGTGGCGCGCAGACGATGACGATGTCGTCGTCGTCCGCGTCGACGTCGGCGGTGAGCACGAGCCCCCGTCCGGCCAGTCGCAGCCGTACCGGCGCGGGGTTGTCCGGGTCGTGCGGGACGCCGACGATCAGGAACCGGCCGTCGGGGTCGGTGTGGGTGGCGGACGGGCTGCCGGGCAGTTCGACGCGCATCGCCGCCAGTGGTTGGTTCTCGGGGCCGACCACCCGGCCGGCGAGGGCGCGTACGTCGAGTTGGCGCAGCCGCAGGGGGCGCAGCACCGGTGGCGCGGCCGGGGTCGGATGGTCCACCTGCGCGGGCACGTCGATGAGCAGCGCCGGTCGGGGCGGCGCGCCGAACGCCGTCCACAGGGCGGCGTCGCCGGCCTCCAGCACCACCGGGTAGCTGCCGTCGCTGGTGGCGGCGGTGAGCACCCGGTCGAGGCGGTCCAGCCCGGCCGGCCCGGTGACGCAGAGCAGGTAGCGGATCGTGAACCGGTAGGGTTCGCGGACCGCGCCGCTGGAGCGGGTCTGTCGGGCCGGGCGCAGTTCGAGGGGCCAGAGGGTGAGCCCGTCGGCGTCGCCGCCGGTGCGGGGCGGGCCGATCGGGACGGGTTCCCCCGCCGCGCTGGCCAGCCAGGTGGCCAGCGCGGCGGTGGCCGTCTCGATCGGTCCGCGCCCGTCGGTGGTCATCGCGGCGGCGTCCCCTGGATCCGGTACGCGATGGCCTCGTTCCACACGTGTGGGTAGACGCCGATCTCGAAGTAGCGGGTGAACCGGTTGATCGGCGCGTTGGTGTGGTCGTGGTAGAGCAGCCAGATCGGGGCGATGGTGAACAGCACGTAGTTCGCCAGCACCAGCGGGATGTAGAGCGGCCCGAGCAGGCGTGCCTGCAAGATGTGCACGTCCTCGTGCCGCTGGATGCCGGAGTTGGAGCCGGCGCAGACGGTGCCGATGGTGGTGGCGTAGCGCGGTGAGACGCCCTCCACCACGCTGACCCGGCCGCTGCCCAGTGAGGTGGGCCGGTCCAGCGAGTGCCCGAAGATCAGGTGCACGGCCAGGTAGATGGCCCCGACCACCGTGTTCAGCAGGCTCCAGGTGTGGTCGACGACGAAGAGGAAGATGCCGCGCGCGTCCGGGGCGTACACCCCGGCGGAGGCCACCGCCCAGCCGAAGACCGCGCCGACCAGCAGGCCCACGACGGCGCCGATGAGCAGGCCGATCGGGCCGCCGGCCAGGAGGCCGAAGACGGCGCCGACGCCGACCAGGACCGCGGCGCTGAGAAATCCGAAGATCATGACGACACCCCCTCAGACCCACGAGCGGAAGACACGGGGCTCACGACCCTGCGCGACCTGGGTCGGCGACGCCTGGGTCGCCTGCCGGTTGCCGGGCGGGAACTGGTTGACGCCGAGCGCGGCGGAGAAGATGACAAGCGCGTTGAAGAACGCGATGATCCACTTCTCGCCGCCGGCGTCGTCGGCGAACGCCGCTGTCACGTAGGACAGCAGCAGCGCGATGGCGATGGCGATCCACTTGCGGAGCTTGTCGCCGCTGGGCCCGATCAGCCCGCCGATGACGTTGGTGGCCAACAGGGTTGCGGCGCTCGCGCCGGCGAGGCTGCCCAGGGCTGCCCAGGTGAAGAGATCGTTCACGGCGATCCCCCTTTTCTGCGATGGTGCGACCGGGATGTGGTGGTGGTGAGGTCCGGCGTCCCCGTGGGAGCGCCGGGGCCGGTCGCCGTCGTCGCGGGGCGGCCGGGGCCGGGCGTGGCCGGCCGGAGCCGGCCACCGGAT
>NZ_VDFY01000065.1 GCF_006228125.1 Micromonospora orduensis | reverse complement strand
GGGCGGTGCCGGCGTCGGCGTACCGGCCGGTGGTGCTTGTGGTGTTGGTGGCGGTGGCGGTGTTCGTGCTGCTGCGTCCCCGGTTGGGTGTGGTGGCGGTGCCGGCGAGGCGGACCCCGGTGCGGGTGGCGGCGGTGGTCGCGGTGGCCGGGGTGGGTATCGCCCTGTACGACGGTCTGATCGGTCCGGGCACGGGCACGTTCCTGGTGTTGGCGTTCACCGCGCTGGTGGGTGCGGATTTCGTGCACGGTTCGGCGATGGCGAAGGTCGTCAACGCGGGCACGAACCTGGGTGCGCTCGTGGTGTTCGGGGTGACCGGGCACGTGTGGTGGCTGCTGGGCGCGGGCATGGCGCTGTGCAACATCGCCGGCGCGGTGCTGGGGGCGCGGATGGCGTTGCGGCGCGGGTCGGGGTTCGTGCGGGTGGTGCTGCTGGTGGTGGTCGTGGCGTTGGTGGCGAAGCTCGGCCACGACCAGTGGGTGGCCCGCTGATGGCGGTGCGGGCCGAGCACGACCGGGCGGTCCTGGCGCGGTTGCTGGGGCGTGATCCGGTGCTGCACGCCTACCAGTTGGGTGACCTGGACGACTTCTTCTGGCCGTACACGTCGTGGTTTCGCCGGGGTGAGCAGGTCGCGTTGCTGTACCACGGGGTGGATCCGCCGACGTTGCTGGCGTTCGCCGCGCCGGCGGACACGGCGGCGCTGGGGGTGTTGCTGGCCGACCTGGCGCCGGTGCTGCCGGTGCGGCTGTACGCGCACCTCTCCCCCGGGCTGACCGACGCCCTGGCGGGGACGTTCCGGTTGGACGCCGGTGGCCGGCACCACCGGATGGCGTTGACGGACCCGGCCCGGCTGGCGGCGGTGCCGCGGGCGGGTGTGCCGCTGGAATCGGCGGACCTGCCGGGGCTGCGGGAGTTGTACGCGCGGGCGTATCCCGGTAACTGGTTCGACGAGCGGATGCTGGAGACCGGGCAGTACCTGGGGGTCCGTGAGGGCGGTGAGCTGGTGGCGGTGGCCGGGGTGCACGTGTTCTCGCCGGTGTACCGGGTGGCGGCCCTGGGCAACGTCACGACGCATCCGTTGTGGCGGGGTCGGGGGCTGGGCGCTGCGGTGGTGGCGGCGTTGTGCGCGCGTCTGCGCGAGAGCGTCACGCACGTGACGTTGAACGTGAAGGCGGACAACGCGGCGGCGGTGCGCCTGTACGAGCGGGTGGGGTTCACCCGGTTCGCGGACTACGAGGAGTGGACGTTGACGGCCCGGTAGCGGGTCAGCGGCGGCGGCTGGGTGAGTCGAAGCGGCCGGCGCGGATCTCGCGCAGGGCGCGGCGGCGGGTGTCGCCGCGCAGCGTGTCGACGTAGAGGGTGCCGTGCAGGTGGTCGGTCTCGTGTTGCAGGGCGCGGGCGAGAAAGCCGCTGCCGCTGATGCTCAGTGGTTCGCCGTTCTGGTCCACGCCGTGGGCGGTGGCGTGCAGGGCGCGGGCGGTCGGGAAGTACAGCCCGGGGATGGACAGGCAGCCCTCCTCGTCGTCCTGGAGGTCGTCGGAGAGTTCCAGGGTGGGGTTGATGAGGTGGCCGCGGTGCCCGTCGGCGTCGTAGACGAACACCTGGGCGCTGACGCCGATCTGCGGTGCGGCGACTCCGGCGCGTCCGGGCGCGCCGAGCAGGGTGTCCATCAGGTCGGTGACCAGGGAGCGTAGCTCGGCGTCGAAGGTGGTGACCGGCTCGCATTCGGTGCGCAGGACGGGGTCGCCGATGATCCGGATGGGCCGCATGGTCATGGGGGTCAGCGTATCGCCGCCGGTGCCGGGGTCAGCGTCCGGCCAGGGTGGCGCGGATGGGGGTGGTCTTCGCGGCGGCCTCGGCGACCTCGGCGCGCGCGTCGCTGTCCCAGGTGATGCCGCCGCCGGCCCAGGTGTGCAGTTTCTCGCCGTCGGCGGCGGCGGTGCGGATGGTCAGGCCGAGGTCGACGTGGTCGGGGGCGACCCAGCCGAGCGCACCCATGCTGGCGCCCCGGCCGACGGGTTCGAGGGCGGCGACCTGGCGCAGCGCGGCGAGTTTCGGCGCGCCGGTCACCGAACCGCCGGGGCAGGTGGCGCGCAGCAGGTCGGCCAGGCCGAGGCCGTCGGCGGCGGCGGCGCGGACTGTCGATTCGGCCTGCCACAGGTCGCACCAGCGGCGTACGGCGAACAGGTCGTCGACGGTGACGGTGCCGGTGCGGGCGATGCGGGCCAGGTCGTTGCGTTCCAGGTCGACGATCATGATGTGTTCGGCGCGTTCCTTGGCGCTGTCGAGCAGTTCGGCGCGGCCGGCGGCGGTGGCGGGGCGGGTGCCCTTGATGGGTCGGGTGGTCAGGGTGCCGTCGCGGACCTCGATGAGGGTTTCCGGGGAGGCGCAGCCGATGGCCCAGTTGTCGCCGGTGAGCACGCCGCCGTAGCGGGCGCCGGGGAGCGCGCCGAGGCGGCGCAGGGCGGGCAGCGGGTCGCCGGTGTAGCGGGCGGCGGCGTGGCCGACGAGGTTTGTCTGGTAGACGTCGCCGCGGCCGATGGCAGCGCGTACGGCGTCGACGGCGGCGGCGTGCTGCTCGGGGGTCCAGCTCTCGGTCCACGGGCCGAGCCACCAGGGCGTCGCCGCGGGGGGCCGGGCGCTGCGGGTGGGGCCGTGGTGGTAGACGACGACGGCGAGGTCGGGCAGGGTCGGCGCGGGTTCGGGCGTCGTGGTGGGTGCGCCGGCCAGTTGCGCCCCGGCGGCGGCGGAGAGGTAGAGGGCGGCGCCGCAGACGCGTGCGCCGTGCGGCGCGGGTCGGGCCAGGTCGTGCAGGGCCACGCCGTGCGCGGCGAGGAACTCCTCGGCGAGCGCGGCGGGGTCACCGCCGTCGGCGCGGCGCCAGTGCAGGCGGGCCCGTTCGACGAGGGTGCCGCGGCAACCGGGCGGCGTCGCGGGTGCATCGACCAGCACCTGTGGGAGCGTTTCCACGCCGTATGGTCCGATCTTCCTCATCCGTTCAGTGGATTTCCCGTACGCCAAGCCGACACCTGCTCGATGCTGGACACTTTCGCTTGGTACTGTGCGTCACTGGTCATGTGAACCATGACACAGTGCCCCCACAGTCCGGAGAACCCGATGTGCCAGCACCAACCGACCTGCCCCTCCGCCGCAGCGACCGACCGCGAAGCCGCCCGCGTCCTCGCCTGCTTTCCTGAACAGGGCTGGAGCCTGCTCTGCAACGGTGTCATCGTCTTCGAGGACACCGGCGAGCTTCTCCCCGACGGCAGCAGCATCGCCCCGCACCGCGGCCCCGCCCGTCACGCCCTCGTGGCCTGATCGACCACTCAGCGTCACCGTCCAGCCGCCGTCGACCGGGCTCGTCCAGGTCGCAGCGGCTGCCGGGGCGGCCCATCCCGTCCGCCCCGGCGCGCCCGTCCGTTGTCAGTCCTCGAACGCCTCCGGCGACGGGCACGAACAGACCAGGTTCCGGTCGCCGTACGCGCCGTCGATGCGCCGCACCGGCGGCCAGTACTTCCCCGCCCGGTCCACCCCGGCCGGGTACGCGCCCACCGACCGCGGGTACGCGTGCGGCCACTCGTCACCGCTGACCATCGCCGCGGTGTGCGGCGCGTTGGCCAGGGGGTTGTCCCCCGCCGGCCACTGCCCCGACGCCACCTGCTCGATCTCCGCGCGGATCGCGATCATCGCGTCGCAGAACCGGTCCAGCTCGGCCAGGTCCTCACTCTCGGTCGGCTCCACCATCAGCGTCCCCGCCACCGGGAACGACATCGTCGGCGCGTGGAAGCCGTAGTCGATCAGCCGCTTGGCCACATCGTCGACGCTCACGCCGGTCGCCTTCGTCAACGGCCGCAGGTCCAGGATGCACTCGTGCGCCACCAGGCCCTTGTTGCCGGCGTACAGCACGCCGAAGTGCCCCCGCAGCCGCGCCGCCACGTAGTTCGCCGCGAGGACCGCGACGCCGGTCGCCCGGGTCAGCCCCTGCGCGCCCATCATCCGCAGGTACGCCCACGGGATCGGCAGGATCCCCGCCGACCCGTACTTCGCCGCCGAGATCGCCGGCGTCGCGTCGGCGTGCGCGCCCAGCGGGTCACCGGGCAGGAACGGCGCGAGGTGCGCGCGAACCGCCACCGGTCCCACACCCGGGCCGCCACCGCCGTGCGGGATGCAGAACGTCTTGTGCAGGTTCAGGTGCGACACGTCCGCGCCGAACTTGCCGGGCTTCGCGAACCCGACCAGGGCGTTGAGGTTCGCCCCGTCGACGTACACCTGCCCGCCGGCGTCGTGGACCTTCGCGCACAGCGACGCGATGCCGGTCTCGTACACGCCGTGCGTCGACGGGTACGTCACCATGATCGCGGCGAGCGCGTCCCGGTGCTTGTCGATCTTCGCGTCGAGGTCGACGAGGTCGACGTTGCCGTCGTCGTCGCAGGCCACCACGACGACCCGCATGCCGGCCATCACCGCGCTGGCCGCGTTGGTGCCGTGCGCCGACGACGGGATCAGGCACACGTCGCGGTGCGGCTCGCCCCGCGACGCGTGGTAGGAGCGGATGGCCAGCAGGCCGGCCAGCTCACCCTGCGACCCGGCGTTGGGCTGCACGCTCACCGCGTCGTAGCCGGTCACCTCGGCCAGCCACGACTCCAGCTGACCGATCATCTCCCGGTACCCGGCGGTCTGGGAGTCCGGCGCGAACGGGTGGATGTGCGCGAACTCCGCCCAGCTCACCGGCTCCATCTCGGTGGTCGCGTTCAGCTTCATCGTGCACGAGCCCAGCGGGATCATGCCCCGGTCCAGGGCGTAGTCGAAGTCCGACAGCCGCCGCAGGTACCGCAGCATCGCCGTCTCGGAGTGATGGCCACGGAACACCGGGTGGGTCAAAAAGTCGGTCGTCCGGGCCAGGTCGGCCGGCAGGGCCGCGTCCCCGGCGCCGTCGAACGCGGGCACGCCGAACGCCGCCCACACCGCCTGAAGGTGCGCGTCGGTGGTCGCCTCGTCGCAGGACATCCCCACCCGGTCGGCGTCGACCAGCCGTAGGTTCACCCCGCGCTCGGCGGCCGCCGCGACCACCTCGGCGGCCCGGCCCGGCACGCGCGCGGTGACGGTGTCGAAGAACGCGACATCCGCGACGTCCACGCCGCCGGCGCGCAACCCGGCCGCGAGCCGCGCCGCCATGGCATGGGTACGCGCCGCGATGTCCCGCAGCCCGTCCGGGCCGTGGTAGACGGCGTACATGCCGGCCATCACCGCGAGCAGCACCTGCGCGGTGCAGATGTTGCTTGTCGCCTTCTCCCGCCGGATGTGCTGCTCCCGGGTCTGCAACGCCAACCGGTACGCCGGGTTGCCGTCCGCGTCGCGGGACACCCCGACGAGCCGTCCGGGCAGCATCCGCTCCAGGCCCGAGCGCACCGCCAGGTAGCCGGCGTGCGGCCCACCGAAGCCCATGGGTACGCCGAACCGTTGGGTGGTGCCGGCGGCGATGTCCGCGCCGATCTCCCCCGGCGCGCGCAGCAGCGTCAACGCCAGCAGGTCCGCCGCCACGGTGACCAGGGCTCCGACGGCGTGCGCGGTCTCGATGAGCGTCGCGTGGTCGCGGACCGCCCCGGACGCGCCCGGGTACTGCAGGTGCAGGCCGAAGAACTCCTGCGGCAGCTCGTCACGGTCGACGTCGACGACCCGCACCTCGATGCCGAGCGGCTCGGCCCGACTGGTGATCACGGCGATGGTCTGCGGCAGCGCGTCGGCGTCGACGACGTACACCGGGCGTTTGCTCTTGGACGCCCGCCGCGCGAGGGTCATCGCCTCCGCCGCGGCGGTGCCCTCGTCGAGCATCGAGGCGTTCGCGGTGGCCAGCCCGGTCAGGTCGGTGACCATGGTCTGGAAGTTCAGCAGCGCCTCCAGGCGGCCCTGGCTGATCTCCGGCTGGTACGGGGTGTACGCCGTGTACCAGGCCGGGTCTTCGAGGACGTTGCGGCGGATCACCGCCGGGGTGTGCGTGCCGTGGTAGCCCAGGCCGATCATGGAGACGGCGACGGTGTTGCGGGCCGCGAGGGCCCGCAGCTCGGCGATCGCCTCGGCCTCGGTGGCCGGATCGGGCAGGTCCAGGGTGCCGTGCCAGCGGATCACCTCGGGGATCGCGGCGTCCATCAGCTCGTCGATCGAGTCGTGCCCGACGACCTCCAGCATGCGGCGCTCGTCGTCCGGTCCGGGACCGATGTGACGGGTGGCGAACTGCTCTACGCTCATTGGCGGCACTCCCGGGCGAGGTCGACGTGTCGGCCTCCCCCTCTGTCGCACCCCACAGGGGTGCTCCACAGTGCCTGCCCACGAGGTCCTTTTGCCTGAGAGGTTCCGGGGAGGATTTGCCCCTTCGGCGCCGCCCCGGGTGCTGTCGGGCGGTCTCTCCCACGTGGGTGCTACCGGCATGGTCAACGCTACCAGCGCCGGCGTTTCCGGCAGATGTCCTACCCCCGGGTGGCTGTCACGCCCGCGCGGGGACGCCGCCGGCGACCCGCTCGGCCACCACCGGCAGCAGCGACCCCAGCGGCGCGTCGACGCACACCGTGGCGTACCCGTCACCACGGGTCGGCCCCTGGTTGACGATCGCCACCGGAATGTCGCGTTTCGCCGCGTGAATCACGAACCGGCGACCCGACATCACCGTCAACGACGAGCCGAGCACCAGCACCGCCCGGGCCTGCTCCACCAGCGCGAAGCACCGCGCCACCCGCTGCGGCGGCACCGTCTCGCCGAAGAACACCACGTCGGGTTTCAACATGCCGGTGCCGCAGATCCCGCAGTCCACCGGCCGGAACGCCGCCACCTGCTCATCGGGGAGATCAACATCACCGTCCGGGTTGACCGCGGCGACCCGGGCCACGAAGTCCGGGTTGGCCTCGCGCAGCCGCCGGTCCACCTCCTCCCGGGAGGTCAGGTTGCCGCAGTCCAGGCAGGTCACCTCGTCGAGGCGGCCGTGCAACTCGACGACCGACCCGCTGCCGGCCGCGCCGTGCAACCCGTCGACGTTCTGGGTGATCACCGCGTCGACCAGGCCGGCCTGTTGCAGCCGCGCCACCGCCCGGTGCCCGGCGTTCGGCGCCGCCCGGGCGATCAACCGCCACCCCAGGTGGCTGCGCGCCCAGTACCGCCGCCGGGCGACCGGATCACGGGTGAACGCCTGGAACGTCATCGGGGTGTGGCGGCGGGCCACCCCACTGGGCCCCCGGTAGTCCGGGATACCCGACTCGGTGGACAGGCCCGCCCCGCTGAGCACCACCACCCGACCGCCGGCCACCAGCGAGATCAACGCGTCCAGGCTCTCCGTCACCCCTTCATGCTGCCTCAACGCTCCCGGCGGCGGCCAACTGCTACACCGCGACGACGTCGGCGACGACGCAGGCGATGTTGTCCGGCGCGCCCGCCGCCGTCGCCGCAGCGATCAGCTCCCGCACCGTGTGCGCCGGGTCGGTCGCCGCGCCCAGCGTCTCGCGCAGGGCGGACCGGTCGACGACAGCGGACAACCCGTCGGAGCACAGCAGGTACCGATCACCCGGCAGGGCCGTGCGAAGCGCGAGATCCGCCTCGACGCGCGGGCCGCCTCCCAGAGCGCGTACCAGCACCGCACGCCGCGGATGCACCTCCGCCTCGTCCCGGCTGAGCCTGCCCTGATCGACCTGAGCCTGCACCCAGGTGTGGTCCTGGGTGAGCAGTGACAGCTCACCGCCGCGCAGCAGGTACGCCCGGGTGTCACCGATGTGCACAAGCGCGAGCTGCGAGCCGCTGCGCAGCAGTGCGGTCAGCGTGGTGGCCGGCTGATGCTCGTCGGTCGCCAGGGCACGCACGGTGGCGTCGGCGTCGGTCACCGCACCGGCCAGCATAGCCAGCAGGTCGACCGCCGGCACGTCGGTCAGCTCCAACGCCCGCAGTGCGTCGATGGCCGCGGCGCTGGCGGCAGCGCCACCAGGTCCCCGCATGCCGTCGGCGACGGCGAGCAACCGTTCACCGGCGTACGCGGCGTCCTCGTTGCTGTCGCGCACCACGCCGACGTCGCAACCGGCGGCACAGCGCACCGCAAGGGTGTGGTTCGAATCAGACACGGTGGTACCCCCTTGAGACAGGTGATCCACGAGGACGGCGGCGACCCGCGCCCGGGCCGCGGTGTCGACGGTGACCTGCCGCCAGTACGCGGTGATCACCTCCGCGGCCGCCGCGGGCTCCAGCGCGCACACGGTGCGGACCGTCGCCAACGGCATCCCGATGCGACGCAGCTGCGCCACCAGACGAGCCAGCGGCACCTGCTCCCGGTCGTAGAGCCGGTATCCGGACTCCGGATCGACCGCGGCCGGTGCCAGCACCCCCACCTGGTCGTACAGGCGCAACGCCTTGGGCGTCAGCCCCGCCGCCCGGGCGAACGCCCCGATGGTCAACAACCCCATGTCGGCATCCTCCTCGTGCCGGTCACGGCGACCGGCGGGCACCAGACTGGGGGTTACCCAAAGGTCAAGGTCAAGCTCGGCGACCGCGAGCACCGGTAGGTTGGGACGCATGCGTGTCGTCATCGCCGGAGGCCACGGCAAGATCGCCCTGCTGCTGGAACGTCACCTCGCCGAGCGCGGTGACACCGCCGTCGGCCTGATCCGCAACCCCGCCCAGGCCGACGCGCTGCGCGCCGCCGGCGCCACCCCCGTCGTCTGCGACCTGGAGAACACCGACGTCACCGACCTCGCCGCGCACCTCGACGGAGCCGACGCGGTGATCTTCGCCGCCGGCGCGGGCCCCGGCAGCGGCGCCGCCCGCAAGGACACCGTCGACCGCCGCGCTGCCGCGCTGCTCGCCGACGCCGCCACCCACGCCGGTGTCCGCCGCTACCTGCTGGTCTCCTCGATGGGCGTGGACGACCCGCCCGCGGCCGGCACCGACGAGGTGTGGGCGGCGTACCTGCTCGCCAAGCGGGCCGCCGAGGACGACCTGCGCGCCCGCGACCTGGACTGGACGGTCCTGCGACCCGGGCGGCTCACCGACGACCCGCCCACCGGACACGTCACCCTCACCCGCCACGCCGGGCGGGGTGCGGTCACCCGCGCCGACGTCGCCCACGTCCTCGCCGCGCTGCTCGACGAGCCACGCACCGCCGGCGCGACCCTGGAGCTCGTCAACGGGCCCACGCCGATCGTCGAGGCCGTCCGCGCCGCCACCGGCTGACCAGCTCACCAGGGCAGCTGTCCTGCCTCGTCCTGCACGGCGCCGGTCGGACCTGTCGCGTCGAGGGTGGCCAGACGGACGACGACCCGGGCGCTCTCCTCCACCGGCCGTCCGACGCCGAAGGCAGCGGTCACGTCGACAACGTTGAACCTGATGGACGAACCGGGCCCCGAGCTCGGCGGCAACGGGGTGGGACCCGCCCGACGGCGGACCCCACCCCGGCGGTCACCGCTGGTGGTGCCGCGGCAACGCCGCCTGCCCCGCAGCCGCACCCGCGACGAACGGCGCACCCGGCGTCTCCTTCGCGATCCGATCCATCGTGCGCGCCAACTGCTCACTGCCGTCGTCGAGATGCCGCGCCGCCGCCTGCATGTGCGACACCATCATCTCCCCGAAGATCCGCAACGCCTCCCGCGTCGCCACCGTGTCGTCGAAGCTCGCACCGGCCGAACTGCGGTAATCCGCCACAGCCCGCTCGGCCTCCTGCTTCGCCTCCTCCGCCGCGGCGCGCATGTAACTCTCGTACTGCATCCGCGCGTACTCGGCGACCCGCCGCGCGTAGTCGTGCGCCTGCGCGATGATCTGCTCCGCCTCCCGCTGCGCCGCGGAGAGCAGATTCACCTCCTTCGCCGCCGGAGCCTTCGCCGCGGCGTTACCCGCGCTCGGAATCACCCCGTGCCGGTGCAGCTCCACTCGGTCGGTGAGCCGCTCGTTCTCCGCCCGCAGAGTCGCGATCTGCGTCGCCAGCAGATCCAACTCGTCAGCCACCTGCACCCGGAACCGGTCCACGTCGGCGTTGTCGTAACCGCGCCGCGCGAACGGCGCCGTACCGAACTCCCACCGCCGCACCCGGTCCGCGGTCATCCGGACCTGCACCCCACCGGACACCTGCACACCGTCGTACCGACTGATCGGCGTCGCGCTCACCTGAGCCCACCTCCGGAAGTGTCACCGACGGTCGACTGATCCACCGCCGTCCGCCAAGCCGGGCCGTACCACTGTTTGCCCAGGCCCTCGTGATGCACCTGACCCGGGTGGTAACCCGCCCGAGCCAACGCCTGCGCCGCGTGCGAAACCATCTCGTCCGACCCGCACACGTACACGTGCCGGGACCGCCAGTCACCGTCGGCCAGCGCCCGGTCCACCGCGTGCACGAACTCCCCCGGCCGGGCCCCGTCGGCGCCCACCACGTAGGTCACCGTCAACCACGGGTACGACGACGCCAACTTGTCGATCGCGTCGCTGTCGTAGAACTCGCTGCGCGACCGCGCACCCACGTACAGATCCACCCGACGGCGTGAACCCTCCGCGGCGACCTGCTCCACCAACGCCTTCACCGGCGCCCAACCGGTACCGGAGGCCACCAGCAGCAGATCGCTCGAACCCGCCGCCCACAACCCCAGCCGGTCCCCCACCGGCGCCGCCAGGTGGATCCGATCGCCCACCGACGACCCGTACACCAGCCGTGAGGACACCGCGCCACCCGGCGCGGCCCGCACATGCAACTCCAACGTGCCGTCCGAACGCGGCGCGTTGGCCGGCGAGTAGTACCGCCACGACCGCACCGACGGATGCGACACCCCGATCGACTGCCCGGCCGTGAACGGCAACAGGTACTGCGGACGCACCGTCAACACCGCCACGTCGAACGCCCGCCGCTCGTGCGCCACGATCTCCGCCACCCACCACGGCGGATTCACCGCCTCGGCGGCCTGCGCGGCCTCGGTCATCACCTGCGCGACCAACCCGTACGCGGCCGCCCAGTCCTGCGCCAACTCCTCGGTCCACTGCTCGGCCAGGAAATGCTGCAACGTCGCCAGCAACGCCTCACCCACGGCCGGGTAATGCTCGGCGCGCACCGTGAACTTGCGGTGATCCGCGCCGAGGTCCTGCAGGAAGCCCACCAGCTGATCCACCTGGTCCACGTTGGACACGATGTGCCCCAACGCGGTCACGAGACGGTCGCGCTGCCCCGCCATGTTCGTGGGGAACATCTGCCGCGTCTCGGGATGGGCCAGGAACAAGGTCGAATAGAAATAGAGCGGCACCTGGTCACCCTGTTCGGTGACCAGGGACCAACTCTGCTTGAGTCGGGCCGCGTCCACGCTCAGACGCCCGGACGGTTCCCGGAGGCCACGACCTGGTCCTGCACCTCACCCAGCACCGTCTGCACGTGCGCCAGAATGTCGGCAGGCACACCCAGCTCGGTGAGCGTCGCGGTCAGGTGCCCACCCACCTTCACGTAGTGCTCCACCGGAATGTTCAGCGGCTGATGAGCCTCGGCCAACCCGCGACCGGCGTACTCGTTCGGCCCACCCAGCACCACCGTCAACATCAACGTCAGGTGCCGCCGCTGACCCACCATGTCCACAGTGGTGAAGTAACCCGCCAACTCCGGATCGGCGAGCACCCGACCGTAGAACAGATCGACGGCCGCCTTGACCGAACTGGCACCGCCGATGCGGTCGTAGTGCGAAGCGGGAGCGGTTTCTTCCGTAACCGTCACGGTCTTTCCTTCCGAGGTGAGGGGCGCGCGGCGTCGGCGCGGAGGGGCAACGGCCCACCCGGACGACACCGTCGTGCCACGGCGACACACCGGGGACCGTGACGGACCATAGCGTGTCGACGGTCTCCGGTCAGCGCCCCCCTATCGGTTTCCCGACAGAACGCCAGCGCACACCGTCACCGCAACCCGATTCACCATCCACAGGCGGCCACCAGGACGGCACCCAGAGTCATCCACAAAGGACACGCCACCCTGCGGATTCGCGCCACGCCGGCCACGCTGACCCACCGTCACCAACCGGCGCCACCAAAAAGCGGACCCAAAACCGGGCGAGTCCACAACCCGGAACCGACGCTCAGCCCGCCCGCCGCCGCGCCCGCCGCGCCGCCAACTCGTCACCCACCGGATCCGACTCCGGCTCCACCACGGGCTCCGCCGGACCACTCGCCGCCGGCTCCGCCGGCAGATGCGACAACGACCCCTGGATCTCCTTGAACGCCCCACCGATCGCGATACCGAAGACACCCTGACCACCCTGCAACAGGTCGACCACCTCCTCCGGGGACCGGCACTCGTACACCGTCGTCCCATCGGAGATCAGGGTGATCCCGGCCAGATCCTCCACACCACGCGACCGCAGCGCCTCGATCGCCTTACGGATGTTCTGCAGGGACACCCCCGCGTCCAACAACCGCTTCACGACCTTCAACACCACCAGGTCCCGGAACGAGTACAACCGTTGCGTCCCCGAACCCGACGCGTCCCGAACGCTCGGCACCACAAGCGTCGTCCGCGCCCAGTAATCCAGCTGCCGGTAACTGATGCCCACCGCGTGGCACGCCGTCACACCCCGGTAGCCCACCGAGCCGTCACCCTCAGCCGCCGAAGCCGGCGACGAGGCACCCGGCCCCCCCAACTGTGTACCCGGATCAGGATCCTGCGGCTCATGCATCCGGACAACCTCCCCGTCTGTGCGGCGACGCGTCGTTTCCGGGACGCGCACCCCTCGACACGGCAACCCTATCGCCACCCTCAGGGGTTACCACGGAGGAACCGACGCGACACGCCGCGCAGCCACCGAGAAAGATCACCAACCACACGCCGGCGTCACCCTCGGTGACACCGGCGCACGAGCAGAACCGATCAGCCCGCGAAATCCTCCGGACGCACCTGCTCCAGGAACTCGCGGAACTTCTCCACCTCGTCCTCCTGCTCGTCCGGGATCACGATCCCCGCCTCACTGAGGACCTGCTCCGCACAACGAATCGGCGCCCCGACACGCAACGCCAACGCGATCGAATCGCTCGGACGCGCCGACACCCGCACCCCATCGCCGATCAACAGATCCGCGTAGAAGACATTCTCCTTGAGCTCAGTGATCTCCACCGCCTGCAACGGCGCCTGCAACGCCGCCAACACGTCCCGCAAAAGATCATGCGTCAACGGCCGGGCAGGCTTGACCCCCTGCTGCTCATAGGCGATAGCCGTGGCCTCGACCGCGCCGATCCAGATCGGCAGATAGCGGTCCCCCTCGACCTCCCTGAGCAGGACGATCGGCTGGTTGCTGGGCAGCTCCACCCGAACTCCGACCACGCTCAGCTCGCGCACCGCCGCCTCCGTGTCGTCGTCAACCTACGCACCGCGCCCTTCCCTGCACCGTACACGGACCGCGACACGGTCGTCCCATGCGCTACAGCACCACGCCCGCGCAGGAAGGGGTTACCCCGGCAAGCCTACGGCACGCTTCCGGAAAGAGATCTTTCCGCTCCGCCGCCGCCCACCGAGGCCCCCGTCACCGACCCAACGTCGACCGCAGACCCACCCGCACCAACGCCGCGTGCAACTGCTCCGACAACGCCGCCAACTCCCGCGCCGTCTCCGCAGCCCGCGCCCGCGCCGCCGGATCACTCTGCCGCACCAACGGCGCCACCAACTGCGCGAACAAACCGACCTCCCGGTCCGCCGCCGTCCGATAACCCCGCAGATGCCGCGGCTCCAACCCGTACGCCGCCAACCCCGCAACCGCCGACGCGATGATCAACGCATCCGCGTCATACCACCCCGGCGGATCCGGCACCAGCACACCGAGCCGCTCCAGCTCCACCAACGTCGACTCGTCGATCCCGCTGCGCGCCACCAGATCCGCCCGGCCGAGCCGCACCTGCGACTCGGCCGGCTCCGGCGACTCACGACCCGGCACCTCACCATCGGGACCCACCGCGACCAACGCCGGCCGCGCACGCCCCGGCTGCTCACCGGACGAATCCCACTGGGCCAACTGCTCACGGATCACCCGCAACGGCAGATACCTGTCCCGCTGCGCGGTCAGCACAAACCGCAACCGCGCCACGTCGTCCCAGCTGTACTTCCGGTAACCCGCCGCCGTCCGCTGCGGCTCCACCAGACCCTCGGCCTCAAGGAACCGCAACTTCGAAATCGTCGTGTCCGGGAAATCCACCCGCAACTGACCCAGCACCTCACCGATGCTCATCAGCGGCTGGGACCGGGCCGCCCCGGGTGGCGTGGAGGCCGCAGGCTCGTTCACCCCCGGCCGGCCTCCTCCTCCGGGCGCGGACCGGCGATGAACACCACCCGGAACTTACCGATCTGAACCTCGTCACCATTGCTCAACGTGGCCGCCTCGACCCGCTCACGATTCACGTACGTGCCGTTCAGGCTGCCCACGTCCCGCACCGTGAACGTCCCACCATCGCGGTGGAACTCCGCGTGCCGACGCGACACCGTCACATCGTCGAGGAAGATGTCACTGTCCGGATGCCGGCCACTCGTCGTCACATCGTGGTCCAACAGGAACCGGGCACCCGCATTCGGTCCGCGACGAACCACCAGCAGCGCCATACCCGGCGGCAACGAACCGGACATCCGGCTCGGCACCACATCGGTGTCCGGCCCCTCCAGCACTTCGTCGAGCGAACCGAGATTGAGCGTCGAAGTGACGTCGAGCGGGGGGAACTCGTCGTCTGGGCGCGTCATGGGACCACCTCACGGATCTGTTCGGTCGGCGTCGGGTAATGGCGGGTCTGGCCGCCGGGCACATGCACACCCGGCGGCTGGCTCCCCGTGCCCGGGAAGGCAATTCCGCAACGCTCAACTATTGGGTTCTCGGTCGACTGGGCGAGCCTAGCCAGCGCCGAAATGCAGGGCAACCGGACGCGCGCAGGCATCACACGCACCGGATCAAGCACACTCAGCCTTCGGTGATCTTCTGGTACGCAGCCGCCGTCAGCAACCCGTCCGTCGCCGTCGGATCGTTCGGAGTGATCTCCACCAACCAACCCGCACCGTACGGATCCGTGTTGATCAGCTCCGGCGTGTCACCCAACGCCTCATTACGCGCCGCCACCGTACCGGCAACCGGCGCGTAGATCTCCGACACGCTCTTGGTCGACTCGATTTCACCCAACGAGTCACCAGCCGCGACCACCGCACCCGCCTCGGGCAACTGCACGTACACGATGTCGCCCAACGCGTCCTGCGCGAAGTGCGTGATGCCGACCCGAACCGAACCGGTGCCGTCACCCGCCACCCACTCATGCTCGGCGGTGTATCGCAGATCCTCGGGAATCACCAGACGCGTCCTTCATCCATCGTGCCCCGGACCACCCGGGCCCGGCGCGGCCGCGCCGGTCAGGAGACCGGACGGGCGTGTTCCAACTTGATCGGCGCGTGCAGCGCCGAAACCTCGGCAACCTCACGCTCCCCAAACGTCACGTTACCGCCGTCACCCCGGACCGACGCCACCACCCCACCAGGAATGTTCAACGCCGTACGCATCGTCGCCGGATCACCGATCACCGTGATCGTGAACGGGCCCACCAACCGGCGCCCCTCCACCACCAAGGACCCGTTCCCCCCGTCCAGGAAGAACGTCGACGCGATGATCCGCACCGTCGCCCGGTCACCACCGGAGATCTGCATCGCCTCCGCGCCCGCGCCCCGCAGCTCCTGCACCGCGTCCAACACCTGGTCCGCCGAGATCGGCTTACCAGCGCTGGAGAACTGCACCGTCAACCCGGGCCCCACAGCCGGCAACGTCCCCGCCAGGATGCCCAACTCGTCCGCCCGCCGCGTCGCCTCGTCCAACGCCGCCTGACGACCCTGCTCACCCGAGGCCAACTGCCGCTGACTGTCCTCCAACGCCCGGATGTCCTGCTGCAGGCGACTCTCCCGCGCGTCCAGGTCCGACAGGATCCGCACCAGGTCCTCCTGACGCGTCGCCCCCAACGTCGGATCCGTCGACGTCGTCTTCAACTGCACCACGAGCGTGAAACCCAGCAACGCCAGCAACGCCACGATCATCACACCGGCCGTACTCAACCGGGACCGACCCGCCGGCTTCGGCGACTCCACCACCGGCGCCGCGTCCTGCACCGGCCGCGCGTCCGAGGGGGCCGACTCGGCCGACCGCGACACCCCGCCCAGGTCCACCGTCGCACTGTCGTCGACCGGCGCCACCCCCGGCTCGTCCACCGACGGCACCGGCTCCTGCGGCACCGGCTCCTGCGGCGCGAGCGGACTCAACTCGTCCGGATCCGGCGCATCCGGCCGTGGATCCGGCTCACCCGCCGGGCCACCCGGACGCACCGGCCTCGCCGGCTGCGGCCAGCCCGTCCCCGTATCGGTCTGCTCGTCGCTCATCGCATCCAAACCTACGCCCGGAACAGGTGCCGACGGATCGCCGCCACGTTGCCGAAGATACGCACACCGAGCACGACCACCACACCAGTGGACAACTGCCCGCCCACACCCAACTGATCACCCAGATACACGATCAGACCAGCCACCAGCACGTTCGAGATGAACGACACCACGAACTGCTTGTCATCGAAGATCCGGTCCAGCTTGGCCCGAACCCCACCGAACACCGCGTCCAACGCGGCCACGACCGCGATCGGCAGGTACGGCTGCAACGCCGCCGGCACTGTGGGATCAAGCCACACACCGAGCACCACACCGGCGAGCAACGCCAGCACCGCGATCATCGACCACCTCCGGAGGGGCTGACGGTCGCCGGCGAACCAGACGACCCGGGACTGCCGGACCGGCCACCCGACACGGAAGGGCTCGGACTGACCGACGGCTTGGCGTAGCGTAGCTGCGGCTCCGGCGCCGCCGGCAGGGTGAGGTCATTCGCCTTGCGCACCCCGAACGACAGGCCCGTCTTCTGCGCCACATCCCGCATCAGCGCCGCGTTACGACTGTCGTCGAACTTGCGCCGCATCGACGACGGGCCGATCGCAGACACCTCGTACGGCCCCGTCACCGGCCGGAAGTCCACAAGCATCGCCTCACCCGCCGACCGGATCGTGGACGTCGCGGTCAACCGCTGCCCGTTGATGGCGATCGCCTCCGCGCCGGCACTCCACAACGCGTTCGCCACCCCCTGCAGGTCGCTGTACAGCACCCGCGGCGGCCCGGCGCCGGCGCCGGTGACCGCGTCCGCCTTGTCCGGCGCGTCCGCCAGGCGCACCACCACACCGTCACCGCGCACCCGACCCAGCCCGGTGCTCGCCTCCAGGTCCCGCAGACGAGCCGCCGCCGTCCCACTCAACGCCGCGTCCCGCTGCCGGCTGACCTCCTCGCGCAGCTCGTCCGCCCGCGTGGACAACCTGTCGGTCTGGCTCTCCCGCTCCTTGATCTGCGCCACCAGACCGGAGCGGGCCTGGCTACGCCCCGGCTCGTCCGCCATCGTCTGCCGGTACGCCACCGCGAACAGGAAACCCAGCATCACCACCACGACCAGGCTGACCGAGCGCGTCGACCAGGCCCGCCAACCCCGGGCCGGCGGCGGCGACGCCGCGCCACGACGGGCGGCCGCCGCGTCGGCGTACCCGGGATCCAGCGGGTTGCGGAACAACTCGGTGAGGAAGTCCGGCGCGTACACCCGGTCCTGCCGACCGCCCCCGGGCCGCGGCGCGCTCACGCCGCCGCTCCCGGGCCGCGCGCCGCGCGCACCAGCCGGGACGCCTGCACCACGTACATGCCGCCGGCCACCCAGTAGAGCACCAGCCCCCACCAGGCCAGCCCCCAGCCGATCGCGGCCGTCGCCGTCGCCCCCGCGCTCCACTCGGTGGCCAGCAGCAGCACCGGGAACGCCGCGAGCAGCAGGAACGTGGCGGTCTTGCCGACATAGTGCACCGGCGGCGGGCCGTAGCCGTAGCGGCGCAGCACACCCAGCGAGCCGAGCAGCAGCAACTCCCGGGCCAGCAGCGCCGCGGTGAACTGCCACGGGACCACCTCCCGGACGGTGAAGGCGACGAGCGTGGCGAGGATGTAGAGCCGGTCAGCGAGGGGGTCGAGCAGTTCCCCGAGACGGCTCACCTGACGAAGCCGACGGGCGATCCAGCCGTCGACCCAGTCCGTGGTGCCGCCGATGGCCAGCACGACCACCGCCGCCACGTCCGCGCGGGACACCAGGAACAGATAGAGGAACAGGGGTACGCCCAGCAGCCGTCCGAAGCTGATCAGGTTGGGCAGGGTGAGCACCTGGTCGCCGGGAGTCTGCTCGCCGGTGTCTCGCGGATGCTCTGCCCGAGCCGGCCGAGGCGACACCGAACCTCCTTCGCGGCGCGCTCCGATCCACCCGGGCGGGCGCGGAGGTCGTACGCGCTGTCGGGCCGGCCACCGCCGGCTCCCCCTGAGGCCCCGGACGGGGCCTCTCCCTGACGCGGCCCGCGATCTCGATGATCACGGGCCGGCTCAGTGCGCTGCCACTATATCGGGCTCCCGTTGACCTGCCCGGCCCCGTCGCTCGGCGGTTGGCGCGGCTGTGCCGCGTTGTGGCGTGGATCACCGTGCGCAGGGCGTCCTAGGATGGTAGTGGAGGGGCTCAGCTGGTCAGGCCGTCTGGACCGCCGGGTCGGACTGCTGCTCCGGCACCGTCTGGGTCGCCGCCCGACCGAACGCCAGCAACGCCGCCAGGACGTCGTGCTGGGTACGCGGTGGCATCCGGTCCAGGACCACCTGCACCGCCCGTTGCCGCCGCTCGGCCAACTCCCGCAGGAGGGTCTGCGCCGCCGCCGTCAGCACCAGGCGCACCTCGCGCCGGTCCCGGGGGTCGGCCACCCGACGCAGCAGACCCGTCGCCTCCAGCCGGTCACAGAGCCGACTCGCCGAGGACGGCCCCACATCCAGCAGCTCGGCCAGGCGGTTGACGTTTGTCTCCGACCGGCCGCTGATCAGCATCAGCACCCGCAACTGGGTCGGCGGCACCTGATGACGCGCGGCCGCCGACTCCAGCACGGCGACCATCGTCTCGGCGGCCACGGCGATCGCCGTGGCGAGATCCCCAGGTCGCTCCACCCGATGTCCCCTGCCGTCGTCGCGCTGGTGCCCACCCGGCGAAGCGGCGGCGATCCTCACCCGCCGTTCCGCTCGCGCGGACCGTGCCAGTCCAGACAGACCACGACCGCGTCGTCGCGCAGATCGGAATCCGCGTGGTAGGCATGCAGTTCGCGCATCACCGTACCAACCGCCTCGGTCGGCGGCTGCAAGCGTGTGGCGCGCAGGGAACGCGCCATCGCCCGCTGCCCGTACGGCTCCTGCCCCGGCGGCTCGGCCGCCCACACCCCGTCGCTGACCACGAAGACGCGTTCCCCCGGCTCGAGCTGGAACTCCTGAAGCTCGTAGCGGGTCTCCGCGAACATGCCCAGCGGCATCTGCTGCTCCACCTTCACCGGTTCCACCACCGCCCCGCGCAGCCGCAGCAGGTGCGGCGAACCGGCGTCGACCACCCGCACCCGCCCGGTGCCGGTGTCCACCTCCAGCAGCAGCGTGGCCACGTACCGGTGCCCCCGGTGCTGATAGAAGACGGTGTCCGACGCCAACTCCGCCTGCTCCACCAGACCACCGCCGGAGCGGCGCGCGTTGCGCATCGCGTTCACCGTGACCGCGGTCAGCATCGACGCGGCCAGACCGCTGCCCTCGCCATTGAGGACCGTCAGGGTGAGCCGGTCACCGTCCAGCGACCAGTCGAAGTGGTCACCCGCCACCGTGTACGCCGGCTCCAGTTGGCCGGCCAGGTGGAACGCGCGGTGCGACACGCTGCGCCCGGGCAGCAGGTCCCACTGCATCTCGGCGGCCATGCTGAGGCGTTCACGGCGGCGGGCCCGGCGGTACCGGTCGGTCACCCGGTCCGCCGCCCGCATCGCCACGGCGAGGGCCCCGGCGATGTCGGTGGCCCGGCCGGTGACGGCCGGACCCGGCGCCGAGGGCAGCTCGATGAGCAGCACGCCCAGCCGCTCCCCCCACGCCGTCAGGGGCAGGTACAGCCGGCACGGACCCTCGTCGCTGATGTCGTGCACCGGTTGCTGGCTGCTGAAGCAGCGCTGCGCCACGGTGTGACAGGCGAGGAACCCGGCCGCTGGCAGGTCCGGATCCAGCACCGGCCACAGCCCGCTGATCCGGTAGTCGGCCACGAACACGTCCGTGCGTACGGCGCCCAGCGCCGAACGGATCGCGCGGTCCGCCGCCTCCGCCAGCTGGTCGGGCGGAGCCTCGCGCAACGCGCGCGACACCACGTCCGGCCCGTCCACCATGCGTCCTCCAGAAACTTGCTACAGGGCAAGCATCATACGGACGCCCCCGGACAGCCCGTCGCCGCGGTCAGTCCTCGCCGCGGACCGCCAGCGCGCCGTAGAACGCGTCGGGCACCTCGGCGGGCACGCCGTCCGGACGCCAACGGCTGACCGGCACGATCCCGTCCGCCGTCGGCGCCCACCGACCCAGCAGCGGCGCGAACGCGGCCGGCGGACGCATCCGGAACGTCGGCCCCATCATCGCCAGCGCCTGCGGATGGGTGGCCAGCTCCTCGGTGTCGAAGTCCACGGCGAGCAGGCTGCCCGGCGCGGCGGCGGCGTACAACTCGTCGAAGGTCCTCATCAGCGTGTCGTCGTCGAGGAACGCGGCGAGCCCGAGGAACACCACCCCGACCGGCCGCCGCCCCCACCCCGGAACGAACCGGTGCAGTTGCGCCGGGTCGATCGTGCCGATGTCGGTGGCGTCCCCGAAGCCGTAGCCGACCCGGTCACTGCCGGCGAGGATGCGCTGCCCGAGCCGGATGGTGACCGGGTCGACGTCGGTGTAGAGCACCGTCGCCTCGGCGGCGACCTCGTGCACGTTACCCATCGTGGGCACTCCCGCGCCGAAGACCAGGAAACCGTCCACGCCCTGCGCGGCGATCGCCCGCACCGCCCGGCCCAGGAAGGCCCGCAGTTCCCGGAAGACCGGCGCGCACGGCCCGTACGCCTGCTCGAAGGCGGTCGCGGCGGCCACATCCACCGGGAGGTGGTCGGCCCCACCGAGCCAGTAGTCGATCATGCGCGCGGTGCTCGGTTGATCCGGTTCGCCCATCGACGACGCTCCCTCTCGTCAGGTGGTCGCAAGCGTACCGACCCGGGCGCGCGGCGGTATGGCTGCGCCGCGCCCGGGTCGGGCGCGATAGTGGAACCGGCGGGAGGTGGCCGGTGAACTCGGCGAACAGCGCGGCGGTGGTGGTCGGCGTGGACGGCTCGGAGCCGTCCCTGCGCGCCGTGCGCCTCGCCGCCGCCGAGGCCGTCCGCAGGCGTCGGCCGCTGCGCGTGGTGCACGGGTTCATCTGGCCGCTGCTGCGTGTGCCGGACTCCCCCGCGCCGGGCGCCCCGCCCGGCGGCGGGCTGCGCCACCAGGCGACGGAACTGGTAAGCGCCGCCGTGGCCGAGGCCGAGGCGACCGCGCCCGGGCTGACCGTCTCCGGCGAGATCATCGACGGCGAGGCGTCGGCCGTGCTGGTCGGCGAATCCCCCACCGCCGCCCTCATCGTGCTCGGCGACCGAGGGCTGGGCGGCTTCGCCGCGCTGGTGCTCGGCTCGGTGGCGGTCCAGGTCGCCGCGTACGCCGACTGCCCGGTGCTGGTGGCCCGCGGCGAGCAACGGCCCGACGAGCCGGTCGTGGTCGGGATCGACGGCTCGCCGGCGTCCCGCCTCGCCGCCGAGTTCGCCGCCGAGACCGCCGAGGCGCGCGGCGTCGCGCTGCGCGCCGTGCGCGCCTACCGGCATCCGGGCAGCAGCGGCCCCGGCGACATGCAACCCCTGGTGTACGACGAGACACGGCTGCACGACGAGCAGGAACGCGAGCTGGCCGACTCGCTGGACGGGCTGGCCCAGCGACACCCGGGCCTGCGCGTGACCGGGCAGGCGGTGCACGGCCGCCCCGGCGCCGTGCTCGCCGAGGAGTCCCGCACCGCCCAACTGGTGGTGGTCGGCGGGCAGGGGCGCGGCGAGGTGAGCGGGTTGCTCCTGGGGTCGGTGAGCCAGTCCGTGCTGCACCACGCGCGGTGCCCCGTCGCGGTGGTGCGCGGCCCCCGCTGACGCCCGGGGTTGGCCCGCCGCCAGACGGGTAGACGGCCGCGGTACGCCAACGGCGAGGCAAGGAGGCGGCACATGCCAGGACCACGGCCGGGCAGCAACGCGTACGACAAGCAGCGGGCGCGGTTGCGCAACGCGATCGACGACTCCGGACGGCGGGTACCCGACGGCAAGGCCAACCAGGTCGCCAACCGGATCCTGCAGGAGGATCGCGGCCAGCGGGGCGTGGTGCGCGGTGAGCGCACGTACGGCCCCAAGAGCGAGCGCGAACCGGGCGATCCGAAGTGAGGCGGGTGGACCTGGCCGACGGCGCCATCGCGGGCGCCGTCGGCAGCACCGCGCTGAACGTGGTCAGCTACCTCGACGTGGCGCTGCGGGCCCGGCCCGAGAGCAGCGTCCCGGGTGAGACCGTGGACCGCCTGGCCGGTATCGCGCACGTGAACCTGGGGTCCGGGGCCCGGGCGGCCAACCGCCGCTCGGGCCTCGGCCCGTTGATCGGCTACGGGCTGGGCATCGCCGCGGGCGTCGCGTTCGCCCTCTACGCCGGTGGCCGTCGCCAGCCGCTGCCGGTGGCCACGGGACTTCTCGGCGCCGGCGTGATGACCATGACCGACGGCTCCATCACGGCACTGGGCATCAGCGATCCCCGGACGTGGCGGCGCTCGGACTGGATCTCCGACATCATTCCGCACCTGGCGTACGGGCTGACGGCCGCCGCCACCTGGAACAGGTTGCGGCGGCCGTCAGATCGAGGTCGCTAGGCCCGGGTGTCGCTGTCGTCCTCGGCCACCGGCTCGCCGGCCGGGCCGTACGGCGACACCTGCCCCTTGGGCACCGGCCGGCCGACGTCCCCGCGCGACGAGCCACGGTTGAGCGGGTGCCCGGTCGGCCTGGGCCCCTTGCTGTCCTGACTGGTGGCGCCCCTGGCGTTACGCCGGAACTCCTCCTGCTGCGGGTTGACCACTGGTGTCTCCCTCCGGGTACGGCAGGCGGCGTCGACCGCCTCCACGGCGGCATACCCGCCGGGTCCGGCGGCATTCCGGTCCCGCTGCCCGCCGGGAGGGCTAGTCGCCCGCCGGGCGGGTACCCGTCGGGTGTGGGCAACGATCGGAACGTGGTGCGGGTCCTGCTGGACCGGCGTGGCGACACCTACGCGGAGGAGGCCGGTATCCGGCTCTCCGACCGGCCCGGGCCGCTGTACCAGCTGCTGGTGCTGGCCACCCTGCTGAGTACCCGGATCCGGGCGTGCGTGGCGGTGGACGCCGCGCGGGAGCTGTTCGCCGCGGGCTACCGCACGCCGCAGGCGATGGAGGCGGCAAGCTGGCAGCAGCGGGTCGACGCGCTGGGTCGCGGGCACTACCGCCGCTACGACGAGCGCACGGCGACGATGCTCGGCATCGGCGCCCGGCTGTGCCTGGACCGCTGGCACGGTGACCTGCGGCGGCTGCACCGCGAGGCCCAGGGTGACCCCGCCGGGCTGCGCCGTCGGCTCACCGAGTTCCCCGGCATAGGCCCCACCGGCGCCGACATCTACCTGCGCGAGGCGCAGACGGTCTGGTCCGACCTGCGCCCGTACGCCGATCGCCGGGCCCTGGCCGGGGCGAAGCGGTTGGGCCTGCCGGGGTCACCGGGCGGGTTGGCCGGGCTGGTCGACGAGCCGGACTTCGGCCGGCTGGCCTCGGCGCTGGTGCGGGTGGCGCTCGGCGAGGAGTCCGCCGGCGAGGTCACTCGCGTGGCGGCCCGCTGAGGCTCACTTGACCGTCTTGTCCCCCGGCCGGGTCAGGTGCCACACCAGCAGCGCGGTGAGCAGCGCCAGCACCACCACCCCGCCGGAGATGCCGCCGCCCTCCTCGGGGCTGCGGCCGGTGCTGCCGAAGTAGATCACCGCGAGGCCGGCCAGCACCGTGACGAACGTACGCAACCCTCGGTCCTTCACGTACCGCACCGTAGGCGAGGAACCACCTCATTTGCGTTGTTTTTGGACTGCCGTCCCTCGTTCGGGTGGTCCTCAACCCTCGGCGACGAACCCGCCCAGCCGTACCCGGCGTACCGCCCGGTCGGCGACCTCCACCACCTCGAGGGACAGCCCGGGCAGGCGCACGACCTCCCCCGGTCCGGCGGGCAGGTGCCGCAGCCGCGCCAACACCAGACCGGCCACCGTCGTGTACTCCCGCGACAGCGGAAAAGTCAGCCGCACCCCCAGATCGGGCAGGTCGTGCAGCGGGAAGTCGCCGGGCACCAGCAGCGTCCCGTCGGGTTCCCGGATCACGTCGTGCACATCGCGGTCGGTCTCGTCGTACAGCTCGCCGACCACCTCGGCCAGCAGATCCTCCAGGGTCACCATGCCGTCGATGCCCCCGTGCTCGTCGACCACCAGGGCCAGCTGCTGGTGCTCCTGACGAAGCTGACGCAACGCGTCGGCGACCGGCAGGGTGACCGGCAGCAGCAGCGGCGCTCGGCCCCACTGCCCCACCGTGCCGCCACCGGCGCGCACCAGGTCCCGGATGTGCACGACACCGGTCACCTCGTCCAGGCCACCCGGACCGGTGACCGGCGCACGGGACCGCCCCGCCGAGGCCAGCCGGCGGACTCCCTCGTCGGCCGGCAGGCTGGCCGGCAGGGCGGTCACCTCCCGCCGGGGCACCAGGATCTCCCGCAGCGTCCGGCCGGCGATGTCGAACGCGCCGGTCAGGATCTCCCGCTGCTGCGCGGACAGGCCGCGCTGGCTGACCAGCATCTCGCGCAGCTCGTCCTCGGTCATCTCCTCCCGGTTGGCGCGCGGGTCGCCGCCGGCCAGGCGCACCACGACGTCGGTGGCGCGGCTGAGCAGCCACACCGCCGGTCGGGACAGCCGGGCGAGCAGATCCAGCGGGCCGGCGCTGAGCAGGGCCCACCGTTCCGCCCGCTGCATCGCCAACCGCTTCGGCGCCAACTCCCCGAGCACCAGCGTGACGAACGTCAGCAGCACCGTCACCGCCAGCACCGAGGCCGGACGCGCCGCCGCGCCCAGGAAGCCCAGCGGGCCGACCAACGGCTCGGCCAGCGACACCGCGGCCGCCGCCGACGCGAGGAAACCGGCAAGGGTGATGCCGAGCTGGATGGTGGCGAGGTAGCGGTTCGGGTCACGGGACAGCCGCACCAGTCGGTCACCGGAACGGGACCGCCGACCCAACCGACGCAACTGCCCCTCGCGCAGCGTCACCAACGCCATCTCGCTGCCGGAGAGCGCGGCGTTGACCAGCACCAGGACGGCCACGAGGGCCACCTGTCCGAGCTGACCGCCCATCGCGCACCCCCGTCTGCCCGCCTGAGGTCACTCAACCGCAGCCGAGCCGGCCGTGGCCCGGTTTCCGGCCGTCCGGCGTCAGTCGACCTCCAGGTCGTCAAGCGAGATGGAGTGGGTCATCAGCCAGCGGGCCAGCGCCGCCATGCCGAACAGCCACAGCGGCGCCGACTCGGTGGGGCCGTTCGTGGCGTAGATGGCGAACCGCAGATCCGGCGCGCGGTACGCCTCGATCCGCCACTGGTGCTGCCGGTCCCGCCAGACCGCCGAAGGGTCCATGGCGTCACCGTAGGTGACCACCGGCGACCCGGGGGCCGGTTGGCCCGGCACCACCGCCCGGCTGCGGAGCTCAGGTGACGACGATCCGCGCGTCGTCGGGCAGCCGACGGGTCGCGCCCCGACGGTCCAGCAGTTCCAGCAGCGGCACCGCCACCCGGCGGGTGGTGTCCAACGCCTGCCGGGCCGCGGAGAGCGTGAACGGCTGCGGCAACCCGGCCAGCACCCGGACCGCGTCGTCGAGCGCGTCGGGCAGCAGCACCACCGTGTCGGCCAGCCGCAGCAGCGCGCCGGCGCGCACGGCCGCCCCGATCTCGCGCGGGCCCAGCCCGAGGTCGACGAGACGGTCCGCCTCCGGAGCGCGGAACGGCCGCTCGGCGTACTCGGCGCGGACCCTCTGCACGGCCCGGGCCACCGGCTCGGGCAGCGTGTCGGCGCCGGCCGCGGCGACCCGACCGGCGTGGACGCGCAACGGCGGGCGGACCAGCGCCTCGACAAGCACCCGGTCGGGCAGGGCGAGGCGTTGGCGCAGCGCGTCCACAGGCATCCCCGGCTCCAGCGGGTGCTCCCGGGCGTGGCGGGTGACCTCCTCGGTCAGCTGGTCGCCCAGCCGCCGCCAGTGCTCCGGGTCGGCCAGCCAGTCACCGGCCACCGGCGCGACGGACACCGGCACACCCATCCGGATCATCGTGTCGACGCGGACCAGCCGACGACGGCGCAGCTCGCCGGCCAGGTCGGGACGACCGTCCAGGTCGGCGAGGACCTCTGCGCGAGCCGAGGCGGCGCCCCGGCGGGACAGCGGCGGCGGCGCGACGTCCAGCAGCCGCACCCCACCGGCCACGTGGTGCCGCCCCGGGTCGCGCAGCAGTGCCCGGTCGCCGACGAGCAGCGGCAGGGCGCGGGCCAGCCGCAGCCGGACGGTGTCCGGGCCGAGCGGCCGCACCCGTACCGGCACCGCCGCCGACCCGACGTGCAGGGTGAGGGTGGCCGGCAGGTCGGCCGCCGGGTCGCCGGTGAGCCGCACGTCGACGACGTCGGTGCGGTGGAACCGGCCCGGGGTGAGCAGCGCGTCGCCGCGGCCGAGCCGGTCGCGGGGCGTACCGCGCAGGTTGACCGCCACCCGGGCGACGGCCGTGGCCTCGGAACGGGCCTGGCCGAGGCAGTGCAGGCCCCGGACCCGGACCGGTTCGTCGGCGCCGGCAACCTCCAGCTCGTCGCCCACCCGCAACCGTCCGCCGCCGAGCGTGCCGGTGACCACCGTGCCACTGCCCCGGACGGTGAAACTGCGGTCCACCCAGAGGCGGACCGGTCCGTCCACCGTGGGCGCGGGCAGCCGGGCGGCCAGCCGGTCCAGGGCGGCCCGCAACTCCGGCAGACCGACGCCTGTCACGCCGCTGACCGCCACCGCCTCGACCGCGCCGACACTGCTGGCCGCGATCTCGGCCCGGGCCCGCGCCATCGCCGGCCCCGGATCGGCCAGGTCGGCGCGGGTCACCGCCAGCAGGCCGTACCCGACACCTAGTGCGTCGAGCGCGGCCAGGTGCTCGGCGGACTGCGGCATCCACCCCTCGTCGGCGGCCACGACGATCAGCGCCGCCGGCACCGGGCCGACCCCGGCGAGCATGTTGGGCACGAAACGCTCATGCCCGGGTACGTCGACGAAGGCGACAGTGGCGCCGGACGGCATCGTCGTCCAGGCGAAACCCAGGTCGATCGTCATGCCCCGGCGGCGCTCCTCGGCCCACCTGTCGGGTTCCATCCCGGTCAACGCCCGAACCAGTGTCGACTTGCCGTGGTCGACGTGCCCGGCGGTGGCGACGACGAACATGCTCAGTCGTCCCCGTCGGCGACGCGCAGCACCGCCGCCCGGACCGCCTCGTCGGCGTCGGCGGGCACGCAGCGCAGGTCGAGCAGGAGCCGGCCCCGTACCACCCGACCGAGCACCGGCTGGTCTCCGGTGCGCAGCGGCGTCGCGTACCGCTCGGGCAGGCTCAGCGCCCACGAGTCCAACTCGACGCCGGGAGCGCCACCCCCGCCGACCACGGCGACCGCCGGCACCACCTCGGCCTTGCGGCCGTCGGCACCGAGCCGGTCGCGCAGCCGCTCCACCCGCTGACGCAGGACGCCCGGATCGGTGTGCAACGCGGCGCGGGTCGGCGTGTCCGGGTGGTGCAGGGTGGCCGCCAACGCGGCCAGGGTGAGCTTGTCCACGCGTACCGCCCGGGCCAGCGGATGGTGGCGCAGCCGGTCGACCAGGTCGGCGGCACCGAGCAGCAGGCCGGCCTGCGGCCCACCGAGCAGCTTGTCGCCGCTGGCGGTGACAAGCGTGGCGCCGTCGCGCAGGGTGGTGGTGGCGTCCGGCTCGTCGGGCAGCAGCGGGTCGGCGCGGAGCAGTCCGGAGCCGATGTCGGCGACCACGGGTACGCCGAGGGTCGCCAACTGTCGCACCCCGGCGGCCGAGGTGAACCCGGTGATCTGGAAGTTCGACGGGTGCACCTTGAGCACGAAGCCGGTCCGCGGGCCGATCGCGGCGGCGTAGTCGGCGAGCGTGGTGCGGTTGGTGGTGCCCACCTCCCGCAGTCGCGCGCCGGTGCTCTCCAACAGGTCGGGAAGGCGGAAACCGTCGCCGATCTCGACCAGTTCGCCCCGGCTGACCACGATCTCCCGGCCGGCGGCCAGTGCGGTGGCGGCCAGCACCAGCGCGGCGGCGCCGTTGTTGACCACGTGCACGGCCTCGGCGTCGGGCACGGCGGCGGCGAGCGCGTCGAGGGCGTCACGGCCGCGGCGGGCCCGCCGGCCGGTGCTCAGGTCCAGTTCCACGTCGGTGTGACCGGAGGCGGCCACCACGGCGGCGACGGCCTCGGGTGACAGCGGCGCGCGGCCCAGGTTGGTGTGCAGCACGACGCCTGTGGCGTTGAGGACCGGGCGGGGCCCGGACGGCGGCAGCGCGGCGACGGCGGCGTCCCGGACCGCCTCGGGGTCGATCTCGCCGCGACGGGCCCGCTCCTGCGCCTGCGCGACGACCGCCTTCACCCGGTCCCGGCCGAGCGTGGCGGTGGCCGCGGCCAGCCGAGGGTCGGCGAGCAGCGCGTCGGTGCGGGGCACCCGACGTCGCGGGTCCACCGGACCGTCGCCCATCACGTCATCTCCTGATGCGGGTTGGCGGAGACGGACGGGAATCGAACCCGCCTGGCCCGGGTCCCGGACCACACCGGTTTTGAAGACCGGGAGGGGCACCAGCCGCCTGAACGCCTCCACCGGCCATTCGATCACACTGCGGGCGGGTCCGCCGGATCAGGTGGAAGATCCATGCTGGTCCGCCGGGCGTCGACCCGTTCGCGTTGCGGCACCACCGTGTACCGCGGGTCCCTCGCGGAGGCGACACCGCCGTAGAAGATCCCGAACCGGGTGGCGACCGAGGCGGCCAGCAGCGCGGTGCCGGACCACGCGCTGACCACCCGGCTGCGCCGCCCGAGCAGGGCGCCGGCCACCCCGGCGGCGGTCAGCAGCCGACCGGCGCGCAGCAACCGACCGGGCCGGCCCAGCCGGTAGGGCTCGCTGAGCAGGCCGAGGCGGGTCTCCACCCGATGCGCGCCGTACAGTTCCAGGGCCGCGCCCGCCACCGCCATCCGCCGGGCCGGACCGGCCTGCGACGGCGGCGCGCCGAGCAGACCCACGGCGGCGCCGCTGGCCAGCGCGCTGCCCGCGAAGATGACAGGCAACTCGGGGTACGCCTCGTGCCAGGACGGCACCGCCGTGTCGGCGAGCAGCACCCCGGTGTACGTGGCCAGGGCGGGGGCGGTGCCGGCGGCGAGCAGCCCGGCGGCGTGCCCGACCGGCGGCAACGCCCGACGGGCCAGTCCCAGCAGCCCGCGGCGGGGCAGCACACCGGCGGCCTCGGCGATCGCGGCGACCCCGGCCGCCGGTCCGAACGCGCTGAGGATCCAGGTGCCCATCGACATCGGCGACGTCGGCTTGGCCACCCGGAGCATGTGGTGAAAGCGTGCCGGCCGGCCCAGGTCCCGGATCAGGAAGACCGTGCTGGCGCTGACGGCGGCCAGCGCGGTGGCCCGTCCGGCTCGGCGCAGCGCGGGCCGCCTTGTGAGCTGCCCACCGGCGGCGAGCAGCGACGAACCGGCGGCCAGGCCACCGGTGAACAGGTACGCCGCGATGTCCCACTTCCACACCGGCGCCTTGAGGATGGGCCGACCGTAGTACGACGTGAACTCCGCCTCCGGCACCCGCAGTTCCTCACCGCCGCCGCGACCGCCGCGCCGACGGCCGGTACGCCCGCTCTCCCGCCGCGCGCCCAGGTCAGCCCCGGCACCCGCCGGTCCGCCATGGACGTTTCCCTCCGGGGCGTCGAGTGGGCCGGAACCCTCCGCGGTCAGCTGGTCGCGGAAGCGGCGGAACAGGTCACCCACCTCCCGGCGGCGTGCACTCACGAGGAACCTCCGACGAACGCGGCGACGGTGGCCGCCGCCATGGCGAGAGCCGCGAGGCCTGCGCGCTTCCACATCGCCGGCAGGTCACGGGTGGTCACGATCGGGTCCGGTGGCAACCCGTACACCTCAGGCTCATCCAGCAGCAGGAAGAACGCGGCGTCGCCACCCACACCGTCGTTCGGGTCCTCCCCGTACAACCGCGCCTCGGGCACACCCCGCTCGTGCAACGTCTCGACCCGGGCG
>NZ_VDFY01000138.1 GCF_006228125.1 Micromonospora orduensis | reverse complement strand
GTGACGTGGTCGACCCAGACGTTGCGGACCGTGCTCTCCATACCGATGGCGTCGCCGCCGTTCGAGGTTGGCGAGCCCGACTTCTTGACGTTCCGGACTGTCACGTTCTGGATGATGATGTTGCTGGAGTCGCGGATGTGGATGCCGAGCTGGTCGAAGACCGCGCCACCGCCGACCCCGATGATGGTGACGTTGCTGATCTGCTTGAGCTCGATCACGCCGGCCGCGGTGTTGCAGCTCGACCCCGACACCTTGCTGGTGTTGCCGTGGTTGATGGTCCCGGAGACCTCGATGGTGATCGGGGTGCTGCTGCTGGCCCGGCCGCACAGTGCCGCGTGGATCGCGGTGCCGGTGGTGGCGCGTACCGTCTGCCCGCCCGCGCCGCCGGTGGTCCCGCCGTTCTGGGTGGCGTAGCCGGTGGCGCTGCCCACCGCGGCCGAGGCCTGCGGCGTGGCCAGGGCCACCCCGACCGCCGCACCGACGGTCACCGTTGCGAGCACTGCCTGAAGTCGCAGTGCGACTGGTCGTCCCATCTCGCCTCACCTTCGCCTTCGAATTGCTTTCCTGATGACTGGAAAAATTGCCCACAGTGAATTGGCGCAGCCTCGCCGGGAGCGCGGAATGGGCACGTCACTGATGGCGTCACTCGAAATTCGTTCGCCCGGACGAAGAATGAGACATCGACGTGACGCAATCGTAGGAAAGCGGTTTCCCTCGATGCAAGGGTTAGCGTTTGCAGGTTGTTTGCAGTCGCGCGGGCCTGGCGTGGCCGCAGCGCCGCCAGGCCCGCGTGCGACTACTCCCTCGTGCCGATGTTGTCGATCGGCGGAACCCGCAGCAGTCGCCGCACCGGCAACACCGTCGTCGCCAGCGCCAGCAGCGTCGCGCCACCGAGCACGGCCACCCCGCCGAGCGGCGGCACGTACGGGATCGGGCTGCCGGTCACCGCGTTGACGATCGCACCCAGCGTCAGCGCCGCGATCGTCGCGCCGATCAGCACCGCGACGCCGAGCAGCCCGGCCTGCTCGGCGTGGACCATCCGGCGGATCTGCCGACGGGTCAGGCCGACCAGCTGCAGCAGGGCCAGCTCCCGGCGGCGGGCCAGCGCGGCGAGCACCATCGTGGTGGCCGCGGCCAACGCCGCGTACCCCACCAGCACGCCGATCAGCAGCCGGTTCAGCCAGGCGCCGAGCGCCAGATCGCCGCCGATCAGCCGGGTACGGGTGGCCGCGTCGAGCACCGCGCTGCCCGGATGCCGGGCCGACCAGTCGGCCAGCGCCTCGTCGGCGTCCCCGCCGGCGCGGACCAGGATCTCGTCGTCGGTGACCCCGTCGGTGTGCCCGGCGACCGTCTCCGCGGCCAGCGTGACGTCGCCGAAGCCGAGGCCCCGACCGTAGAGGGCGATCACCCTCAGCTCGGTCGGGGTGCCGTCGCCCAGCCAGAGTCGCGCCGTGTCGCCGACCCGCCAACCGGACGCGGACGCCTGTGTCGCGGACAGCGCGACCGTGTCGGCCCGCAGGTCGGTCAGGCTGCCCTCGCGCACGTCGAGGTCCATGGTGGAGGTGATCCCGTCCGGGTCGACCGCCTGCGCGGCGACCGGCTCGATCCCGTCGAACGAGCGCACCACCACCTGCGTACGGCGTACCCCGGTGGCCGCCCGCACCCCGGCCAGCGCCCGGACCTCCCGGGCCGCCTCCGGCGCCAGCCCACCCGGGGTGGCCAGCACCCGCTCCGCGACCGTGCCCGCCCGGCTCTGCTCCACGGTCTCCCGCTCCAGGTTGGTCTGCAGGAACCAGACCGAGCCGCCGAACCCGATCGACAGCACGAGGGCGGTCAGGACGGTGGCCATGCCCTGCGCGTTGGCCCGCAGGTTGGCCGCCGCCAGATAGCCGCTGACCGGCCAGATCCGGGACAGCGCGGGGGTGAGCAGGCGTGCCGCGTACGCGTTGAGCCTCGGCGCGAGCAGCGCCACCGCGATGACGAACAGGTACAGCATGCCGACCGCATCGGCCAGCGCCCCGGTCGCCCCGGAGCCGCCGAGGGTGAACGCGCCGGAGGTGACGGCCCCCGCCAGCGTCAGCACACCGGCGACCAGCCGCACCCGACCGCCACGACGCGGTTCCACGGCGATCTCGCCGAGCGCCTCCACCGGCTTGATCCCGGCGACCCGGCGCCCGGCGAGCAGCGCGGCGAGCACCGCCACGAGCACCGCCGTACCGACCGCGGCCGGCACCGCGAACAGGCCACCGGTCATCGGGAAGTCGGCCGGGACGAACCCGCGCCCGGCCAGTTCCCCCCGCACCCACCGGGCGGCCAGCAGACCGGCCGGCGCTCCGATCGCGGAGCCGACCAGGCCCAGCAGGGCCGCCTCGACGATCAGCATGCGGCGGATCTGCCCCGGTGTGGCCGCGACCGCCCGCAGCAGGGCCAGGTCACGGCGGCGGTGCCGGACGGACAGCCCGATCGTGCCGGCCACCACGAAGACGATCAGCAGGACGACGTACCCGCCGAACGCCGAGCCGGCCGTGACAAGCATCGACCGGGCGGCCAGGTTCGCCGACTGCTCGGCCTCCCCCCGGTCCCCACCGGCGTACGTGCTCGCGCCGGCCGCCGAGGCCATCCGACGGACCGCGTCGGCGACCGCGCCACGATCGGCGTCGGAGGCCACCCGCACGCCGATCGCGTCCACCCGGCCGGGTCGCGCGGACAGCCGGGCCGCCTGCGCGTCGGTGAAGAACACGTCGGCCGCGCCGGTGTCGGCGACCGCGCTCACCCGGTACGGCCGGCTGACCCCGCCGACGGTCAGGTCGAGCCGGTCCCCCGGCGCGACGCCCAGCCGGGAGTCGGCCAGCACCTCGTCGTCGGCGCGTGGAGCGACGCCCGCCGTGACCGGGCGACCGGTGAAGGCGTACGTGCCCCAACTGTGCCCCACCGCGGCGGGCGCCCCGATCACCACCCGGTCGTCGCCGGTCACCGCCGCCACGCCGGGCAGCCGCCGGATCTGGTCCACCAGGGCGGCGTCCACAGTGCCGCCCTCGGGCAGCGTGACGGTGCTCGTGGTCATCTCGCCGTCGAACTCCCTGCTGGTGTGACTGACCGTGCGGTCGGCGACGACCAGGTCGGCCGCGACCCAGACGCGGGGCTCCGGCCGGAAGCGCAATCCGGACTCGACGAGGATGCCCATGGCGACCAGGATCATCACTCCCGCGATCAGGGCGAGCAGCGTGGCGGCCGCCGGGCCGGCACGGTGGCGCAGCAGCCGCGCGGCGAGCGCGGTCATCGCGCGACCCGCCGATCCAGCGACGCCAGGTGCTCGGCGATCCGGGCGGCCCCGAGCTGCGGCAGGTCGGCGACGATCCGGCCGTCGGCCAGCACGAGCACCCGATCGGCGTACGACGCGGCGACCGGATCGTGGGTCACCATCACCACTGTCATCCCGTGCTCGTCGACGACCGCGCGCAGCAGCGTCAGCACCTCCGCCGCGGTGCCCGTGTCGAGCGCGCCGGTGGGCTCGTCGCAGAAGATCACCTCGGGGCGGGTGGCCAACGCCCGCGCGATCGCCACCCGCTGCTGCTGGCCACCGGACAGGGCCGCCGGCCGGTGGCGCAACCGGTCGGTGAGCCCGACCCGCTCGATCACCCGGTTCAGCCAGGCGCGATCCGGACGGACGCCGGCCAACCGCAACGGCAGGACGATGTTCTCCTCGACGGTGAGCGCGCCGATCAGGTTGAACGCCTGGAAGACGAAACCGATCCGGGTACGCCGCAGCTCGGTGAGGCGGGTCTCGGACAGCGGCGACAGGTCGACGCCCCCGACGACCACGCGGCCGGAGGTGGGCCGGTCGAGGCCCGCGGCGTTCTGCAACAGCGTGCTCTTGCCCGAGCCGGACGGCCCCATCACCGCGGTGAAGGTGCCGCGGGTGAAGTCGGCGTCGATCCCGGCCAGCGCGTTCACCCGGTTCTGGCCGGTCTCGTACACCCGGGTGAGGTGTTCGACGCGTACGGCGGCGTCGACGGTAGGTGCCGGACAGGTGGACATCCTGGTGGCCTCTCTGCAGGTCGTCGTTGTGGTCTGCGCGCGCACCACAAACGCTATTGACCTGCGGAGACGGTCACCATCCCGCGTGCTGCCGGGCCGGGGTACAGCAGGCGCTACCGCTGGCCGCCGTCGAGGTAGCGCAGCACCGCGGTGACCCGACGGTCGGCGCGGTCGTCAGGCGGCAGTTGCAGCTTCGCGAAGATGCTGCGGATGTGCTTGTGCACCGCGCCGTCGGTGACGAACAGCCGCTCGGCGATGGCGGTGTTGCCCAGCCCCTCGGCCATCAGCCCCAGCACCTCGCGCTCGCGCGGCGACAGCTCGCTCAGCGCCGTGTCCGGCCGGCGGTTGCGGGCGAGCAGCTGCGCCACCACCTCCGGATCGATCACGCTGCCGCCGTCCGCCACCCGGCGCAGCGCGGCGAGGAACTCCTCGACCCGGCCCACCCGTTCCTTCAGCAGGTACCCGAGCCCGGCGGCGCCGACCGCGAACAGTTCGGTGGCGAACGCCTGCTCCACGTACGCCGACAGGACCAGCACCGCGAGGCCGGGCTGGCGCCGCCGGGCCTCCACGGCGGCCACGATGCCCTCGTCGGTGTGGGTCGGTGGCATCCGCACGTCCACGATCGCCACGTCCGGCGCATGCTCGTCGACCGCGACCAGGAACTCCCCCGGGGTGCCCGCCGTGGCGACCACGTCCAGCTCCTCCGCCCGCAGCAGCAGCGCCAGGCCCTCGCGCAGCAGCGGGTCGTCCTCGGCGATCACGATCCGCATGGCAGCTCCACGTGCATCCTCGTCGGCCCACCGGGTGGGCTGGTCAGTGTCATCCGGCCGTCGTACGCCTCGACCCGCCGGCGGATGCCGGTGATCCCGGAGCCGCGTGCCTCGTCGGCGTCGCCGCGCCCGTCGTCCTCGACGGTCACCAGCAGCCGGCCCCGCTCGCGGCGCACGGCGACGTCCACCTGGCTCGCCCCGCTGTGCCGGACCGCGTTGGTCAGCGCCTCGGCCACCACGAAGTACGCGGTGGCCTCGACCGAGGCCGCGCAGCGCACCGCCACGTCCACCTCCAGCCGGCACGGCACCGCGCAACTGCCGGCCAGGCCCGCCAGCGCCCCGGCGAGGCCCCGGTCGTCCAGTACGGGCGGCAGGATCCCGCGCACCACCGTACGCAGCTCGCCGAGCGCCTGTTCGGCGGCGTCCTGCGCCTGCCCGAGGATCTCGTCGGCCCGGTCCGGGTCGCGCCGCACGGCCCGCCGCGCGGCGCCCAGCAGCACGTTGACCGCGACCAGCCGGTTCTGGGTGCCGTCGTGCAGCGACCGCTCGATCCGGCGCAACTCCACCGCGTGCGCGTCAAGCGCCGCGGCCCGGGTGGCGGTCAGCGCGGCGACCCGCAGCGACAGGTCGACCCCGGGCGGCGGGGGCAGCAGCCACCGGCCCGGCCACGCCTGGAAGCGGGCCAGGGCCGGAGTGAACCCGACCGTGGCGGCGAGCCAGCCCACCCCGACCACAGCGACCAGGAGCGCGTCGGACAGCCCGTCGATGCGCCACCAGAAGATGCCCGGCGCGCCGTCCTCGGGTGAGAGCAGCCGGTACCACAGCGGGAACGTGATGTCCTGTACGGCGTAGAGCGGGAGCGCGACGCCGACCAGCCCGGATGCCAGGCCGGTGACCGAGTGGAGCGTCACCCAGCCGACCTCCCGGCGGACGAACGGGTCGCGTACCGCCGCCCGCAGTCCCGTCGGCACCGGCCCGGGCGGGGGGATCGGCGCACCCCGGCGGGACAGTCGGGCACGCTCGCGGTCGGCCACCGCACGCACCGCCCGCAGCGCGCCGGGCGCCGCCCACAGCCCCACCCCGACCAGGCAGGCCACCCCGACGGCCAGCGTCCAGAGCAGCGCGCCCAGCGCCAGCGCGGCGGTGCCCAGGCCGCCGACGAGGTGCCGCACGGCGCTGACCCGCCCCCACACGTACGTCATCGTCCACCTCCCGCGCCAACATAGGTCGCCGTGCGCCGCGATGACGACGCCCGCCGCGGAAAGTACAGCCTGCTGTACCACCGCCCGTCGAACGCGCCCCACGGAGGTGCCGGCGCGGCGGCCGCGACCGTGTAGCCATCCCGTGCCGCTCAGCGACGGTCCGGAAAGGGTCCGGAAATTTCGGCGGTCGAGGACTCGAACCGGGATCCGGTCTTCGGCGGCGTCGAGGCGATCCACCCGATTCCTGATCGACTACTGACCTGGATGGACGCCCTTCATGCCGGCGGTCGGCACGCCGAGCCAGGTTTCCGCGATGCTTCCGGAAAGTGTTGACAGGTTGACGGCTGAGTCAATACGGTCGCCATCGACGGCTCTCTATCACCGTCACTGTCATACACCGCGACCCACTCCTCCGGTCGTCGTGCGGACGACCGGCCACCACCACCAGGCGGCACGACGCCGGTGACCGTCACGTGGCCACCGGCAGCGGGCCCGCCACGAGGAGGAACAGGTTCATGACCGACACCAGCCACACCCCCGTCAAACCGAGGAGGCGCGGCCGCATTCGGTTGCTCCTCGGCGCCGCCTGCGCCGCCGTCCTGGCCGTCGCCGGCACGATGACGGCCACCAACGCGTACGCCGAGGCCGACCGGACCGTCAGCTCGAACACCACCGGCACGCACAACGGCTACTACTTCTCGTTCTGGAAGGACAGTGGCAACGCCAGCATGACGTTGCGCGCCGACGGCCGGTACACCAGCAGTTGGGACAGGAGCACCAACAACTGGGTCGGCGGCAAGGGTTGGGCCACCGGCAACCGGCGGACGGTCACCTACTCGGGCAGCTACAACCCGGGCAACAACAACACCTACCTCGCCCTGTACGGATGGACGCGCAACCCGCTCATCGAGTACTACGTGGTGGAGAACTTCGGCAGCTACAACCCGAGCAGTGGCGCCCAGCGGCTGGGCACGGTCACCACCGACGGCGGCACCTACGACATCCTCCGCAGCCAGCGGGTCAACGCCCCGTCGATCGACGGCACCCAGACGTTCTACCAGTACTGGAGCGTCCGCCAGCAGAAGCGGTCGAGCGGCACCATCACCACCGCCAACCACTTCGACGCCTGGGCCCGCGCCGGCCTGAACCTCGGCACCAACCACAGCTACCAGATCATGGCCACCGAGGGCTACCAGAGCAGTGGAAGCTCCGACATCACCGTCCGGGAAGGCAGCGGCGGCAACCCGACCTCCGGGCCCACCACAGGCAACCCGGGGACCGGCAACTGCACCGCGACGCTCTCCGCCGGCCAGCAGTGGGGCGACCGCTTCAACCTCAACGTCGCGGTCAGCGGCACCAACAACTGGGTCGTCAGCCTCGGCCTCGGCGGCGGCCAGAGCATCCAGAACAGCTGGAACGCCTCGGTCAGCGGCACCAGCGGCACGGTCACCGCGACACCGAACGGCAACGGCAACAACTTCGGGATAACGATCATGGCCAACGGCAACTGGAACTGGCCGACCGTGACCTGCCGTACCGGCTGACCTGCACCAACTCCTGACACCACCCTCTGGCGTGGCGGCACCGGCCGCCACGCCAGAGCTGTCGTTGCCCCCGCAACATCAGCCTTGAGCGGCGCGGCACACCTGCGCGTGCGGAAAATCGGCGAAACTTCAGACGGCCATGTCGAGAACGCGTCCCCGGCTCCGTCCCCGAGGTGAACGCGACCACGAAGGGTCACACCCGCACCGAGGAGAAACACACGATGGCCAAGTACCTGCTGCTCAAGCACTACCGTGGCGCCCCGAGCGCGGTCAACGACGTACCGATGGACCAGTGGACGCCCGAGGAGATCTCGGCCCACATCCAGTACATGCACGACTTCGCGGCCCGGCTGGAGCAGACCGGTGAGTTCGTCGACGGCCAGGCACTCGCGCCCGAGGGGACGTTCGTCCGGTACGACGGCGAGGGCAACCCACCGGTCACCGACGGGCCGTTCGCCGAGACCAAGGACCTCATCGCCGGCTGGATGGTGATCGACGTCGACAGCTACGAGCGGGCCGTCGAGCTGGCCGGGGAGCTGTCCGCCGCCCCCGGGGCGGGCGGCAAGCCGATCCACGAGTGGCTCGAGCTGCGGCCCTTCCTCACCGAGCCGCCCACCATCACGGAATGACCGCTCAGCTGGACGAGACTCTGCTGCGGAGCCTCACGCCGAGCGTCCTCGGGATCCTCGTCCGCCGCGGAGTGACCTTCGCGGCGGCCGAGGACGCCGTGCAGGACGCGCTGGTCGAGGCGGTACGCGTCTGGCCGGCCGACCCGCCACGGGATCCGAAGGGCTGGCTGGTCACCGTGGCGTGGCGGCGGTTCCTCGACACGACCCGCGCGGACGTCGCCCGCCGACGACGCGAGGACCTCGTCGACGAGGAACCGCCTTCCGGGCCCACGCCCTCGGTGGACGACACGCTCCAGCTCTACTTCCTGTGCGCCCACCCGTCGCTGACGCCGTCGTCCGCGGTCGCGCTCACCCTGCGTGCCGTCGGCGGGCTCACCACCCGCCAGATCGCGCACGCCTACCTGGTGCCCGAGGCGACGATGGCGCAGCGCATCAGCCGGGCCAAGCGCACCGTCTCCGGCGTGCGGTTCGACAAGCCGGGCGACGTCGCCACCGTGCTGCGCGTGCTGTACCTGGTCTTCAACGAGGGCTACTCCGGGGACGTCGACCTCGCCGCCGAGGCCATCCGGCTCACCCGGCAGCTCGCGGCCGTGATCGACCACCCGGAGGTGGCGGGGCTGCTCGCCCTCATGCTGCTGCACCACGCCCGGCGTGCCAGCCGCACCGCGCCCGACGGCAGCCTCGTGCCGCTCGCCCACCAGGACCGCGGCCGGTGGGACACCACCTCGATCGCCGAGGGCGTCCGGATCCTCCAGGCGGCCCTCGCCCGCGACCGGCTGGGCGAGTTCCAGGCCCAGGCCGCCATCGCGGCGCTGCACGCCGACGCGCCCACCGCCGGAGAGACCGACTGGGTCCAGATCGTCGAGTGGTACGACGAACTCACGCGCCTGACCGACAGCCCGGTCGTCCGGCTCAACCGCGCGGTGGCGGTCGGCGAGGCCGACGGGCCGCGCGCCGGTCTGGCGGCGCTCGCCGCGCTGGACGACTCGCTGCCCCGCCACACGGCGGTCGCCGCGTACCTGCACGAGCGCGACGGCGACCTGGCGACGGCGGCACGGTTGTACGTCGAGGCGGCCCGTCGGGCGTCCAACCTCGCCGAGCGCGACCACCTGACCCGGCAGGCCGCCCGACTCAACGCCCGCCGCTGACGGGTCACGTCACGGCGCGCTCGCGTCGCCCCGGACAGACCGCGCCGGAGCGGGCCGGACGGTGAGCTGAACGCCGGCCACCAGCGCAGAGGCGGCCGGCACGTGACCGGGCCGGTCCGTCGTGCACGGGCCGCCCGGGCGGCGGCGCGACTAGACTCGACACCGGCGTCGATCGGGGGAGCGTGCGCAGGTGAGTTCGTCCCAGCTTCTCGTGACGCTGGACCGCGACAGCCCGGTCCCGTTGCAGCAGCAGCTCTGCGACCAGATCAGCGGATCCGTGCGGACCGGCCGGCTGCGCCCCGGCGACCCGGTGCCACCGAGCCGTGAGCTGGCGCACCAGCTCCGGGTCTCCCGGACGGTGGTGACCCGGGCGTACGAGCTGCTGCGGGCCAACGGGGTGCTCACCTCCCGTCGGGGATCGGGTACCCGGGTCAGCGGCGCCCTGACCGAGGCGCCGCCGCCCGGGCGACGCGCCACCCGCGCGCACCTGCGGCCCGAGCCGCCGCTGCCCACCGACGCCGGCAGTCCGCTGTGGAAGCCCTGGGAGCCGCCGCCGATGCACCGGTCGGACGGCACGTACGACTTCCGGCACGGCACCCCGGCGCTGGCCAGCTTCCCGGTGACCCGGTGGCGGCAGTCGCTCGCCGAGGCGGTGAGCAGGGCCGACGCCGTGGCGCTGGGCTACGGCCCGGCCGAGGGCTCCCCGTCGCTGCGTACCCAGATCACCGCCCTGCTGCGGCGCAGCCGGGCACTCGACGCCACCCGCGAGAACACGGTGGTGACCAGCGGCGCCACCCAGGCCATGGACATCCTGGTCCGGCTGCTCGTCGACCCCGACGACGTGGTGGTCATCGAGGACCCGAGTCACACCGTGCTGCGGCAGATCTTCGGCTACTCGCGTGCCGCGGTGGTGCCGGTTCCCGTCGACGAGGAGGGCCTGCGGGTCGACGAGATCGAGTGCCGGGTCCGCGCGCACGGCCTCGACCCCGCCCGGGTGCGCCTGGTCTACGTCACCCCGTCGCACCAGTTCCCGACCGGGTTCATCATGTCCGACCGGCGGCGCCGGGCACTGCTGCGCTGGGCCCGCGAACACGCGGCCACGGTGCTGGAGGACGACTACCACAACGAGTTCACCTTCGCCGAGGAGCGGCTCCCGTCGCTGGCCGCCGACCCGCAGGGCGCGGACGTCGTCTACGTCGGCAGCTTCAGCAAGACCCTCTTCCCGTCGCTGCGCATCGGGTACGCGGTGCTGCCGCCGCACCTCGTCCGGCCGTTCCTCGGCGTCAAGTGGATCACCGATCGGTTGACGCCGACGTTGACCCAGGAGGCGCTTGCCGAGTTCATCTCCTCCGGCGCGTACGCCCGGCACATCGGCCGGATGGACCGCCTCTACCGGCAGCGGCGCGCCCGGCTGCTGGAGTCGCTCTACGAACACTTCGGCGCGGGGGTGCGCATCTCCGGCACGGCGGCCGGGCTGCACGTGCTGGTGACCCTGGGCGGCGCGCCCGACGCCGACGAAGCGGAGATCGTGCGCGCCGCCGCGGCACGCGACGTCCGCGTCTACCCGGCCTCGGGCTACTACGTCGCCCGGCCGCCGACCGAACCGACCTACCTGATCGGGTACGCGGCGCTGCCCACCGCCCGGATCACCGAGGGAGTGGCGCTGCTGGCCGCCGCGGTGCGGGAAGTGACGGCTCGGTGAAGCGGGGCCGGGCGAACCGGGCACGCTGGGCGTACGGGACGGTGCAGTCGAAGACCGCCTTCGCCGTGCGCCCGTCGGCCGACAGCGACGGGGAGTAGCCGGTGTGCTGGCTCGGGTCGAGCGGAAAGCCCTCCCGGTCCGGCAGCACCCGCAGGTCCTGGTCGGCCTGGAAGCGGGTGACCATCGCCCACCACAGGTCCTGATCGGACTCGATGTCCACGTCCTCGCACACGCACAGCACCAGCTTGGCCATCCGGAAGTGCTCCAGCACCGCCTCGGCCGCGGCGCGTACCGCGAGGTCGTCCTCCGGGCCGCGCTTGGCCGGCCACTGGAGCACCACCATGAGCTGACCGCCGCCCGCGGTGTGGCAGTGCGCGGCCAGGGCCGGCGTGCCCCGGCGGCGCAGCAGGTCCAGCACCGCGGCCTCCATCCCGAAGCCGAGCAGCACCGACTGCTCGTGGCCGGGACCGGACACCGCCTGCAGGATCGGGCTCTCCCGGGCGGTGATCGCGGTGACCCGGACCAGCGGCAACGACGGGTGCGCGCGGCCCTGGTAGCCGAGGAACTCCGGCGTGGCCACCGTGCCGTGCCGGCTCTCCGGCGCCCGGTCGGGCAGCACCTCACCCTCGATGACGTACTCGGCGTGCGCGATGAACTCGGCGTCCACCGTGCCGCAGGGCAGCAGCTCCACCGGCTGACCGGCGAGCCCACCGGCCACGGCGAGCTCGTCGAGGTCGGACGGCACCAGCGAGGTCGGGCAGCAGGAGGAGAGCAGCACCGCCGGGCTCAGGCCGAGGTGGATCGCCACCGGCAGCGGACGTCCCCGACGCAGGGCGGCCTGGTATGCGAGCTCCAGGTCCCGGCCGGGCACCATCCAGATGGTCAACGTGTCCGGACCCTGCACGCACATCCGGTGCACGGACAGGTTGCGGACCCCGGTGTCCGGGTCGGTGGCGAGCACCGCGCCGAGCGTCAGGTACGGGCCGGCGTCCTCGTCGGTGAGGACCGGCACCGGCAGCGCGGTCAGATCCAGCGGCAGCGTCTCGCGGGGCCAGCGGGACGGATCGGGGGCGGGTACCGGTGGGCGGGGCGCGGCCACCGCGGCGAGCAGCCGGTGCGGCAACTCGGCCGGCGTGCAACCAACCAGACCGGCGGCGCGCCGACGGGTGCCGTAGAGCCCCATCAGCACCGCCCGGGTCGGGCCGTGCTCGGGGCGTACCCGGTCGAAGAGCACCGCCGGGCCGGCGCCGGTGGGTGGCGCGGCGGGCGCGCCGGCCCAGCGGGCGTAGTGGGCGGAGACGCCGTACCGGGCGGGCAGCTCGGTGGCGACCCGGACCAGCTCGCCGGGGAGCGGGTCGAGGGTGGCAAGGGCGTGCCGCAGGTCCACGGGCGGCCGGCTCATCGCTCGTCCGCCAGCGAGGCGGCGGCACGGCGGGCCGCCAACATGTCGAGCTGCATCCGGGTCAGCTCGTCGATGAGCGCGCGGTAGGTGCCGACCGCCACCTCGGGCGGCATGCCGTTGCGCTCGGCCAGTCCGGACACCCGGTCGAGCACCTGCCGCACCCGGTCCGGTGACCGGACGGTCGCCTCGTCCGTCTTGTACGCGGTCAGCTCCCGCACCACCCGGGTGCGCTCTGCCAGCAGGGCGATGATCCGCTCGTCGAGCCCGTCGATGGCGGCCCGCAGCTCGCCGATCCGGGCCGGGCCGGCGGCGCTGACCGGCGGCGAGCCGGCCGGCGCCACGATCCGGTGCTTGTCGCTCACGGCTGGGGAACCTGGTCGACCACGAAGACGACTGTGGGTTCGGCGTCGCTGCCCTGCGACCGGTGCTCCTCGTCGTCGGGAATGACGAAGCCCATCCCAGGACGGCACGGCACCGAACGGTCCCGGAAGTGGATGGTGAACTCGCCCTGCAGGACGTAACCGGTGTGCCCGCGCAGGCACCAGTGGTGCTCGTCGAACCCGGGCGGCAGCTCCAGCAGGCGCAGTCGCTGCCCCCCGACGTACGTCATCTTGACGCGCCCCTCGGCTCCCGGCCTGTCCCACCTCTCCCACTCGGTGGCCGGGAAGTCGATGCCGACCGGGGTGGCGACCTGCTCAGTGGACATTCTCGATATCTCCTCTGGTCGGGGCGGATCCGCCGCGGCGGGGCCGCGGCACACGTTCGTTGCGGTCCCGGCGCGGAAGCACCGGCTCGCCGTCGACCCGCTGGTGCCGCTTGAGCAGCTGCACCATGTCGAGCATCCGGTGCACCATCCGCTCCAGCGCGTCGATGCCCTCGGTGTCGGTCAGGCCGGGGGTGCCTGTGGTGTTGCGCAGCAGGACGGGGAACCCGCTGCCCACCAGGATCATCCGGTTGAGCAGCAGGTTGTTGACGATCTGGTTGTGCACCGACGAGTCGCTGTACCGCCGTCCGGTGACGATGATCCCGCCCACCTTGTCGGCAAGTGGACGGGTGAAACGCAGGTAGCCGACGCCCGCGCGTTCGATGAAGACCTGCATGAGGTGGGCGAGGCCGAACCCGTGCACCGGGGCCGCGTAGATCAGCCCGTCGGCGCTGGCCATCTGCTCCACCAGGGCGGGGACGTCGTCGTCCACCAGGCAGGGGGCGGTACGGCTGTTGCAGTCGCCGCACGGGCTGCACGGCGAGATCCGGTGCTCGCGTAGCGCGATGGTGCGCAGGGTCGCGCCCCGCTCGGCGATCAGCCGTCCCGCGTACGCGATGGCGTGGTCGGTGTTGCCGCCGACCCGTTCCGATCCGTTGATGGCGAGGATGGTCCCACCGTCGCTGGGCAATGGCACCCCCGGTGCTCGTGGCGGAGGTGGGCGCCGCGCGGCGCCCGCCTCCTGCGCGGTCAGTCCGTCAGCTTTCCGGCGAAGTAGTCGATGTAGGCCTGCATGTCGAAGTGGCCGTGCCCGGAGAGGGAGAAGACGATCGCCTTCGACTCGCCCGTCTCCCGGCAGTGGATCGCCTCGTCCACGGCGACCCGGACCGCGTGGGTGGACTCCGGCGCGGGCACGATGCCCTCGCTGCGGGCGAACAGCACGCCCGCCTCGAAGCAGGCGGTCTGCGGCACCGCCCGCGCCTCGATCAGGTCGACCTCCCGCAGCGCGCTGACGATCGGCGCCATGCCGTGGTAGCGCAGCCCACCGGCGTGGATCGCCGGCGGGTGGAAGTCGTGGCCCAGGGTGTGCATCTTGGCCAGCGGGGTGAGCCCGGCGGTGTCGCCGAAGTCGTAGTCGTAGCTGCCCTTGGTCAGCGACGGGCAGGAGGACGGCTCCGCCGCGACGAACCGCACCGTCGGGCCGCCGCCCAACTGCCGGCGCAGGAACGGCAGGGCGAGCCCGGCGAAGTTGGAGCCGCCGCCGGCCGCCCCGACCACGATGTCCGGGTAGTCGTCGGCCATCGCCAGTTGGAGCAGCGCCTCCTGACCGATGATCGTCTGGTGCATCAGCACCAGGTTGAGCACCGAGCCGAGGGCGTACCGGGCGGCGCCGCCGCTGGTCATCGCCGCCTCCACCGCCTCGGAGATGGCCAGACCGAGACTGCCGGTGGAGTGCGGGTCGGCGGCGAGCGCCGCCCGGCCGGCCTCGGTACGGTCGCTCGGGCTCGCGGTGACGGACGCGCCGAACGTCTCCATCAGCCCACGCCGGTACGGCTTCTGGTCGTAGCTGACCCGCACCATGAAGACCTCGCAGTCGAGGCCGAAGTACGCGCAGGCCATCGAGAGCGAGCTGCCCCACTGGCCGGCGCCGGTCTCGGTGGTCAACCGCCGCACGCCGTCGAGCTTGCTGTAGTACGCCTGCGGGACGGCGGTGTTCGGCTTGTGGCTGCCGGCGGGGCTGACCCCCTCGTACTTGAAGTAGATCCGGGCCGGCGTGTCGAGGGCCTGTTCCAGGCGACGGGCCCGCACGAGCGGGCTGGGCCGCCACTGCCGGTAGATGTCGAGCACCGGCCCGGGAATGTCGATCTCCCGCTCGGTGGAGAACTCCTGCTCGATCATGCCGCTGGCGAAGAGCGGTGCGAGGTCCGCCGGGGTGATCGGTTCCCGGGTGCCGGGGTGCAGCATCGGGGGCAGTCCCTTGGGCAGGTCGGGAACCACGTTGTACCAGGTCGTCGGGATGTCACTCTCGGGGAGAACGAACTTCGTCGCGGTCATGGCCTCTTCCGATGAGGGATGGGTGTCAGGGACTGGCGGTGGCCGGCTCGACGGTCGAGGGCACGGGCCGGACGGTCGGTCGTATCCGCAGCGCTGCGAACGCGACGACGCCGACCACCGGGGTCAGCAGGAGCAGCAGGAGGACGGGGCGGTGCCCCTGGGTCTGCCAGACGAAGCCCAGACCCATCGGCACGACCAGCCGGGCGGAGCTGAGCACGAAGCCGTTCAGGGCCATGAAGCCGCTGACCCGGTGCTCCTGGACGTGGTCGGCGATGTAGGTGGGCACCACCACCGAGGCGATGATCTCCCCGAGGGTCCAGACCACTGTGGAGAGCAGCACGGCGGGCAGCGAGAACGCGAACACCAGGACGGCCATCCCGGTCGACCAGAGCAGGCCCGCCGCGATCAGCAGGGCCCGGGTGGAGTACGCCTTGATCCGCTTCTCGATCAGCAGGCTGGCGCTGACCACGACCACGCTGTTGATGGTGTAGACCGCGCCGACGACCGCGACCGACGAGTGCAGCACGGTGGTGACCGCGAGCGGCAGCGTGTACTCCAGGCCGATCAGCGGCGCCACGTAACAGAACGAGACCAGCACCAGCACCGCCACGTCGAGGTCCCGCAGCAGCCCGGCGCGGCGGGTGGTGGCGGCCGTGGAGACCGTCGGCGCACGCCTGGTGTCCGCCGGTACGCAGAGCCAGATGGTGGTCGCCGCGAGCAGGCCGAGCAGGATGTTCCCGGCGAACATCAGCTGGTAGGAGTAGGCCGCCGCGAACCCGCCGAGCAGCGGGCCGACCCCCATGCCGAGGTTGTTGGCCAGGTAGCTGACGGTGTACGCGAAGGGCCGCTGGTCGGGTTCGGTCAGGTCGGCGATAAGCGTGTTCGCCGCCGGGGCGAACATGCCCATCCCGACGAGCGCGACGAAGAGCAGCGCCGCGTACGTCCAGGTCGGCCCGTCGAACAGGGCGAGACCCAGGTAGCCGGCCGCGTTGAGCAGCAGGCTCGACACCAGCGCGGCGCGTCGGCCGGCCCGCGCGCAGACCGGGCCGCTGAGCAGGCTGCCGGCGAGCAGGCCGGTGCTGCCCACGGAGATCAGCACCCCCGCCTCGCCAGTGCTGAGGTGCCGGCTCTGCACCAGGTAGACAGCGAGCAGCGGGAAGACGAACATGCCGGCCCGGTTGATGAAGGAGGCGTAGACCAGCATCCGCAGTGGGCGCGGCAGGGCCCGGAACCGGCTCAGCCACATGACGGATCACCGGCCGGCTCGGTGACCACCTCGAAGGCGTCCCGGATGACCTTGAACCGGGCGCGCACGTCGTCGAAGTCCCGCCCCTCGCAGACGTACCAGCCGAGCACGTCGTTCGAGGCGGTCGGCACGGCCAGCACGTCCCCGACGGCCTTCCACACGTCCGCGTCGCGTACCGAGTCCAGCGCCCGCAACTCGTCCGCTGTGGTGATCGCGGTGATCCGGCCGTACCTGTCGGAGCAGAGGTACTCGGTGCCGATCTCCGGGCCGAGGGTGGCCGCCGGCAGGTGCGCCGGGTCCAGTTCGAGGCGGCACCACTCGCCGGCCAGGTTGATCCCCCGCCCGGCCTGGATGGCGGGGACGATCGAGCCGCCGCCGGCCCGCGCGGCCGCCTCGCCGAAGACCACCTCGCCGTCGTCGCGCAGGAAGAACTCCACGTGCGCCACGCCGGTACGCATCCCGAAGCCCCGCAGCACCGTGGCGCTGGCGGCAAGAACGCGCTGCTCCGCCGGGGTGGGGTCGTGCTTGCGCGAGACGGTGCCGCCGGGCTCGTCGCGGAACTCCAGGACGGAGTACGTGTAGCGGGACAGCTGCTCGAAGACCACCTCGCCGTCGCGCAGCAGCGAGTCGACGTGGTACTCGGCGCCCCGGACGTACTCCTCCACCCGGTAGTCGTGCCTGTCGTCGGCGATCAGCGGCCAGACCCGGGCCAGGTCCTCGGCGGAGTCGACCCGGTGGGTGTCGCCGCAGGCCCAGCCGGCGTACGGCTTGATCACCACCGGCCAGCCCACCTCGGCGGCGAACTCGGCTACCGCGCCCACCGTCTCGGGGCGGCACGAGCGGGCCACCGGCACGCCCAGCTCGGTGGCCCGGCGGTGCATCACGTTCTTGTCCCGGAAGGCCATCGCCTCCTCCGGGTGGAGCCCGTCGATGCCGTGGTCGCGCCGGCAGTGCGCGGCGGTGAGCACGTCGCCCTCGAAGAGCGGGAAGATGCGCCGCACCGGATGGGTGGCGAGGATCGACGCGACAGTGGAACGCACCGCGTCCCGGTCGTCGAGGTCGGCGTGGTAGCAGGGCAGGCCGGCGGCTTCGGCGGCCGGTTGCCCGGTCGGCAGCAGCGCGACGGTGGCGACACCCAGCTCGGCGGCGGCGGCGACCACGCTGCGGAACTGGGCCGCGTACCGGCCGGCCGCCGGCCGGTAGATCACCAGGATCGTGCGGTTCACGGACGGCTCCCCGGGTGGTTGCCAGCGGGGCTGAGCGGGCCAGCGGTACGCAGGACGGCGCTTGTCGTGCCGCCGTCGAGCACCGCCTCCTGCCGCGCGCCGCCGGACACCTCGTCGAGGGCCGCGGAGAGCCGGGCCAGCGCGTCCGCCACCTGCGCCCGACCACCCGGGTGGGCCGACTCGACGGTGAGCAGCAACCGGTGCCGGCCCAGGTCGGTGCGGACCAGGTGGCCCTGCCGCCAGTTCCAGCGCCGCGAGTGGGCCCGCCCGTCGGCGTCGGCGTAGACGACCTCGCCCGGCTCGGGCCGCTCCGGCGCGTCGGGCGCCCCGAGCGGCAGATACGTCTCGGTGCCGTCGGCCGGCCGGACGACGAGGTCGGTGAGGCCGTCGACGGCGCACGAGGCCACCGGGAGCGCCGCGCCGAGCGAGACGGCGTTGCAGAGGTCGACCAGGGCGTTGATCCGGGGCAGCCGGTCCCCCTTGGCCACCCGCCTGGCGATCGACTCGGCGGCGCACGGGAACCGGTTCGGGTTCACCCCCACCGCCCGGTACGCGTCCCGCCACGCGGCGATGCCCGGCAGCTCCGCCACGCCCGCCTTGTCCAGGCCGGCCGTGTGCAGCGCGTCCTCGGCGGCGGTCAGCAGCGCCGACACGGCGGGAGGCGCCGGGGCGACCTCGATCGCCGGTATGGCGAGCACGCCGAGCACGTAGTCCGGCACTGCGGTAAGCACCCGGTCGTCGATGCGCACGGTGAGGGTGTCCGCACCGTCGCTGAGCTGGGTCATCGTGATCCTCGTGAAGGTCGGGTCCGATTGTCGGTCCGACCGTACGCAGCGGAACGACCACCGGTTGTGGCCAATCCGGGGTGATCCGGTGAGGCCAATCCGGCGCTCGGCGACCCGTCGTCGGATCGGCCGGCCCGGGCGCCGAGCAGCGTGGTGCCCAGCGCCAGCACGCACAGTGCCGCGCCGACCGGCCCGAGCAGGTCGAGGGCGTCCGCGCCGCCGTGCCGCAGCAGCCGGTTGCCGAGGAACCCGCCGAGGGCGATGCCCACGAACGTGGCCGACGAGTTGAGCGACAGCAGCAGCGGTCCGGAACTCGGCGCGACAGTGAACAGCCGGTGCTGCTGGGCCGGCTGGGTGGCCATCGCGGTGACACCCCAGGCGGCCATCGCCAGCGCGGCCGGCAGCAGCGCCTGCCGGGTCAACGGCAGCGTGACCAGCACCAGGGCGAGCCCGGCGACCGAGACCAGAAGCACCGGCACGCCACCGAAGCGGTCGGTGGCCCGCCCGCCGAGAACGGTCCCGGCGACCGCCGGCACACCGAAGACCAGCAGCAGCACCGCGAGCAGGGTCCCGTCGCCGTCGGTGGCCGGGGCGAGCAGCGCCCCGACGTACGTCAGGGCGAGGTAGCCGCCGGTCATGAAGAGCGCGGTGGTGAGCACGGCCAGCCCGACCCGGCGCTCGCGGGCCGGGGCGAGCCGGGTGGCCAGCGACGGGCCGGGCGGCAGGTTCAGCGCCGGCAGGCCGACGGCCACCGCGACCGCGCAGGCGGCGCCGACGGCGGCGAGCAGCCAGAAGGTGGCCCGCCACTGGAGGTCGGCGGCGAGCCAGGTGCCGAACGGCACCCCGGCCACGGTGGCCGCGGAGAGCCCGCCGAGCACCACCGCCATGGCCCGACCGCGCCGCTGCGGCGGGGCCAGCGCGGCCGCCGACGCGGTGGCGGCGGGGACGTAGAGCGCCGCGCCGACCGCCGTGAGGACCCGGGCCAGCAGCAACGACGGCAGGTCGGGCGCGAGCGCGGAGGCGACGTTGCCCACTGTGAACCCGACCAGCGAGATCACCAGCACGGTACGCCGTTCCAGCCGGCCGGTCAGCGCCCCGAGCACCGGTGCGGCCACCGCGTACGCGAGGGCGAAGACGGTGCTCACCCACCCGGCCGAGGCGACGCTCACCCGCAGCGTGCGGGCCACCTCGGGGAGCACCCCCGCGACGACGAAAGTGTCGGTGCCGATGGCGAACGCCCCGACGGCGAGCAGCGGCACGACCGGCACGGACCGCCGCATCACGCGACTCCCGCCGGCTGCCCGGCGCGGTAGCAGGTGGCGTCCCCGGCGACCACCCGGCCGCCGAGCAGCACCAGCTCGATCGCCTCTGGCCGGCCCAGCACCGTGATGTCCTCGGCCGGGTCCCCGTCGGTGACCACCAGGTCGGCCAGCCGGCCCGGCTGCACGGTACCAGCGTCGTCGCCCCGCCCGGCCAGCCGCGCACCGTTGGCGGTGGCCCAGGTCAGCACCACCGGGGCGGGGATGCCGGCCATGGTCACGTACGTCTCCAGTTCCTCGGCGTACCGGCCGTGCGGGGTCCAGGCGAACCCGAAGTCGTCGCCGGCCACGATCGGGATGCCCATCTGCACCATCAGCGGCAGGATGCGCAGCGTGTTCTCGACCTCGGCCTGGAACTCGAGCGTCTCCAGGTACTCCGGGGTCTTGCCGTGTCGCGTGCCGGTGGTGAGCAGCCGGTGCGGCTGGTGCAGGCTCGGCACCACGAAGATGCCCTGCTCGGCGATGGCCTCCAGGGCCGCGTCGTCGGCGTACGTGGCGTGGTCGATGACGTCCACGCCGGCGGCGATGGCGTTGCGGATGCCGCCCAGCCCGCGCGAGTGCGCCCGGATCCGGACTCCCCGCTCGTGCGCCGCCCGGGCCGCGATCACCAGCTCCTCGGCGGTGAAGAGCAGCTCGTGGGAGCGGCCGTTGGGAAAGGTGTCGTCTCCGGTGGAGAAGACCTTGATGATCTCCGCACCCTGGTTGACCTCGGTGTCGACGTACTCGATCAACTCTTCCGGGGTGTCGGCCAGCCGCATCAGGTCGCTCGGGATGCGTTGCTTGACCGCCGGGTTGCGGCGCTCCGGCGGACCGGACACCATCAGGTCCCGGCTGCACGGGGTGATCCGTGGGCCGGGCAGCCGGCCGGCGTCGATCGCCCGGCGCAGGGCCATGTCGATGCCGGACACCGAGCCGGCGCCGACGAAGGCGGTGTAGCCCAGCCGGAGCATGGCGGCGGCGTTGGCGGCGGCCCCGAGGGTGACCTCCGGGATCGTGTACTTGAACAGCATCTCCCGTCCGTCGAGCACGTCGAGGTACGCGATGTGGGTGTGGCCGAGCGTCATGCCCGGCAGCACCGTGCGGCCGTCGAGGTCGAGGACGTCGATGTCCGGATCGTGCAGGGGGGCCTGCGCCTCGGGCAGCACCGCGACGATGCGCTCGCCGTCGAGCAGCACGCTGTGGTGCGGTCGGGAGGCCACCCCCAGTCCTTCCTGGACGGTGGCGCGGTGCAGCAACGTTCGTCGGGACACGACTGTCACTCCGGTTTCTCTCGGTGTCTGGCCTCAGCGGCGGCCGAACAGGGTCCACACGATCTCGGCGCCTGGACGGCGGGCCACCCACCGCAGCGCGTGGCGGTGGACCCCGGGCGCGTTGGTCACGGCGAGGTCGGCGTCGCCGGCGGCGAGGATCTCGGCGGCGTGCTGGGTGGAGTCGGCGTCGACCCACCGCACCGGCCGGTCCCGCAGGGCGGGCGGCGCGAGGTCGGTGAAGATCCGCCGTACCTCCCAGAGGGCGGCCACCGTGAGCTCACCGGCGGACGGGTCCGGCTCGCGGTCCGGGTGGGCCGCGATGCCGTACTCCGGGGTGGCCTGCGCGAAGTAGGCCTCCAACCGCAGGTCACGGTGCCAGTGGAAGCGGGTGAGCCCCTGGTAGGCGCTCGGCACGAGGGCCTGGTCGACCCGGCGTTCCACAAGCGCGGCGAGCACCGCGTCGAACGTGTCGGACAGCTCGACGCGCAGCCCGTGCCGCTCGGCGAGGAACACCGCGGTCAGGTGGCTGGACGTCCCGGGCGGGCCGAGGGTGGCGAGCGTGGTGCCGGGCCGGCTCGCCCACCGGTCCACCACCGCGCGCCAGCGCCGCCCGTACGCCTCGGCGAGCGGCCCGGGCAGCGCCGGCACCCGATCCTCGGCGGCGGTCTCAGGTGGTGTAGCCACGGCTGCCCGCCATCCGTCGCGCCACCTGTGTCTCGTGGTCGACCTCGACGCGCCGGTCGACGATCCGGGCGGCCTTCCAGCTCACGAAGGCGCCGGTGCTGACGATCGGGTCGAGCCCGTCGGTCAGCTCCACCTCGACGGGTACGCCCAGCGCGGCGGCGGCCCGCTGCCGGACGCCGTCGGCCACTCCGGCGGGGTCGTCGACGAGGTCCTTGAGCAGTTCCAGGCGGACGGTCACCCGGTCGGTGCCGGCGCCCGGGTCGTGGTCGATGACCACCTGGTAGCCGCCCGAGCCGGTGACCCCGGTCAACACCGCCATCTCGATCTGACCGGCGGTGAGGCGTCGACCGCCCAGCTCGATCCGGTCCAGGGTGCGGCCGACGATCTGCACGAGGTCGCCGGCCATCTCGCAGTCGCAGTCCGAGGCCTCGACGATCACCGCGTCGCCGGTGCGGTACCGGATCAGCGGCTTCACCCCGTCGATCAGCATCGTGACGGTGAGTTCCCCGCTGCCGCGCGAGCCGTACGACGCGCCGGTCTCCGGGTCCACCACCTCGATCAGGTAGTTGGTCTGGGAGAGGTGCATCCGCTTGTTGCGGCAGGCGGTGGCGATGACGAACGCCTCCTGCGAGCCGTACAGGATGTTGTAGACGTCCGCGCCCCAGACCGACTCCAGGTTGCGGGCAAGCGCCGGGGTGCACATCTCGCCGGTGACGAAGAGCAGCTTGACGGCGAAGTCCTCCCGCAGCCGGTAGCCGTAGTGCTCGGCCGCCTTGGCGAGCATCATGGCCACGCCCGGCGTGCAGCAGACGACCTCCAGCTCAAGCTCCTTCATGAGCTGCAACGCCTTGGCGAACCCGATCACCGGCGAGTACGGCCAGATCTTCGCGTTGAGCGAGCCCACGTTGCGGGCGACATCACCGAGGGTGTCGCCGAACGAGTGCACCTCGGTCGGGCCCATCAGCCCGATCCGGGGCGCGTGGTCGCCGAAGTGGTGGCGGAAGATCGACGCCCAGGACTCGGTGACGTGGGCGTTGCTGGCCACCACCTCCCGACCGTCGCGGGGACACGGGGTCGCGCGGCCCGTCGTGCCGGTCGTCTCGTAGAAGAAGACCGCGTCGGCAAGCGGCCGGCTGAGCACGTCGAGCATCTCCTGGCGCAGGTGCGTCTTCGTCGTGAACGGCAACCGGTCGAGGGTCGACGGGGTGATCGTCGTGAGGTCCAGCTCGGCCAGGTGCCGGGCGTAGAACGGTGAGCCGGTGGACACCTGGTCGAGCACCGTGCGCAGCTGCTTCTCCCGCCACGACTCCAGGTCGGCCGGGCGGAGGCTGCGGTCGTAGAAGGCCCTGTGCATTCTCAGGTACTCGGCGGCGAAGTCGGCCGCCGGTCCGGTGGTCGGAAGCCACATTGTCGGGATCCTTTCCAGGGATGAGCCCGGCCGCGGTGTGCTCGCGGCGGGCCGTGACGCTTGTCAGTGCAGGCCGCCGTTGACGTCCAGAATCGTGGCGGTGACGTAGCTGCTGGCCGGGTCGGCCAGCCACGCGACGGCCGCGGCGACCTCGGCCGGCGTGCCGAACCGGCCGACCGGGATCCGGGCGCGGTAGTCGTCCCGGCGCTCGACCGGGATCCGGGCGGCCATCGGGGTCTCGACCAGGCCGGGGGCGACCGCGTTGACCCGGATGCGGTGCTCGGCGAGCGCCCGGCCGAGGCTGCGGGTGAGGGCTATGCACCCGCCCTTCGACGCCCCGTACGCCGCGTCCGGGCTGCCGGACTGCCCACTGATCGAGGCGACGTTCACCACCGTGCCGGGCCGGCCGGCGGCGACCAGGGAACGGGCGAACGCCTGGGTGCAGAAGAAGACGGCGCCCAGGTTGACGTCGAGCACCTGCGCGTACGTCTTCGGGTCGTAGTCCAGAAAGGCCCGGGCGTGGTACACGCCGGCGTTGTTCACCAGCACCGTGGGCTGGCCGTACCGCTCGTGGATCCGGGCGAAGAGCTGCTCGACCTGCTCCGGCACCGCCACGTCGGCGACGAGCGAGGCGTACGCCGCCGGGTCGCCGACCGGCTCGACGTCGACGCCGACCACCCGGTGCCCGGCCCGGGTGAGGGCGGCCGTCACCGCCCGGCCGATGCCACCCGCCGCGCCGGTCACCACGGCGATCGGAGCCGACTCGTCGCTCATGACGCTCCCGCCGGCAGCGGCGTCGACGCGGCGCGCAGGAAGTTGTCGAACAGGCGCAGCCCGTCCTCGGTGAGCACGCTCTCCGGGTGGAACTGCACCCCCTCCACCGCGAGGGTGCGGTGTCGTACCCCCATCACGTAGCCGTCGTCGGACGACCGCGCGGTGATCTCCAGGGCCGGCGGCGCCGGGTCCGCGACGATGAGCGAGTGGTAGCGGGTGACGGTGAGCGGGGCGGGCACCCCGGCGAAGACGCCCCGGCCGTCGTGTTCGACGGCGCTGGTCTTGCCGTGCATCAGGTGCCGGGCGACCGCGACCGTCCCACCGTAGGCGAGGCCGATCGCCTGGTGGCCGAGGCAGACGCCGAGCAGCGGAACCCGGCCGGCGAAGGCGTGCACCAGCTCCACGTGCCCGGACTCGGCCGGGTGCCCCGGCCCGGGACCGAGCACCACCGCGTCCGGCCGCAGGTCGGCGAGCTGGTCGCTGGTCCGGGAGCGGGAGCGGACCACCACCGTCCGCGCGCCGAGGGTCCGCAGGTACTGGTCGATGATGTGGGTGAAACTGTCGTACGCGTCGACGAGCAGGACCTTCACGGCAGCAGCTCCGCACCGGTCAGAGCCCAGTAGGTGGCGCTCATCTTGGCCAGGGTCTCCCGCCACTCGGCGCCGGGCGTCGAGTCGGCCACCACCCCGGCGGAGGCCTGGGTGCGGTAGCGGTGGCCGTCGTGCACGGCGGTGCGGATGCACAGGGCGAGCACCGCGTACCCGCGCAGGTCGACCAGGCCGATCGAGCCGGCGTAGACGCCCCGGGGTTCGTCCTCCAACCCGTCGATGATCTCCATGGCCCGCAGCTTCGGCGCGCCGGTCATCGTGCCGGCCGGGAAGGCGGCGCAGATCGCGGCCCACACGTCGGCGGCGTCGTCGAGCTGACCGGAGACGGTGGAGACCAGGTGGTGCACGTACGCGAACGGCTCGACGTCGAACATCGCGTCGACGCTGAGCGTGCCCGGCACGCAGACCCGACCGATGTCGTTGCGGCAGAGGTCGACGAGCATGACGTGCTCGGCGCGTTCCTTCTCGCTGGCCGTCAGCTCGGCGATGCGCCGGTGGTCGGTCTCCGGGTCGGCGCCGCGGGGCGCGGTGCCGGCGATCGGCCGCATCGACAGCCGGCCACCCTCGATCCGCAGGAACAGCTCCGGGCTCGCCCCGATGACGGTCTGGCCGGCCCAGGGCGCCAGGTACATGTACGGCGACGGGTTGCGGTGCCGCAGCCGCCGGTAGACCTCCAGCGGGGTGAGCGTCGTCTCCACGTCGATGCGGTGGCCGATCTGGATCTGGTAGCTGTCCCCGACCTCGATGTGCCGCAGGCACTGCTTCACCCGGGCGGCGAAGGTCTCCTCGTCGACGGTGTCCCGGACCAGGCTGGGCGCGGGGGCGGCCGGCACCTCCGGGTGATCGGCGAGGTGCTCGGGGATCCGCGAGTCGGCGGGGTCCTCCCGCGGCAGGTGTGGTCCGGTGGCGCAGAGGTGCCGTACGGTGCCGGCGCGCAGGTCCCACCAGACGGTGTGCCGGAACAGCGCGAGGGTGCAGCGGGGAATGTCGTCGACCACCCGGTCGACGGAGAGCTCGTCCATGTCCCGCGCGGCCTCGTACGCCAGGGTGGTGAGGAAGCCGAAGGCGAAGCTGTCGGCGGGGGCGGTGGTGCGCAGCGCGAACGCCCCCTGCACGGCCCGGACCGCTGCCCACACCTGGGCAGGGCCGGCGACCCGCCAGGCGCCCTCTCCGGCGTGACGCCGGACCGGCTCCCCCAGGACCGTGGTGAGCACGGCGGCCAGGGCGTCGCCGAGCGGACCGTCGCCTGTCACCTCCAGCCGGTCCGCGATGAACCGCAATTCGGCGAGGCGCCCCCAGCCGACGGCCGCCGCACAGCGGTCCTGATCCGGACCGTCCAGGCTTTCAAAAAGATACAGATCGTCGTGAGGACGACATTCGGCGAGTGTCGTATAGAGCGACAACGGATCGATCGACGGCAGTGTGACAGATGTCACCTCTATTGGAATGGACTCCACCGGTGGGGTACGTCTGGCCGCCACCGAATGAGGCCGAATGGGCCGGTCGACGACCCCGTTTGACAATGAGGACACTGTGGAACCCCCTCTGAGCAGCCCGATTCTCGCGCCGCCGTTGGCGCTGGCCCACCGCGTGACGCGGCAGCTCGGACTCTTCCCCCCACACGAAAGGACTCGCACGACCGGCATCGGTCCGACATCGGGACGTCCCCTCACATCCCTATTGGACAGAGTCGGAGCGTACGCCCTGATTCGCCGGCCACTGCGCGGTTGCGTGTCCGGCCAACACTTTCCTCAGGCACGGATCGCGCTGTCCATACCACTTCGACGATCCCGGAGCGGACCACTTGTCTCTGAATCTAAGTCTGTCAATAAATGGCGATTCGCGCGAAACGCTGGCAGTGCAGCTCCGTAACGCATTTCGGACGCGGATCGAGGAGGGTGTGCTGCGTCCCGGCACCCGGGTGCCGTCGAGCCGGCAGCTCGCCGCCGACCTCGGGGTGTCCCGCAGTGTGGTCGTCGAGGCGTACGGACAGTTGTGCGCCGAGGGCTACTTTGTCTCCCAGCACGGCTCGGGAACCTCCGTGGCGGCGGCGGCGCGTACCGACACCGGTTCGGCGCTCACCCCGGACGACCGCCCGCCCACGGCGGCGGTCTGGGACCTGCGCACCGGCAGCTTCCACCCCTGCACCTTCCCCCGCCAGGACTGGATCCGGGCGGTCAGCACGGTGGTCAACTCGGCCGGCCGCCGCGAGCTGGGCTACGCGCCACCGTCCGGCCTGCCGGTCGTCCGGCACACCCTCGCCGGCTACCTCGGCCGGGTACGCGGCGTCCGCACCAGGCCCGAGGACCTCATGATCACCTCGGGTTTCGCCCAGGGGCTCGCGCTGCTCTGCCACGAGCTGCGTGCCCGGGGCCACGACAGCGTCGGTGTGGAGGACCCGGGGCACCCCGGCGAGTGGGAGTTCATCGCCAACGCCGGACTGCGCCCGGTGGGCCTCCCGGTCGACCGCGACGGCATCCGGGTCGACGCCCTGGCCGCGAGCGGGGTCCGCGCCGTGCTCACCACCCCGGCCAGCCAGTTCCCCACCGGAGCCACGCTCAGCGCCGAACGCCGGGCGCACCTGGTCACCTGGGCCGAGACGGTCGACGGCTACATCATCGAGGACGACTTCGACGCCGCGTTCGTCGCCCCGACCCAGCGGATGCCGGCACTGCAGAGCCTCGCCCCGGAGCGGGTGATCTACGCCGGCAGCGCCAGCAAGGTCCTCGCCCCGGCGCTACGCCTCGGCTGGCTGGCGACCCCCGCCAACCTGACCACGCCGATCGAGCGCGTACGCGCCGGCTGGGACATCGGCTGCTCCGGCCTCGAACAGCTCGCCTTCGCCCGGCTGATCGACACCGGCACCTTCGACAGGCACCTGCGCCGCCTCGGCGCCGACCTTCAGAAACGCCGCCAGGCCGTCAACCAGTTCGTCGCCCGCCACCTGCCCGACGTCACCCCGCTCGGCGGGGACAGCGGCCTTCAGGCGTACCTGGTGCTGCCCGGGCGGTGCGCCGAAGAGGCCGTCGTGCGGGCGGCTCACCGCCGCCAGGTGCTGGTGCGCGGCGGTCGCTTCTACGCCCTGCGCGCCGACGACCGGCCGCCGGCGCTGGTCATCGGCTACGCCGGCGTACGCGGCCCGGAACTGGGCCGCGCCCTGGCCGGGCTCGCCACGGCGTACCGCGAGACGACCGGCCGCACCGGTTCGTGAACGCGGCCCACACCGGATGCCCGGCCCACCCGGTGCGGCGCCGTTCAGTCGCAGCCGAGCGTCTGCGTCGTACGCGGCCAGGCCTCCACCCGATCCGAACCCGGATACACCACGTACGCCAGGTTGTCGGCGTCGCTCGGCGCCAACCAGAGCTGCTGCCCGTCCGGGCCGGTGTAGTCGGTGGTGCGGGCGTCGGCCGGCAACTCGGCGCGCGGTGCGTAGCTGGCGCGCACCTCCGCACCGAGCTGTCCGGCGGGATCCCGGACGTACTGCCGGTTCGCCGACTCGCCGGTCTGCCCCGCCAGGGGCCACCTGACGTGCAGGAAGGGCAGGTCCTGCCATCCGCAGTGCGCCGAACCGGCGTACGACTCGACGGCCTTGTCCTGGTCCGCGCCGTTGCTCCAGTACGCGACCTCGGCGTCGCCCGGACCGCAGGCCGCGACGACGAGCGTGGCGCCGACCAGCGCGCAGAGGGGGAACCACCGGGATCTGACGTCGGACACGTGGCCCCCCTTCACCGGTGAGCTGTCAGGTCCCGGACCCGGCTTGACGGCTCCCTTGAGGACCCGGGAGACATCACCGTGCGGACGGTCACGACCATCCCCTCCCGGCGCTCCGCCTCCACCGGCGCCGGCAGCGCCTGCCCCGGGGGCGCCGCCTGCACCAGGCGGACGACCCGCTGAGCGGACTCGACATGCCCCTGCGCGACCACGCTCGCCCGGACGTAGAGCTCGTCGGCGGATGGTCGGACGGCGGTCGCTGTGCCGTGCTCGGATGATGTGCTGCCGGCGTGCCGCCAGCTTATCGGCAAATGGCACCGGTCAATAGGCTTGTCGGCGCCACCGGTGACGTGACGCCAGCGCCGCCAGTCCGGCGCCGGCGGCGTTGAGCAGCACATCATCCACAGAGGACACACGATCCAGACGCAGGACGTACTGCGCGGCCTCGACGAGGACCGAGCAGGCCGCCGCGAGCGCCAGGATTCGCGGCACCGACGCCAGGGCCGCGAACCGCTGCGGTGCGAAGTACCCCAGCGCCGCGAACACCAGCAGGTTTCCGACGACCTGGACGGTCAGCGTCAGCGGCCTTCCGTCGGAGACGATGGTGAGCAGGTCCCGCAGCGGCACCAGGCTCAACCGCCCGGTGACGGCGCCGGCCCGTTCGCCCGGCAACAGGATCATCCACACCCACGGCACCGTGCCGTAGACGATCCCGACCTCGGCCAGCGACATCCGCCAGGCCGCCGTCTCGCCGCCGGCGCTCCGACGGCGGGCCAGAGCCCACACCGCCAGCACGGCCACCGGCAGTGCGGCCACCGTGATGAGAACGACACCGGTGAACGTACCGGTCCAGTCCTGCCACCCCATGCTCACGCTGCCCCCGCCTCCGCCCGACCGCGCGCCGCGCTCGGGCTCACCCTGGCACGCGCCGTCGCCTGGTTCGACGCGAGGTCCTGTCGGTGGCGGGTGCGCACGTCGCCTCACCCACCACGGGAGGCGTGGCGCCGGCGGTGGGGTCGACGACCGCGACGTCGCCGACCCACCGCGCGTGCGGTTACCGGACCCGCACCCGCTGCACGACGGATGCGGCCGGCGCGTAGGTCGGGTCACCGGAGTAGGCGACGTGGACCGGATACGTCCCGGCGGACAGTCCGGTGGTGGGCAGTTCGACGACTGCCGCGCCGCCGGTCAGCGGCACCACCCGCGTGGTGCCGCCGACGGTGACGGCGACCTCACCGCCCACCCTCGGAGACTTCATGTGCGGGGACCGCGCCCGCACGTCGACGTGCAGCCGGACCGTGCCACCATGGACGACCGACGCGGGCGAGGCCTTCGCCTTGATCACCACTCCCGCCGTCCCCGGGGGCGTCAGGGTGACCTGGGCCGCGCTCACCTTGGCCGGGTCGACCACCGACGTCGCCACGACGGTGAGCGACGGCGCGGTCTCGGCTGCCGCCACCGAGAGCAGGCCGTCCGGGGAGATCGTCGTGGCTGCCGAGTTCCCGCCCCGGACCGACCACGCCACCGCCGGGCTCACCCCGTCGTTGGTGCTCACCTGGGCGTCGAACTGCCTGACCCAGTTCCAGCCGGTCGTCAGGCTACCGGTAGCTGGTGTCACCGACACGGCGTCGACCCCCGACCACAGGTGGTCCCGAGCGAAGATCGTGAACAACTGCCCCGCCGTCATCCCGTCGTGCGCGCCGGGGACCTGGGCCGTCGCGGCGGTGAGCCCCCGGGCCCGGAAGTTGTCGGCGATGGCGTTCTGGGCGTTGAGGTTGCCCTCGAAGACACCGTTGCCGAGGAAGACGGTGAGGTCGTCATCCCCGACCGCCTCGGCGATGGCGTCGTAGTCCTGCGCCGTGAGGGACGGGTTGCCGGAGAAGTGTCCGTAGAACGCGAACGTGGTCGGGTAGCTCCGGATGACGACGCCGCCCGTCATCCCGCCGTACGAGAAGCCCGCGTAGGCCCGCCCCTCCCGCTCGGTCGAGACGTTGTAGTTCTCCTCGATCAGGGGAAGGATCGTCTGCACCAGATTGTTGGCGGCGTTGGTCTGGTTGTAGGACGCGAAGCCGAGGCTGGTGCCCGTGAAGTGGTTTCCCATGGTGACGACCACGGTGGGTTCGATCTCACCCCTGGCCGTCATGTTGTCCAGGATGTTCGGGACGTTCGCGGGAATCATGAAATCGGTCTCGTCACCGAAGATGCCGTGGGCGAGGTACGCGACCTTGTACGGCTCCGCGCGGTTGGCGTCGTAGTTGGGCGGCAGGTAGACGCCGAGGTAGTGGCCGCTGTCGCCGAGGATCGTGGTGTAGGGGATGTAGCTAACGGTGCCGCGCTTCGCGGGGTCCCGCATCGGCAGCTCGTACGCCGCGCGTTCCTTCAGCACCGGGTCATTCTGCTTCGTGGCGTACGGCACGTACACGGCGTCGAGGACGTCGTTGTTCCTGACCCGGAACGAGGACTCCCCCGGCGGCCGTGGGTTCGTCGAGGCGGGATCCCAGATGCGCTTGTTCGCCCAACCCCGCGTCGGGTCCCAGACCCGGTACCAGTAGCTCAGACCTCCGGCGTGCAGCGGCAGCGAGACCGACCAGTTGCCCTTCGCATCCCTGGTCATGTCTCTCAGGAACTCGGTGCCTCCGGCGTGGTACCGACCCGGCTGCCATGCTTCCGGCTGGTACCGGGTGCTGCCCGTGTCGAGGTCGAGCAGAGTCAGGTCACCGGCGAGACGGACCTGCGTGGCCTGGGGATTGTGGTAGACGAACGTGACGGTGTAACCGGTCGGCGAATGGCGATCCGCCATGACCGTCGCGCCCGGCCCGACCGGGGGCTTGGCCAGGGCCGCGGCTGGCGCGGCCACGGCGGCGCCGAGTGAGATGAACGCGAGCAACGAGATCACACGCCCGAGTCGGCGTCCTGCGATCGTTTTCCTCATCCGAGCACGCTCCTCTGCGGTCTCTTTCCTTGTGGCTTCGTTCGGAGTTCGTGGTCGTGTATGGACACCGGAGACGGGGGAACCTCCGCACGTCCGACCCGAAGGGCCACCAGGGTGCTAAATCGAATTAGCTGAGGAAGTGTGGCGGCTGGCGTCCATCGATGTCAAGGGTGGTGGGAGGTCGTCCGCCAGCTCAGACGACGGCGGCGGCCATCCGGCGTACCGCCTCGGTGATCAACTCCGGCGCGGTGGCCAGATTCAGCCGGACGTGACCGTCACCGCCGGTGCCGAAGGCCGAACCAGAGTTGAGCGCCACCCGGCCACGGTCGAGGAACACGGCGGCGGGATCGTCGCCGAGGCCCAGGGCGCGGCAGTCGAGCCAGGCCAGATAGGTGGCCTGGCCGGGGTGGTACCCGACGGCCGGCAGGTGCTCGGCGAGCAGCGCGGCCAGCAGCCGACGGTTGTCGTCCAGGCCGGTCAACACGGCGTCGAGCCACTCTCCGCCGTCGCAAAAGGCCGCCGTGTGGGCGATGACGCCGAGATGGCTGGTGCTCACACTGGCCTCGAACGGAACGCGGGCGAGATCCCCGGCCGCGGCCGGGCCGGCGATGAGGAGCCCACCGCGCAGGCCTGCCAGGTTCCATCCCTTGGAGGCGGACATCAGCGACAGGCCGTTCTCCGCGCCGGGCACCGAGAGGTACGGCGTGAAGCGCGCTCCCCCGGCCACCACCGGAGCGTGGATCTCGTCGGCGACCACCCGCACCCCGTGCCGCCCGGCCAGATCGGCGACGGCCGCCAACTCGTCGGCGGTGTGGATGACACCTGTCGGGTTGTGCGGGCTGCACAGCAGGTACGCCGCGGGGCGGCCACCCGTGCGCGCCCGCCGGAAAACCTCCTCCAGTGCGTCCAGGTCGATCCGCAGGTCCTCGCCGAGCGGCGCCTCCACGATCCGACGGCCGGCGTGCGCCACGAACTCGTAGAACGGCGGGTAGACCGGGCAGTTGACGACCACCGCGTCGCCCGGCCCCGTGACCAGCCGCAGCGCCTCGACGACGCCGTGCATCACGTCGGGCACCAGCGCGGTGCGCTCCACGGCCAGCCCGTCCCACCCCCACCGCCGCCGGGCGAACTCCGCAAGCGCCCGCGGGTACGCCGTACCGGCGGTGTAGCCGGTGTCGCCGCGCGCGACGGCGTCGGTGATCGCGCGGGCGACCGGCTCGGCCAGCGGCACGTCCATCTCCGCCACCCAGAGCGGCAGCACGTCGTCGGGGTACTCCCGCCACTTGAGGCTCGTCCGTTGACGGAGCTGGTCGAGCGTGAGCTGGCGAAGGGGATTGATCGCGTCTCGGGCACCGCTGAGCACACCACTCATGGCTGAAGCCTATTGCGCGCAGCACCGGCCCGCGCGGCACCTGGTGCCGCGCCCGACGCTCACGTCACCACCGGCGCGGCCGGGGCCGAGAGCCGATGCCGGCGGATCAGCCGCTGCGCGATGAAGGTCCGCCAGACCCGCTCGGCCACCGCCGGTTCGACGATCCAGAGCCGACGCTGCGCCTCGGCGAGGGTGAGCGGCGCGGTGAAGAGATCCAGGAACAGCCGGCTGCTGCGGTTGAGCGCGTAGACCTGACCGTCGGAGCGGCGGAACAGGTGCCGATCGGCCGGCAGGTCGCCGGGGGCGCCGTCCTGCTCGTCCGACCGGATCCGCCGGTACGCGTCCCACACCTGCTCGTCGTCGCGGTCCACGAAGGAGCCGTTGGCGAGGAACTCGGTCGCGTCGTCGGTGTCCTGCCGGACCCGGTCGTGGGCGAGTACGCCGCGCACCGCCGTGCCGTAGCGGTCGTGGTAGAAGAACGTGTGCGGGGTGTCGGTGCTGCCCAGCCACGGACGATGGAAGTGCCCCGGGTTGAGGTCGGCCTTGGCCTGGGCGACCTCGGCCTGCGCCCCCTCGGTCACCGGCTCGTCGTACCGGAGCATCCGGACGATGTCCGAACCCTCCACCGGCCGCACGTTTGTGATGCCGAACCGCTCCGGCTCCTTGGCGACGATGGCGCCCGGGGTCAGCATGAAGTCGCCGAGCCCACCGAGGGTCCACAGATCCGGGTTGTCCCGCAGGAAGGTGATGCTGTCCAGCGCCTCCTCGCGGGTCTCGGTGGGGAAACCGGTGAAGCCCATCATCTGCACACCGATGTTGGCCTTGGTCATCGCGGTCATGGTGCGCCGTACCTGCTCCGGCTTGGTGCCCTTGTCGATCAGGTCGAGGATGCGCTGGTTGCCGGACTCGAAGCCGACCGAGATGGCCACGCAGCCGCTGCGCCGCAGCAGCTCGCAGCGCTCGTCCGACCAGTACTTCTCCAGCCGGATCTCCGCGCCCCAGCGGAAGTCGAGGCCCTGCTCGACGGCCCGCTCGGCGAAGCGAAGGATGGTCGCGGGAGCGAGCACGTCCACCGAGAAGTAGATGAACTTGGCGAACTTCGACAGCTCGGTGACGTCCGCGATCATCGTGTCCACCGTGTCCTGCCGCCAGGGGCTGGTGGGACCGTCGGTGTTCAGACCGTAGTCGCAGAACGTGCACTTGTTCCAGTAGCAGCCCCGGGTCGGCGAGTAGTAGACGAAGCGCTCCGGGCTGAGGTAGAGGTCCCAGGGCAGGCCGGAGAAGTCCGGCACCGGCACCTGCGCCAGGCGCTCGTAGCGCAGCGGCAGGTGGCGCTGGCGGCCGTACTTCGGATGCAGGCGGACGTTGGGGTGCCCGGCCGGCAGGGTGCCGTCCTCCACCGCGTCCAGGATCTCCGTGTACGCGCTCTCCCCCTCCCCGACCACTATCGCGTCGAAGTCGGCAAGCACCTGGAAGACGTACTCGGGTCTGCTGGCGCACTTCCAGACGTCGGAGATCTCCGTGCCACCCGCCACGAGGAAGACGTCCGGGCAGGCCCGCCGGACGAGTCGGGCGATCCAGAGCGCGAACGGAAGCTGCCACTGGTAGGTCGCGCTGATGCCGATCACCTGGTTCCCGCCGGCGGCAAGCCGCGGGATCAGCACATCCTCGTAGTACGGCTGGAAGGGCCGGTTGAGCCGGCCGAGCACCGCCTCGTCGGTCAGCGCGGCCACCGAGCCGATCGAGACCATCGGCGGCGGATGCAGCCGGAAGCCGGCGCGGAACTGCCCGGGGAACCCGACCGTGCCGAGCGCGTCCATCCAGGAGATCACGCCCTCGACGGCGTCCTGGTAGTGCCGGTAGTCGTAGAACAGGGTCGGATCCTGCAACACCCCGATCGACCGGCGCAGCCGATCCGGATCGGGCTCGGGCAGGCCGAGCCGGTTCGCCCGGGCCATCAGCGCGTCCGGGCCGTTGAGGTCGTCGATCGAGAGCCGGGACAGCTCCCGCCGCAGCCACTCGTACGCCGACGGGGTGTGGGAGTGGTGGAACGCCTCGATGTTGGCGTCGATGATCTCCGCCGGTCGGTGCCCCTGCGCCCGCGCGTACGAGTCGAGGTAGTTCAGGGAGTGGTATCCCGAGGTGGGATCGGTAAGCGGAGGGTAGATCAGTGTCGCCTTGACGGTGCCGCTCATCGTCGCCTCCTCAGCCGACCCGGGCCGCGGAACCGGCCAGGGTGTCCTCCTGCGCGCGCTGTGCCACCGCCGGCAGGCGCGGGGCGCCGAACGCCTTGACATATGCCACAAGCGGTTCGGCGGCGTACCGGAACGCCGCCAGGTCGACGAAGCCGCGGTCCCACGCCGCCGCCTCCAGAGCGCCGGCGTCGCAGCCCCAGAGCCGGGCGAAGCACGCGTCGACGACCTCGGTGCGGAAGTGGAGCCGACCCCCCGGGCGGCGGTGCCCCGTCGTGCGCGGGACGACTGTGTCGTTCAGCGACGCCGCGGTCGCCGCGACCTGCCGCGCCGCGTCGAGCAGAGCGGGGGTACGCAGCGGCGCCGCGACCATCCACAGCGCCAGGCTGCGGTACGGCGTGGTGCCGAAGGCCCGCACCAGCATCCGCAGCACCGCCTCGCGGTCGTCGAGCCCTCGTTCCCGGTCGGTCAGCCAGTCCCACCCGCTCGGCGGCGCCCCGGTCAGCCCACGTCCGTGGGCCACCTCGTGGGCGCGCTCCTCGACCGCCGGGTCGGCGATGTCGTCCCCGGCCAGCCCGGCCAGCACTGCCCGCCGGTGCCAGGCCACCGACTCGGGGTGCAGCAGCATCAGCACCGCGGCGGCCTCCCGGTCGCTGACCCGGTGCCCGCCGACCGACTCGCCGGCGAACCGCGACCGCCAACTGTCCAGGAAGCGGGTGTGCAGGTTGTCGATCGGCTGGTCGCCGTCGTGCGCGGGGCACAGCTCGGGCGCGTTCCCGGCCGCCATCGACAGCAGCAGCCGCGCGTCGGCGCCCTTGGCGTCCCACGGGTTCCGCCGGTGCCAGGTCAGGAACCGGTCGACCGCGTCCGCCGCCCCGGGTGGCGCGGTCCGTTCCAGCGCGCGGTACGACCGCTGCCTGAAGGGCAGGTCCCGGCCGATCTCCAGCAGCAGCGCGGCCTCGGCGTCGTCGAGCACGCCGGCGGCGACGGCGCGGCGCAGCGCGACCCGGACGTTCACCAGCGGCTCGCTCAACGTGCGGTGGCCCGCCTCGGCGGGTCCGTGCACCACCGCCACCTCGTCGTCGCCGGTGACGACGCCGTCGCGGTAGAGCTGGAACACCTCACCCACACCGCGCATCCCGAACGGCCACAGCTCGGCGGCGCGCAGCGCGCCCATGCTGGCGGCGCCGGCCACTGTCACCCCACGGTCGAGCAGGTCGAGGATCTCCCGGTGGCGGACCGGCGGGCGTTGCAGGAAGAACCCGTCGATGACGAGGACCCGGTCGCCGGGGGCGACGTCGAGGCGGAGCAGGTCGCCGTGCGCGACGGGTGGCAGCACCACCGCGTCGGGGAGCAGCCGACCGACCTCGTCGGCCGGCAGGCTCGGACCGATGAAGACGACGTCAGTCACGGGGCACTCCTGGTCGGGTACTCAGGGCCCGCTCGTCGAACATCCGCAGGCCGGGGGCGAACACCTTGCTCACCGCGATGCCGATGTCGTCGTGCGTCAGATCGACGCTGAACGGCTCGACGCCGGTGATCCGCTGCACCCGCGACGCCAGCTCACGCAGCACCTGGGTCACGTCCCCCTCCGGTGGCGGGTCCCGGCGGACCGGCTCCAGGGGCCGGTCGACGGTGGGCGGCGGCACCGGCGGCGCGCCGACGTCGTGGTAGGCGGTGGCGTCGATGTCGTCCCGGGCGCCGGAGACCATGACCAGCCGCGACTGGGCGGCCTCCGACATGGCCCGTCCGACGGCGATCTGCGGGTCCACGTGGCAGCCGAAGCCGCCGAAGGTGACCGGCAGGTCCGGGGACCAGATCGAGGCGGCGTAGCAGGGCACGCCCACCGCGTTGGTGATGTCGCAGACCTCCACCCAGCAGCCGGCCCGCACCAGCGCGTCGTGGATGGTGCGGGTCATCGCGTTGGTGGCGGTGCCCGGGTCGGTGTAGGTGCGCTCGGCCAACGCCGAGGTGCAGTACGGCGCGATGCAGTCCCGTTCGACGACCTCCAGCAGGGCGTGCAGGCTGGCCTCGGCGAAGGTGTTTCCGGTGGCCAGCCCGTTGCTGCTGGCGGTGAACAGGGCGCGGTCCCAGCCCCGCCGAACGGTGAAGTCGAGTTCGATTGTGGCGCGGGGCACCAGGCACGGCGCACCGGTCACCAGCCCACGACCGGCCACCCAGTCGAGCTCGACGGCGGAGGTCAGGGGCGAGCGTTCCGCCAGGTGCAGCCACCGGACGTCGTACGGCAGGTCGAGCGCCTCGGCCGGGGACCGGGTGACGGTCCCCGGCCGGAGGTTCTCGGCGTGCCAGGACTCGATGCTCTCCATCACGGCGCTGACCCGGGACTGCGTCGCCGTGGCGCCGGTGCCGACGCTCACCGCCATGGTGGCTCCGACCGGCCGGTAGGCGACGTGCACCGGTAGGCCGATCTCGTCGAGGCGGGTGATGTCGGCGACCCGGGTGATCCGGAACCGGTCGAGCATGCCGCCGACCCGTTCCCAGGTCTGCTCCACGGTGGCCGTCCGGTAGGTGCCGGATCGGAACGCGATGGTCTCGGTCGTGTCAGTCATCGAGGCTCCCGGCGGGGGTGGGGAACTCAGACGATGAGGACGGCGATGATGTTGACGTTGTTGTCGGCCGCCGCGGCCACGCCACCGGCGACCGTCTCCAGCTCGGCCTCGGTCAGCTCGTTGAGGTCGACCAGCGGCACCTCGGGCACGTGCAGCACGTGCCGGCCGGGCGTGCCGGCCCAGTCGGAGACGATCTGCTCCTTGGTGTAGAGCGTGGCGGGCTGCGCGCGGTCGACCTCGACCGTGGCGCCGGGGGCGACCGGCAGACCGGCAGCCGTCGCGTAACCGGTCGGGTCGGCGAGGAGGCGCTGGAGTTCCTCGTCGCTGCGCCACACGGCGGTGACGAGTTCCGAGTACTTGGTCACGAACCTCGCGCCATATTCCTGGTCGTCGTTGCTCATCGTTCGGTCCTTTCCTCGGGATCACTGCGGGACGGGCGGGTCGATTTCTGTGGGGAGAACGTAAAAAGATCGAGGTTCGACAATCAAGGATTTCCTCTGACTGCCATCAGAATCTGCCGTACGGGCCGGCGGGCGGCAGACATCGGTGTCACGTGCAGCAGCACGGGCAGCAGCAGGCGCAGCTGGAGTCCAGGCCGGCGACGACGCTGTCCAGTTCGTCCTCGGCCAGCTCCGCCTGGGCCACCGGCAGCAGCGACGGCACGAAGAGCGCGAAGGCGCCGGCGCTTTCCGCCCGCTCCCACGACTCGACCTGCACCTCAAGGTCGGGGTCGGCGTCGGCGACGTCCCGGACCACCCTCACCTGCACGTCCTCGGGAAGGTGAAGTCCGTAGCCGGCCAGGAACGCGCGCGGATCCTCCTCGAGCGCCCGCTCCTTGACCGGGTCGGCCCAGACGTCGGCGACCAGCCGGCTGTACGCGGCCACGAAGACCGCGCGATCGACAGGTGTCATCCCCTGCTCCCTTCGATGATCGGCCGCCGGCGGCGACGCCGGGGCGGGCGACAGGCAGCGCGGGAGGTTCCGGGCCACCGGTTCGGCTTCATCGTGGGCCACCGGCCGACCCGGCCCGACCGTCGAGCGGGAATTTCATCGAATGTGGCCGCGAAAAGGTCGCGCTGCGGCGAAAGCCGGGTAATTGGGAATCAGCGGCGTACGGCGAATCGCGATTCTAATGATGGTGGCCACTGTGGACAAGTAGTAATTCCTCGCCTGTCATACGCCGGTGCCCGCACATACGCTGCGATCGTCGGACCGCCCACCGTGACAGCGGTTCGACGGGGTACCAGGTTCCGTCACCGAGTGCTGCCGGAGGCCACCGTGACCATCGACGAGGTGACGACGACGCCCGGCGGCCCGGTCGGGTACAGCGTGGAGGAACTCGCCCGCAAGGTCGGGATGTCGCCGCGCAACATCCGCGCCCACCAGGCCCGGCGGCTGCTGCCCCCGCCGGTGCGGCGTGGCCGGGCGGCGCTCTACGACGACTCCCACGTCCGCCGGCTGGACGCGATCCTCGCCCTGCAACGGCAGGGCTTCAACCTGGTCTCCATCGAGGCGATGCTCGGGGTCCGGGCCGGTGACGAGGCGCCCGACGGGCTGACCGCGCTGCTGCAACGCCTGACCGCCGACCGTCCCGCGCTGGCCCACGCGCTGACCCGGCACGGCGTGATCGGGCGCGCCGCCGACGGCACCGTGCGCACCGTCCGGCCCCGTCCGCTGCGCGCCGCCCTGGACCTGCACCGGGTACGGGTGGGCACGGTGCCGGCGTTGCAGACCCTCAGCGAGGTGCTGGACAGCCTCCGGCCGATGGCCGACGAGCTGGTCGCCGCCGTCACCGCCCGGCTGCTCGCCCTCGCCCCGGAGCTGGTACGCAGTGACGCCCGCTCGTCCTTCGCCGACCTCGACCGGGAGACCCTGCTGCTGACCCAGGGTGTGGTCAGCGTGCTCACCGAGGCGTTCCGGCTCGCCGTGGAGAACCAGGCCGAGACGCACGTCGCGGAGCTGCTGGAGAACCACCTCGACGCGGACGTGTGCCTGGAGGACGGCATCGCCATCGACAACGGCTGACCGGCTCCCGTCAGCTCGTCGCGGGCTGCCCGTCCGGCTGCCGGCTCTGCTCGACCACCGCGTCCGGCCGTCGCGGCTCGGTGAGCAGTTGCCGCCGCGCCAACCGGTGGAACAGCCCGTCGGGCTGCTCCATCAACTCGTCGTAGCTGCCCCGCTGCACGATCCGCCCCTCGTCGAGGACCACGATGGTGTCCGCCGCCCGGACCGTGGACACCCGGTGGGCGATGACCACCCGCGTCGCGGCCAGGGCCGCGGTGCTGCGGGTGACCACCTCCTGGGTCCGGTTGTCCAGGGCGCTCGTCGCCTCGTCGAGGAAGATGATCCGGGGCCGGGGAGCCAGCGCGCGGGCGATCAGCACCCGCTGGCGCTGCCCGACCGAGAGCGTCCCCCCGCCGAACGGCACCATGGTGCTCATCCCCATCGGCAGCGCCTCCAGGTCGTCGGCGAGGCCGGCCATCCGCGCCGCCTCCCAGACCTGGTCCAGGGGGTAGCTGCCGGCGCCGCAGATGTTGTCCCGTACCGAGCCGGCGAAGAGCTGCCCGTCCTGCAGGACCACCCCGCACTGGCGGCGGACCGCGTGCACGTCGAGTTCGCAGAGGTCCTGGCCGTCGTAGAGCACCGCGCCCTGCTGCTGGCGTTCGAACCCGAGCAGCAGCCGCAGCAGTGTGGACTTTCCGCAGCCGCTCGGTCCGACGACGGCGACGAACTCACCCGGGCGCACGTGCAGGTCGATGTCGACGAGCACCGGCGGCTCGTCCGGCTGGTAGGCGAAGGTGACCCGGTGCAGCGCGACCTCGCCGCGCAGCTCGCCCGGGTCGACCAGGTCCGGGCGCGCCTCGGGGTCGGCGCGCAGGATCTCGCGCAGGCTGCCCAGCCGGGGCACCGCCGCGATCACCTCGACCCCGGCCGACGTCAGCACCAGCAGCGCGCCGAGCAGCATCGCGAAGCCGACGTTGAGGACGAAGAAGTCGCCCGGCGGGACCCGACCTGCCAGCGGCCCCATCAGCACGGCGAACAGGACCAGTTGACCGGCGATCGGGAGCACGGTGGCGAAGGCGACCAGGCCCGCCTGGCTCTGCCGGACCCGTTGCAGCGTCGCCCGGGCCGCCGCGGCCACCTCCGACCAGCGGGCGTGGGCGCGGGCCTCGGCGGACGCCAGCTTGATCTTGACGATGCCGCCGAGCAGCTGGTTGGTCATCGCCGCCGCCCGGTGCTCGGCCGGCAGCGCGGACCGCTGCTGACGCACGATCAGGACGGCGAACGCGCCGAAGGTCAGCAGGGTGACGGCGACGATGCCCGCCCCCCACAGGCCGAGCACCGGCTCGACCACCAGGAGCATGCCGAGGGTCACCGCGACTGTCGCGCCCGCCGAGACGAGCTGCGGCAGCAGTGCGCTCAACGCCTCACCGACAAACGAGATCCCCAACATCGAGTTGGCGATCTCACCGCTGCTGCGACTGGTGAAGAACCGGGCCGGCAGGCGCATGAGCCGGTCCCAGATCGCCAGCTGCGCCCCGGACTGCAACCGCCCGTCCAACCGCAGCAGCCGCAGGTTCTGCACCACCCCGACCAGCCCCGCGACCACCGCGGCGCTGAGCATCAGCGCGAGGAAGCCGAACAGGCCGTTCACCTCGCCCTGGCGGGCCAACTGCCCGAGCACCTCGCCGGTGGCCAGCGGCACGCCCAGGCCCAGCAGCGCCACGCAGGCGGCGGCGACCAGCAGGCCCCGTACGTCACGGGACGCGCCGACGAGCCCGGCCCGCACCAGGTGGCGCATCCGGGCGGTCGGCGGCAGCGGCGCCTGCACCTGTGTCGCCTCGGCGGCGAACGTCGCGGCCACCGTCGCGTCGACCGGCCCGTACGCCCGGGTGTCCGGGTCGACGTGGTGGTAGCGGCCCCGGCGGAACACCAGCGGCACCGCGACGGCGCGCTCCGGGTCGTCGCCGGTGCGCCACCCCACCAGCGGCCCGAGGTCCCGCCGCCACCACCGCTGCGGCAGGTGCAACTCGCGCAGGAACAGGCTGGACGCCCGGGACACCGCCCGCACCGCCGCCCGGTCGTCAAGTGGCGCGCGGCTGCGGTCGGCCGGCTCGTTGACCGGGCTGCCCATCCCCTCGGTGACCACCCGGACCACCGAGGCCGCCCGCCCGTACCTGTCGAAGCCCTGCTCGGTGTCCGGAACCGGAGCGGCGCCGCCGGCGCCGATCACCCCGATCGACCGGCGGGCCGCGGCGGCGAGCACCGCGGCGTCGACCTGCCGGCGCCGCCGTACGGCGTTCAGCACGGCCGCGTCGGCCTCCTCGATCCGGGTCTCCACCATCCGCAGCAGTCGGACCACGTGCTGGTCGACGGCCGTGCGGAGCTGACCGGTGACCAGCAGGTCCCAGCTGCCGTGGCTCTCCACCGCGCACGGCGACTCGGCCACCACCCAGTCCCGCTCGACAACCAGCAGCAGCTCCCGATCCCCCGACATCTCCACCGGGCCACCGTCGTTGCGGCGCAGCAGTCCGCCGGCGCTGCGCAGCCACCAGGCGCCCCCGGTGGAGGTGAGGGCGCTCCCCTGCGCCAGCGAGACGATCTCGCGGCCGCTGAGGGTGGACGCCTCCCGGGGCGCCTGCCCGCGACGCAGGGCGTCGGCGATGGTGACCAGCACCAGGTCCACCGCCTCGACCAGCTCCGTCGCGGCGGCCCGCGCCCGCGACGACCGCCCCCCGTCCGCCGGGCGACCGAGCCGGACGTGCCGCTCCAGCAGGGACAGGTGAGGTTGGGGCAGAGCGCGCAGCTCCGTGCCGGGCAGCGGCACCAGGATCAACTGCCACGCGCCGATCGCGGTGGACGTCGGCACGAGGCCCCCCGCGGGCAGCCGGGCCACGTGGTGCCGGCGCGACGGGCTCAGCCCGGCCCGGCGCACCGCGAACAGGTCGGCCTCGCCACCGGTCACCAGCCAGCCGGCCACCGGGTCGTCCAGACGGCAGACCTGGCGTACGCCGTCGGCGCAGAAGCCGATCAGGTGGCCGGCCGGGGGCTCCTGCACCGCGCCGCTCATCAGCGTCTCCCTCGGATCGTCGTGGTCACTGGTCCCGGACCAGGCGCGCGTACGTCCCGTCCCGGGCGACCAGTTGCTCGTGGGTGCCGCGTTCCACCTCGCGACCGCCGTCCAGCACGACGATCAGGTCGCAGTCGCGGACCGTGGACAGGCGGTGGGCCACGATCAGGCAGGTCGCGCCCCGCCGGCGCAGGTGCATGTCGATACGGCGTTCGGTCTCGGCGTCCAACGCGCTGGTGGCCTCGTCGAGCACCAGCACCCGGGGATCGCGGACGAGCGCGCGGGCGATCTCGAGCCGCTGCCGCTGCCCGCCGGAGAAGTTGCGGGCGTTCTCCCGCACCGGGCTGGCCAGGCCACCCGGGCGGGCGGCGACCTCGTCGTACAGGCACGCGTCGGTAAGCGCGGTCACCACGTCCTCGTCCGCGACCGTGAGGTCCCACATCGTGACGTTGTCGCGGACCGTCCCCTCGAACAGCCGCTGGTCCTGGTCCACGATGGCGACGGTGGCCGCCCAGAGTCCGTCGTCGGCGTCCGAGCGTTCGAGTCCGTCCACGGTGACCCGGCCGGTCCACGGGCGGTAGAGCCCGGCGACCAGCCGGCCCACCGTCGACTTGCCGCTGCCGGATCGCCCGACGAGCGCCACCCGGGCGCCCGGCGGCAGGTCCAGGGTGAAGTTCTCCAGCAGTGGACGGCCCAGCGGGTTGTAGCCGAAGGTGACGTCCTCGATGCGCAGATGCCCCTCCATCGGCGTCAACGGTGGGGCCGGACGGTCCCCGGCCGACGGCAGCGGGTACTGCTCCACGTCACGCAGCCGGTTCAGGTCGGCGCTCATGTCCTGCAGCCGCGAGCCCAGCGCGGTCAGGTTGCCCAACGGCCGGTTCATCGCGGCGGCCAGGCTCTGCATGCCGACCAGCACGCCGACGCTCATCGCCTCCGCCACCACCTGCCGGCTCCCCAGTCCCAGCAGCACCGCCGTCGTTCCCGAGGCGAGGAACGCCGGCAGGACCGAGAGCACCGCGGTGGGCACCCCGAGCCGCTGCTGGCGGCTGGCGACGGTGGCGTGGCGCGCCGCGAACCGGGCCACGGCGCGTTCCTCCTCGCCGCCGGCCTTCACCGTCTCGATCATCTGGACGGTGGTGTACACGGTGGTCACCAGTTTGCTGCGGTCCGCCTGGAGCCCGGCGACGGCTGTCGACCGGGTCGAGGCGACGTAGCGCAGCACGCTGACGTTCAGCCCGGCGAGGACCATCGCGCACAGTCCGAGCAGCAGGTCGTACTGGCAGAGCAACGCCCCGTACGCCAGCACCAGGCCGGTGTCCACCACTGTGGTGGCCGCCCGGCGGGTGAGCACCTCGGCGACCACCTCGTTGCCGCGGACCCGCTGGCTGAGGTCGGCGGCCTGCCGTTGGTCGAAGAACGTCGGCGGCAGCCGCAGCAGATGTCGGAAGAACCGGGCGGCGCTGCCCAGGGCGAGCGCCGTCTCCGCGCGTACGGTCAGGCGTTGCTGGAGCAGGCTGGCCAGGAAGGTCAGCCCGGTGGCCACCGCCACCGCCGCCACCAGGCCGGCGAACGCGGCCCGATCCTCCTGGAGCAGCACCCGGTCGACGAAGACCTTGGCCATCACCGGGATGGTCAGACCGACCACGGCGATCAGCAGGCCCAGCAGCAGCATCTGCGCGATCGCCGAGCCCGGTCCACGCCACCGCTGCGCCAGCGCCCGGAGCAGCCGGTAGCGGGTGCCGCCCGGCCGGAACTCCGGGCCGGGCTCCATGGTGAGCACGATGCCGGTGAAGGCGCCGTCGAACTCCTCCCAGCTCACCGCCCGGGGGCCGGTGGCCGGATCGTTGATGAAGACCTTGCGGCCGAGCCCCTCCAGCACCACGAAGTGCTCGAACCGCCAGAACAGCACCGCGGGCAGCGCCACGGTGGCCAGGCCCGCCAGGTCCATCTGGAAACCCTTGGCCACCATCCCGTACCGGCGGGCGCCCTTGAGCACTGTGGCCGCGGTGGAGCCGTCCCGGCTCACCCCGCACACCCGGCGCAACTCCTCCAGGGGTACGTGCCGACCGTGGTGGGCGAGCAGGATCCCGAGCGCGGCGGCGCCGCACTCCACCGCCTCCATCTGGATCAGGGTGGGCGTACGGACGCGTCGGCGGCGGATCCTGGGCAGCTCCGGCGCGCCGGTGGCCGCGATCGGCGGGGCGCTCATCGCCGCAGCAACCAGTCGATGGGGTGTTCCCTGTCCACGGTGAACCAGGCGGTGACCTCGCTTGCCGAGTTGAGCTGGAACGGCGGCGGGGACTTGGTCCAGCGCAGGCCACCCGGGGCGGCCGGGTCGGGTTCCAGGGTGACGGTCACCCGGACCACGCTGCCGTCGGCGAGCAGCCGCCGGACGTCCGGCCCGGTGCCCAGGAAGGCGCGCAGCGAGGCCTCGGTCTCCGGAAACGCGCCGACGGTGGTCACCCGGCCGGCCAGGGTGCCGAACACGTTGCGGGGCGCCGCCGCGGCGGCCACCTCGACGGGTACGCCGGGTTGCAGCAGCGGCGCGGCGACGGCCGGGGCGTAGACGACGGCCTGCAACTCGTCCCCGGCGGTGTCGAGCCGTTCCAGGTCGGCCAGGTGCGTACCCGGGGTGACGAGCTCGCCCTCCGAGACGAGCCAGGCCACGACGTACGCGTCACCCGGCGCGTTCTCCACCCGCACCTTGCCGTCCATACCGCGCAGGCTGTACAGGGGCGTGCCCTTGGTCACCCGCTGGTGCGGTGACGCCCACACCTTGGTGACCTGACCGCTGTCGAGCGCGTCGAGGGCGGAGATCCCGTTGGAGTGGATGAGCACCCCGGCCGCCTCGACGGTCCGGGGCACCACCGTGCGCACCGACCAGACGCCGGCGGCGACCACGACGATGACCAGCGCGGTGGTGGCCAGCCAGTTCGGCACTGTGGTCAGCCGGACCGCCCGGTCCAGCTGCTCGGGCGCCTCCAGTTGGCGCAGCGCCTGCCGCCGGAACTTCACGGCCGGCCCCCTCCGTCGGCGGCGCGGCGCGAGCCGAGCAGGAAGTCGGCGACGCTCGGCTCGACAAGCGGATCGAGGCCGGACAACTCGGCGAAGGCCTGGGAGTCCCCGGCGCCCAGGGCGCACGGCGCCAGCCCCATGGCGGTGGCGACGAGATACATCTGCTGGGTCAGCACACCCGCGTCCTTGAGAATCATGGCGTAGCTCATCCCTTCGTACTTCCACATGAGCCGCTGGACCCGGGCGGTGACCACCAGGACCGTCTGCGGCGGCCGGGGCATGGCGCCGGCCGCCCGGGCGTACGCCAGCAGCCGGTCGGCTGCCGCTCCCCAGACGGCGACCGGCTCCAGCCGGTGCCCGACCGCGTCGTAGTGGTAGAGCCCCGGGTCGAGCCCGGCGCAGCGGGCGACCAGCGGATAGATCTCCAGCTCGTAGACCCCGCCGCCGCCCGGGTAGGGCCGGTGGCCGACCTCCTGTCCGCCGGCCTCGCCGACAGCTGTGGTGTGCTGCGACCGGTACAGGAATTCCGCCAGCCGCTCCAGGGGCAGCGGCGCCCCGTCGTGGTCGCGCACGGTGCGCCGGTCCGCGACGACCTGACTGAACGCCGGGTCCGCCTTGGCGATCGTCGCCAGGTCCGGCAACGGCAGCTCGACCGCCCGGCCCCCGTCGTACGGGCGGCGCAGCGGTTGCGGGGCGAAGCGCTCCCGCATCCGGTAGGTGCCGCCCACCGGCAGCGCGTGGCCGCCGGCCCGGGAGCGTTGGTGCAGCCGCAGCTCCTCCGGCGACCAGTAGGCCAGCGGCGCGTCGTCGCGCTCCGCCTCGAACTCGGTGTCGGTGACCAGGATCCGGGCGGTGGCCAACTCGTCCAGCACCCGGCCGGCGGCCTCGGCGGGTACGCCGAGCGTGCGGGCCACCGTGTCGGGCCGGACGCCCGGCACGGCGGCGGCCAGCACCGCGCCGAGTGTGGCGTCGGCGCAGCCGACGGTGAGGGTGCTCAGCGACGACGCGGCCACCAGCATGCCCCGTTCGTGCTGGAGGGTGGCGAAGCGGGAGAGCCGGTAGCGGGCCCCCGGGGTGTGCGGGCGGCTCTCCGGGAGGCTGCCCCGTCCCAGGCCGGTGGGCACCAGGTCGAGCAGCGCCCGGTCGTCGACCTGGACGCGACGCTCCAGCCAGGAGTGGGCGAGCAGCCGCCGCAGCAGCAACTGCGCCGGCAGCACCCGGCTCTCCCCCTCCAGGCCGCTGATCAGTCGGCCCACCTCGACGTCGCCGACCCAGTCGGCGGCGAGCCGCAGCAGCAGCGCCCGCCGGCCCATCCCCGGATGCTCAAGGGTGAGCTGGAAGCGGGTCTGCCGCAGGGTCAGCGAGCCGTCCTCACCGACCCGCAGCTCCGCGTCGCGGCGCAGCCGGTACGAATCCTGGATCGGCGGACCGCCGACGGCGCCGCTCACGACGGCCACCGGCCGACCGGGTCCACCCTGCTGGTCATCTGCGCATCCCCTCACTAGAAGAAGACGTTCAGCGGATTGGCCGACGCCTCGTCGGCGGCCACCGGGCTCCGGCCGAGGCGGGCCGGCACGTCCCACAGCCGGCCGGGGCCGAGACGGCGCCAGAAGTGCCGCAGACCCGGCACGACGACCTTCACCACCGCCAGGTCGACATCCGGACGGGACTGGTCGACGACGATCACCTCGAGGCCGGCCCGCTCCGCCCGGCGTACGCAGTGCCGCACGTCGTCCCCGACGTCGCCGGTGGTCAGCGCCGGGTGGTCGGCGGCGGTGCGCGGCGGCCGGGCCGGGTCGGGAGACAGCCAGGGCTCGTCGGCCACCCGCACGGTGCCGAACCAGCGCGCGGTGTCCGGGTCGTCGACGCCGTACCTGTTGCGCGCGGAGGTCGGCCCGGGAACCGCGGGCAGGAACTGGTTCACCTCGGTGAGCGCCCGGGTCAGCGCGACCCGCGCGTCCAGGTGCGCGCCGAAGCCGACAAGGACGTCCTCCGGCCCACCGTCGGCCCGTCGGGACACCGCCGCGAACGCGGGTACGCCGAGGTCGGCGGTCAGGTCGAGGGCCCACAGCTCACGGCCCAGGGCGGTGGCGTGGTGATCGACGCAGGCGGCGGTCCACGGGTCGCCGAACGAGTCGAGGTCCACCCCGGGCATCCGGGAGCGGTGGTACCACCACAGCGCCACGCTGTCGCGTTCGACGAGTTCGCAGAAGCCCTGCACGATCGCCTCGGACAGGGTGCCGCCGGCCGCGCAGCCGTTCGAGTCGGCCGAGCACACCCCGAGCCCGGCCAGCTCCGGATGCCCGTACCAGCAGTGCGCGGCGGGCAGCTCGCGCGGCGCCTGCCGGGTCAGCGACCAGCCCGTGGTCCAGTCCAGCTCCACCTCGTCCGGCAGCGGTCGGGGAACGCGGTGCAGGTGGCCGAGATCGCGGTTGAGCCGGTCCCGGTCGGCGTACTGGCGATCGGAGAACAGCAGCAGCTCCCCCAGGTGCACCGCGCGGTCCGGGCCGAGCTGCCGGTAGGTCGCCCGGTGCACCGGACGGTCGCCGCGCCACACCCCGCAGTAGCGCTCCACCGCCTCCCCGATCGCGCTCATCCGGGCCTGCAGGTCGGTGCGGCCCTTGCCGCCGCTCTGCCCGCGCAGGTTGCGGCGCAGGGCGGCGAGCTGGCGGGGCTGGGCGAAGTTGTGCCCGGCCGAGTAGGTGTGGGTGACGCCGTTGTCGGTCGCCTCCAGCGGGGTCAGGCGGCTCACCACGCCCAGGTACCGGCTGACGTGGTGGGCGAGCGCGGCGTACGTCTCGGCGGGTTCCCGGGTCCGGGAGTCGCCGGCCCGGCTGGGCTCGGCGCCGCTGGGAGGCAGGTCGATCCGTGGTTCGGCCTTGCGGACGAGGTCCGGGTCGCCGCAGGCGGGGCACTGCGGCTGGCGTACCAGCTGGTGGCTCTCCGTGCTCAGGTCCCGGGTGTCCAGGGCGACCATCCGGCCGGTGAGGCGGGGCGAGGTGCCCCGTACGGCGAGCACGGCGAGTTCGGCGGCGAGCAGCCCGGCGGCCGTGGTGGCCAGTCCGGGCAGGACGGCCCGGCCGGGCTGCGGCGGTGGACCGGCCAGGTCCTGCCCGCCGAGGTAGGCGTTCACCTGCTCGTTCTCCTGCCAGCGTTGCCGTAGGCAGGCCCAGCAGCCGGTGCGGCCCGGCACCAGGTGCGGCCCGAGGAAGACGACGTTGCCGTGCGGCCGGGCCAGCGTCCACGCGCGGCCGGCGGCCAGGTGCCGCTCGTTGATCAGGGCCAGCCGGGGGTCGAGCATCGACGACGGCAACACCAGCACCTGGGCGGTGTCCGGGTCGGGGTGGGGCCTGTCCGGCCCGACGACCGTGACGTCGAGGCCGAGTGCGCGCAGCGCGTCGGCGGTTTCGTCGAGCCGGGGCGCCCCGAGGTCCACGATGGTCACCGGACCTCCGGCCATCCAGCGCCGCCCGGCCTCGGGCGGGACACCCCGGGCGTCCCAGCCGGCGGCCTCGGCCGGCGAGGTGTGCGCCGGACCGGACACCAGCAGTCCGTGGTCGCGCAGTCGAGCCAGGGCGGTGGCGACGGCGGCGACCGGGTGCCGGGTGGCCAGCCGGGCCACCACGTCGGCCAGCGGCGCGGCGCCGTCGAGCTCGTCGGCCAGGTCGGCGGCGACCGGATCGTCGACGAGCAGGCTGCGGGTCTCCCCCAGCACCACGAGCGGACCGTCGGGCAGCCGCACCGGTATGTAGTCCGATCGGAAACGCGGACGCCACATGCTTCCTCCCGAGCCTGGTGGCCGGACCGTGGCCCCGCCGGCGATCACGGCTGCTGCCATCGTCGCGGTCCGGGTCGTCCGATCCCGAGTGATGCCACCGGTTTCTGCCGTCGGCGGCGGGCGGGTCAGCCGGCGGTGACGGTCAGCGCGGTGTCGTTGAGCCCGAGCACCGAGGTGCCGGTGATCTGCGTCGGTACGAGCAGCAGGAAGGTCTCCACCCGGGTGACCCGGATCGACTTTCCGCTCACCGCCGTGCGGTGGCCGGTGGCGATCAGGTCCGGGCTCTGCGGCACCATCCGGACGGTGGTGGGACCGCCGGGCGCCGGGCGCAGGGTGTCGGTGGCGTGGACGGTCAGGAACGCCAGCGTGCCGGCCGGCACGGCGACCGCGCAGTCCGACCACTCCGCCTTGTCCATGGTCCGCTGCACCGTCGCGCCGGCACCGGCGAGCTGCTGGCCGTAGACCTCCCACCCGCCGGCGAACTGGCCGTCGAGCAGCGGGCTGGACGCGACGAGGGACCGGTTGCTCGTCGTGGATCCGATGCTGCGGGCGAACACTTCGGCGGCGAGGGCCCGGCGGCTGGTCTCGTCCAGGGCCGTGCCGCCCTCGGTGGCGGGGCGGCCGTCGATGCTCCGGGCCACCACCAGCGACGGTTGGGTGATCTGGACGTTGTGGCTGAGCTTCCACTGGCCGTCGGCGCCCAGCACGAACTGGCTGGTGTCGGTGGGTGCCAGCTCCGATCCGGCGAGCCTGAGGGTGGCCGTGGTGAGGAAGCAGGCCGGGTCGCCGGGCGGCACCGCGAAGGCCGGGTTGATGTGCTGGAACGACGGTTGCGGGCGCTGGTTGTAGGCGGCCCGGCGGACCGCGGCGATGCTGAGGTCCAGTGAGGGTGGTACCTCCTGGGTCCGCAGCGCCTCCACGTCACCGGCGACCGAGGCGGCCGAGTCGGCCTGGTCGAAGGCGGTGAGCACCAGCGCGGCCCGCTCCCGACCGAAGGTGGCCGGGCCCTGGGGCGCCGGGGCTGCCGCGTCCACCGGCTCACCCCCACAGCCCGTGAGCACGAGCAGCGTCACCGCGGCGGCGGCGAACGCCGGCACCGGCGCGGCGAGGGTACGCGGGCTCCTGACGGATCTTCTGCCCAGCATCTCGTCCTCCATCCACCACCGGCCGACGGGAATCGCGCCCGATGCAGTCGAGTATGTGAGCGACTGTCGGGCGTGACCGGTGCCGGCGCGGCCTCGTGCTGCCCGGCCGGTGGGCGTTGCACCGATCGACGTCATCCGGCCCGGATCGCGGTCACCGATCGGTGTCATCGAGCCGGGCGACCCAGGCGACCAGAGCCGACCGGGAGGCGACGCCCGCCTTGCGGTAGATCCGGGTCAGGTGCGCCTCGACGGTGCGTGGGCTGATGTTCAACTGCCGCCCGATCAGTCGGCTGGTGGCCCCGGTCGCCGCCAGCCGAGCGATGTGCCATTCCCTGTCGGTCAGGGCGGCGACCTCGCGTGGGCCGACCGGGCGGGCCAGTCGCAGGCCGACCCGCTCCGTCCCGCACCACCTGGCCAGTTCCAGGGCCCGGCGGCGGGCCCGCGCCGCCGGGCCGGTCTCGTCCGCCGCCTCGGCCGCTCGGGCCAGGGAGGCCAGCGCGAGGCTGCGCCGTAGCGCCATCCCGCCGGCGCGGAACAGGTCGGCGGCGGTCTCCAGGTGCGGCATCGCCGCCGCGACGTCGCCGCGGGCGAGCAGCACCTCGCCGTACGCCGACTCCGCGAAGCCCCGCTGCCCGGGAAGGCCGACCCGATCCGCCTCGGTCATCGCCCGCCGCGCCAGACGCTCGGCGTCGGCCAGCTCGCCGGCGGCGAGCGCCGCGGCGCAGAGCAGCTCGTACCACATCGGCCGGAGGGTGGTCTGCAGGCGGCTCAGCCGGCTGTCGCCGCCGGCCGAGCGCACCAGTTCGGCGCAGGTCGCCGGATCCCCGGACAGCAGCGCCGCGGTCGCCAACGCCATCGCGGCGGTACGGCCACACCAGGTGGCGGGGTCGGTGGCGATTCCGAGCGCGCTGCGGGCCAGCGCCACCGCCCGGTCCTCGTCCCGTGGCCCACCACGCCAGGCGGTCGCCTCCGCCTCGAACGCCAGGGCGAAGCTCAGCAGGTGGCGGCTGCCGATGCGCCGGGCGACGATGCCCGCCTCGGTGGCCAGTCCGATCGCGGCGGTCAGCTGACCGCCGTGGTAGGCCACCTGACCGCGACCGAGCAGCAGCTGGCACAACCCGTCGTCGCGGTGCGAGGCGCGCACGAGCGTCAGGCCCCGGTCGAGGTGTCGTACCGCGTCGGCCTGCCGTTCGAGGTACAACTCGGTCAGGCCGAGCGCGGTGAGGCAGTCGGGATGGTCCCGCACGTCCCGGTCCGGCAACGAGTCGACGATCCGGGCGCCGGCGTCGAGCAGGCCGCGGGCGTCGTCGAGGACGCCGTCGTGCGCGGCGGCCAGGCTGCGCACGGCCAGGAGGCCGGCCCGGTCCGCGCCGGAGCCGCCGTCTTCGCCGAGCGCGTCGGGCAGTGCGGCCACCGGCCGGCCGGCGAGGATGCCTGCGACGCCGATCTCGGTGGCGAGTCGATAGCCGCCGGTGGGTCCGGCGCCCTCCGGCAGGGCGGCCAGCTCGCGACGGCTGATCGCCGCCGCCTCCGCGTAGTTGCCGAGCAGGCGTTCCACGCGCGCCCAGAGAGCCACCGCCTCGGCCCGTCGTCCCTGCCGGTCGGCGGGGAACAGTGGCACGATCTCCTGAAGCAGGGCCCGGCTCTCGGCCAGGTTGCCCGCCTCCCCGGTGACCTGGGCCAACGCGAGTGACACGTCTCGGCGACGCTGCGTCGTACCGGCCGTGGGCCGTAGTGCCCGCAGTGCGAGCCGCAGCCAGCGGATCGCCAGGTCCGGTGCCTCCCGCCGGATCTCGTGCGCGGCACGGCAGAGCACGTCGACGCAGCGTTCGGCCCAGCGACCGTTCGGCTGGGCGAGCAGACGCTCGGCGTAGCGGGCCCGGTCCGCGGGTGGCGCGCCCAGCTCGACAAGCGCGGTGAGTGCCCGCGCGGAGGCCTCCACCCGCCACGCCGGATCGGTGTCCTGGGCGACCGCCATCCGCAGCACCGGGTGCCGGAAGGCGAACCGTCCCGTGCCGGGGACGCGGCGGATCAGGTCACGCCGGGCCAAACGCCAGCCGGCCTCGACCGCCAGGGCCGTCGGGACCTGAGCGACCTCGGCCAGCAGGTCCGCCCCGAAGGGCGCGTCGACGATCGCCCCGGCCCGCAGGCAGGCCAGCTCGACCGACGGCAGATCCGTCCATTCGCGGCGCAGCACGGCCACCGCCGCGTCGGACAGCCCGCCCTGCGTCTCCCGGATCGGGTCGGCGTCGTTCGACGCGGGGCCGCCCGGGAGCGCCGCCAGGTAACCGGGATTGCCGCCGGTCAGGTCGTACCGGTCGCGGAGCTCCGCCTGGTCGACGTGCGGGTGCAGGTGCGCGACCTCGGCGAGCCCGAGAGGGGTCAGCTCGATGCGGTCATGCGTCGTCGACTCCCCCTCGGCGTGTTCGTCGGGATCCGGCGGGCCGAACGGCATCGGGGTCGCCATCTGCCGCGGACGGTAGACGAGCACGAGCAGCAGCGGGGCGGGCACCGGATACCGCAGCAGGTGGGCGATCAGACCGGCGGAGGAGTCGTCCGCCCAGTGCAGGTCGTCGAGGACCAGCACCAGACCGTCCTGGGCCGCCAGGGCGATCAGCCGGCGCGCCAGCTGGTACGTCCGGAACCGCCGGGCGTCCGACGCCCGCGCCGGTGGCACCGCGGCGGCGGACTCCGCCCAGGTCTCCCCGGTGGACCGCCCGGCGCGCAGCCCTCGTCGGAGCGGCTGCCCGGTGGTGAAGGCGTGGCGGAACACGTGGAACGGAACGCCCCGCTCATCCGGCACGCAGGTCCCGACGGCCCACGGGACGGTATGGACGCACCGCTCCAGGGCCTCGCGGACGAACCGGGTCTTGCCGACGCCCGGCTCGCCGACCACCTCGCAGACCACCTGCCGGCCACGGCTCAGCACGGCGGCCTGGGCTCTCCCGATACGCGCCAACTGTGGTCGCCGCCCGACGAAGTGCGGGCCTGTTGACGCATTTTCCAGCCCAGGTGTCATCACGCAGATCAGACGCTTTCCGGAACGGTCCGAGGAGATTGGTCGCACTATACCCAAGCACCGTCGAATAACGAACGCGCCGACGCGACAAGCTCTCCTTTCGACAGCCGAGTAGGGCACAGATCCTTCTCGACTTCGCACCACAGTCCGCAGAAGGGGCGGTCACCAAAATGTCGGATCGATATCCCTGAAACGCGATAAATCACCCAGCCTCCACCGCGCCAAGGCACGGCACAACCAGGCCAAGGTCGCCACACAGCCTGCACGGGGATGGAGATCGTACCCGCGGGCACACCCCTTTGGCGCTCCATCCTGGACATTCGGATGATCGCCAGTAGGCCGCAGTTGCCCTGCCGTCTGGAAGTTATGCCCGCCTATACGATTCACCCGGATAGGTCATTCCTCTATCTTGCCCTGCCCAGAAGCCCAGAGCCCCTTGGGATCGCCCACCAGAATTGGAAACGGTTCCGCTAGTCATCGACAAGCGGACGCGACATTCGGGCCCGATCGACACAAGAGAGATGAAGGTGGAAGAGCCGCAGGCTCCGGCCGGTCGAGGAGCGCGCCGCACCGACGGGGATGGTGCCCTTGGAACGCTGGTCCGGGTCAACGTCCCGGCCGCCGCTGCCACAGGGATCGCCCACCTGCCTACACAGATCGCGCAACCCCACCATGAGCCTCTTCTCGCCGGGATTCACACCCCTACGGCAGAGCCCGATTCGTGGGCGGCACGGCGTCCAGGCTCAGTCGCGACGGAACAGCCGAGGCTGAACCGCTGTATTTCCCGGCATAGCCCACCGAGCAGCCCTGCATCGCCCAGAACGCCAACTTCCCGATGACCATGCCGGGAAACAGGCGGACCGGCGCGGCCACGGCCATCTCCAACGTCCACGGGAAGATGGCACCGCTGTGACCGAGCGGTGCCGAAAACTGGATCCAGATGCCGAGTGTCGACACGGAGCGGCAGGCGTAGAGGGTGGCAGCGTAGTGCGGGCTGCCCATCGCTTCCATGGTCCCACCGAGGTAGAACCGCCCCGGCGTGAGCACCATCCCGCCATCGTCCATGATGGTCGTTCGGGACGCGATCGGTGACCGAGCATCGATCACGTCCGTCTCGTAGGAGATGATCTCGCGGGCCAGCCGGAAGCCGTAGCTGTTGGGCTCCAGACGCTCCGCTTCGAAGTCGTCGATGTGGATGCGGCCCGCAAGGACCTCGCGGTGAATTTCACGGCCAGTGAGTATCACATCCAGCTCCGCACAATCCTACGCACAGCGTCGCGGTGCGCCATGAGGTCACCACTGTTGTCCAGGACGGCGTCCGGCTCGATCAAGTCGAGATCGCTCGTCGACTGGTCCGCTCTGCTGGTGTCGCCGCGCCCGGCCAACCTCTTTTCCCGCACCTCCGGCGCAGCCGTGACTCGCAGCACCCGGAACCCGTGGGCACGCAGGGCCACGGCATCGACGAACGGGTCACGCAGGTCGTCGTTGACCACGATGTCGGCGTCTGTCGAGGCCAACCGGGTCAGGAAGTCGTCGACCAGGGACTCTGGCCTGATGCGACGCATGGAGTCGGCCAGGGACTCCATCAGGATCTGGTCCTGTGCCCCAGCGGGAACCTTGACCCGCGCCGCCCGATAGACCTGGGCCTGCAGGTCGTACAACGGTTTGGCGAGCTTGACGGTGGCGTACGTCCGGCCGAGCTCCTGCGCGAACTCCTCAATCAGCCCGGCAGAGGTCGACTTGCCACAACCCGCCAACCCGATGATCGAAATACGCACGGATTCGCACCTCCCCCAGATGTTTGTTGGCGATCAGCACCTCGTGGGTGACGTGGCCCCGCTCGGGCTCTCGATGTCGCGCAGGAACGAGAGCTTCGAATAGAACGTCCGCTCTCGGTCCACGCCGTTGCGGGCCAGGTAGCTGTCGACGAGGTTGGTCAGGCGTTCAAGTTCGGGTTCGACGGTGGCGACGTCGAGCCCGTCGTGTATCCGCGACCGGTGGTAGGCGATCTCGGCCTGCCGAAGGACGTGCTCATCCCCGGCCGTACGCACCTCGTCGATCTCGATGCCGAAGAAGTGACCGGTCGCGCTGGACTCCAGGTTGACGTCGAAACGCGTACGGCTGAAGGTGCGCAGGGCCCGGAAGGTGAGGTGCGGATACTCGAGGTCAAGGAAGGCGGCGAAGTCTCTGCCGGGCACGGCGAGGTTGTGCCGGAAGGTCTCGACGCGCCGGAGCGTGTCCTCGGCGAAAATCTTGTGCTTGAGCATGAAGGCCCCGGACGGCTGCTCCTGGAAGGCGATGTAGCCGCGCTCCGCGGCCGGATTCAGCACCTCGAACGTGTGCTGGAAGACCTCCCAGCGTTGCACTTCGTTGCCGACATCCGGGATGAAGCCAGGAAAGGAGGCACTACCGACCTGAGAAGCCATCTCCGAGGTCAACCGCCAGATCGACACGTCGCCACGAAGGGTGATCTTGTTCTCGATCTCAACGCCGGGTACAAGATTGCGGAAAACGTGATTCTCGACGGCCACATGCTCGCGCAGGTTTCCCGCCGACTTCAGCGCAACCGGGACCACGTCGTCAGCCGTCGCCGTGGACGGGAACTCGCATTCCGCGACTCGCGCGAACACCGCCCCGACTTCGCGCAGACGTGTGCAGGCGAGCACTTCCACCCTCGTCCGCTCCTGCGACTCATGGAGCCGCAGCACCATGACCGGCGACAGGAATTCAATGCTCTCGGTGGCCGCGGCGCCCGGCCACACCGACCGTAGGTGTGTCCGCATCGATTCCGAGAGCGCGCAGCCAGACCAGGTGGGTCGCGCCACCTCGACGGGCACCTCGACCGGAGCCGAATCCTGCGGAAGAAGACGGATCGAGACGGACGCCGTGTCGATCGGCCGCAGATATTCGACAGCCCGGTCGCCACCATCCGGGTCCGCCGGAAGATCGATCGTGACAATAGGAAGCCGCTTGCGCGGCACCAGTGAATATTGGAGAGCCGGGTCGCCCAGGACAAGGATCCGGCGCACCTGAGCGGGCTTCGCCGCAGCTGTTTCCTGACTCAACGCATCCCCCCGTGGTGCAGCAAGACCGGTCACGGTGCTCGCCGACGCAAACTGCGGGCCAGCCTACACACCGACCACGGTGGAGTGTGTCCCGAGCAAGGTCCCGCACACCGACCCGGATGGTTCACGGGTGAACTCGATCTTGCATCATCCCTGCTCGGCGGCGTTTTCGACAGGGGCACTTTTCGGCGCCGAAGGTCCACAGTGTGTTCCGCTTCCCGGTGGTCGGTTGACATGGCACGGCGCCGAGTGTCATGATCGATCGTCATCGACGGGGGTCGTTCATCATGATCGAATGGCGTCAAGCCAATCCTAGAGTTCTCGAATCCTGGTATGAGAAGTCGGGAGTACGTGGAAGCCCGCGTCGAGTTGTTTCTACCGACGACGACATCCTCAAGGACTTCTTTCCCCGGCACCTGGTGACCCACCTGGCGCACCCGGCCGTTGCCGAGACCGATGAAGTGATCAAACGATATCTCCTTGCCCAGCACCTGTACCAATGGCTGAACTTCACGAAGGCGTTCGAGGTCGGGGTCGTCTGCCGGGCAACCAAACTGATCGCCGAGCAGGACTGCGGCATCGAGGTGCCGAGCCGCGTGCGCATGGACGCCTACAAGATTCTGGTCGACGAGAGCTACCACGCTCTCTACAGCGTTGACGCCGTCGAGCAGATCCAGACACGCTCCGGCATTGAGGCCCTGCCGTATGATTTCCAGCCCTTCCTCGACAACCTCGACCGGATCGGCGCAGACCATCCGCGGCATCGGCGGCTTGTCCAGCTGGTCCAGGTCTTTGTCTTCGAGACGCTCATAACCGGGCTGCTCGTCGATATCCCGAAGGATCCGAACGTCGTGTCACTGGTCCGGCAGATTGCCCGCGATCACGCGATCGACGAGGGGCGGCACCACGTCTACTTCGCCGACTTCTTCGGCCGCCTGTGGGGCCAACTCGAACCCGGCGACAGACAGGTGGTCGCGGCCCTCCTGCCCGACCTCATCATCAGGTCGTTGCAGCCGGCGACGAGATCCGCCTCGTCGGCACTCAGGGAAATCGGGTTCTCGCCGGCCGCCGCGCGGTCGATCATTGCCGAGTCGTACGACCAGGAGTCGGTGACAGCCGGCATCCGGTCCGCGGCCGAGCGGACCATCGGGATTCTCGAGGACTACGGGGTGCTGGATCAGCCGGGAGCCCGGGAAGGCTTCGCGGAGTCGGGGCTGCTGGATTTCTGATCTCCCACCAGCAACGCCAGTCGACCACCCGTACGCGATGGGAGCCCGTCGTATGTCGCAGCCTCCTTCTGAGGACCGGCAACTTGTCGTACTCGGCGCCAGCGGGCAGATCGCCGCCGTCGCGAGGCGCCTCGGCTGCCGACTCATCCACGTCCAGAAACCAGGGAGTCCACTCGAGCAGTTCATCGAGCCGGGCTCCGTACGGTCGACCTACTACACGGTCGACTACACCGCGGAATCCTTTCCGAGCTTCCTGGAGCAGGTTCTCCGGCCGCTGGCGCCCGACGCCGTCGTCAGCGTACGCGAGGACGGACTCGGCCCGGCGGCCCTCGCCAATGCGCGCCTCGGCCTCGCCGGCACCCCGCTGGAGGTGGTGGAGACGCTGCGGGACAAGGCGAAGATGAGAGCGTTACTGGAGAGCAAGGCCCCACATCTCACGGTCCGGGCGTCCGTCCCGGCGAGCCTTGAGGACGCTGTCGACACCTTTCTCAGCTGGGGCGGACGGCCGGCGATTCTCAAGCCCCGCGCGAGTTCCGGCAGCCGGGGCGTCGTGCTCGTCGAGAGCGTCGCCGATCTGCTGGCGCAGGGCGATCCCTCCGGCCAGGTGCTGGAGGAGTATCTCCCGGGCCAGGAGTACAGTGCCGAGAGCTTCAGTGTCGGCGGCGTACACCGCATTGTCGCGCTCGTCGAAAAGCACACCGGCCCGTCGTTCGTCGAGCTGGCGCACGTGGTGCCCGCACCCTCGCTGGACGTCTCGGCGGTACCGGTCATTCAGGACCAGCTGACCGAGTTCCTTGACGTCGTGGGGCTGGTCGATGGGCCGGCTCACACCGAGTTCAAGCTGATCGACGGCGGGATCCGCGTCATCGAGTCACACAACCGGATCGGCGGCGACGGGATCCCGCACCTCGTTCGCCTCGTGACCGGGACGGACCTTCAGCGCTGGAGCATGGGGTGGCCGCTCGGTCTTGGCGGGCCCGGTCCTCAGGATCGTCCGGCCGCGGCTGCCGCCGCGATCGCCTTCGCCACCGCGCCGGAGGGTGTGGTGCAGTCGGTCGCACTTCCGAGGCTGGAGTTCGCGGACGCGACGGTTGAGGACGTGCGGTCGTTCGTCAGACCGGGCGATGAGGTCGCCGTACTGACGAGCTCGTCCGCACGCGTGGGCAGTGGGAGTGTTTCCGGAGCCGATCCTTCGCGGGTCCTCGCGGCCGCGCGCAGGCTGGCTGCGGGCATCGACGTGGTCTGCCGGCCGACCGGAGCCCGAGGGTGAGGAAACCGCTGTTGATCATCAGTCGGGACCCTCACCGCGCCCTCTTCGACAGCGCACGATGCCTGCTGCCACTTGCCGACATCGAGCCACATCTGGTGACCAATCCATGGCTGGTGGAGGGCGTGAATTCCCGCGACTTCCGCCATACCACCGTGTGCGACTTCATCAACGACGACCTGGTGGAGCGGACCTGCGACTGGATCGTCGGGGCGAACGGGATTCGGGGCATCGTCGCGTTGCACGAGAAGATGGTCATCATGGCCGCCCGGCTACGGACCGCCCACGGGCTGCCCGGCCTTCAACTGGACACCGCGCTGCTGTTCCGGGACAAGGTCCGGATGAAGAGGGCGGTTCACGCTCATGGTGTGACCGTCCCGGAGTTTCGTGCTCTCGACGACGACGGCGACCTGGCGGCAGTGGACTGGAGCCGGGGCCGCCATGTCATCAAGCCGCGCTGCGGAGTCGGGTCGAACCAGACACATGTCGTCGACTCGCTGCCAACGGCGCGCGAGGTCTGGCGTCGGATCGGCGCGCGGGCCGGCGAGTACGAGATCGAGGAGTTCATCGACGGAGACATGCTCCACTGCGATGGGATCGTCCGGGACGGGCGCGTACTTCACACAAGTGTCGGGCAATACCATGCCCGTCCGGGCAACGTCGCTCCCGGAGCGATGGCGGGCAGCTATCTACTGCCGAACGGGGACCTGACCCAGCGGATCGCCGACATGCACGAACGGGTCGTGGGTGCCCTCGGGCTCGGGTCGGGGGTAACCCATCTCGAGGTCTTCCACACTCCGCAGGGCAGGCTGGTGTTCTGCGAGATCGCAGCGCGCCCCGGTGGGGGCGGCATCGATCGCATGGTCCTGCGCCGGTACGGTGTGCACCTCCGGGAGGCGGCGATTCGGATCGAGGCCGACCTGCCACCGACGGTCGCCCGCCCGCCGACGTCAGCGGGCGACCAGACGGTGTGGGGCCGGGTCGGCATCTATCCCGATGGGCGCGTGCCGACCGAGTTCACCGCGCAGGAGTGTGGCGAGCTCGGCGTCGCGGAGTACGAGTACCGCCCGGCTGCCGGCGGCAACCACCACCTTCCCCTGCACAGCACGGACTACGCGCACCGATTCATCCTGAGTGGCGGCAGCCCGGCTGATTTCATGGCCAGAGTCGAGCGCCTCAGGGCAGCCGCTGGACAGTGACCACGCTGGCGTCGCTGATGATGACCTCACCATCGGCGGTGAAGCCGGGTACGGCGACAGCGGGAACACCGGACTCTCGCAGCAGGATGGGGAGGTGACCCAGAGTGGATCCCTTCTCGAAGACGAATCCGGCCACGTGTCCGATGAGGACCGACAGGGCGGCGTACGGTAGCGCCGCGTGAATGATCGGGCGCTCTGGTAGCGACAGAACCTTGTCCAGGATCATGGCCATGCCATCCCGGGCCGCCTCGCTGGTGGAGGCCTCGATGCTGATCGCGGGGCCGATCGACATCCTGCTGAGCAGCTCATCCTCCTCCAGTCGGAGCAGCGTGCCGTGCGCGGTGCCGGGCGAGATCAGCACCGCGCCCTCCGAGGACATCACGAGCTCGTCGGCACCGCGTACGGAGTAGTCGACGAAATAGGGTTCCCCCGCGCTGAGAACCCACTCCAACGTGACCGGGCCGTGCTTGGCGGACATCGCACCGGTCAGACGCGCCAGGGTGTGCAGGTGCGGAAGCAGCGGTTCGGCTCCAGGAGCGGCGTTCAGGTTGCCCGGATCGTCGAACGGCCGCTCCAGGTCGGCGACGACGATCGTCTCGCCACCCGCGGTGCCGCGGTTGAGGGCCATGAGCCCATCGGCGGTGAACTCCACCACGATGCCGGCACCGGAGTTGCGGGAGATCATCCCCAGCTCACCCCGCAGATAGTCGCGAATGATGACCGCACGCAACTCGGTGTCGCTGGCCCGGGCCCCGGCCAGTTCGGCCAGGCGCGCGAGCACGTCCTCCTTCGGCAGCACGATCTGCCGGAGTTGGTCGCCGAGGTCCAGCACGCATTCGGGGGCGGCACCCGTTCGGAGTACGTCCCGCAGCCCGGCGACGGTCGCCTCGTCATGCAGGCCCCGCCCGTTGAACTGGATCACCCAGGCCGCTCCGGTGCCGGCGCCATTCGCGGCGGCCAGGCGGTAGGCGGAGCTGCGCTTGGCGACGTAGTTGGCGTACACCCGCGCGACGTCACCGAGATGGAACGTCGGCGGCACCTCCTCGACGTACATCGGGACGGCCTGCCCCACCGGTTCGGCCGCGGCGCGCGGCCGATCGATGGTCGCGGTGAGCGGGCGCACCTGGATCAGATGAACGCCGCTGTCGTCGGCCGCCCACTCGACGTCGACGTGGTGGCCACGCCTGTCCCGCAACGCTCGTGCGAGCGCCACCACCTCTGCCAACCGGGAGTCGGGGGTGGCCGCGACCGCGTCCGACGTGGTTCGGACCGGCGCGACGACGCCCGCGACAAGCTGATCGGCGAGGCCCTCGACGTGTTCGATGACCACCCGCTCCGGATCGGCCGCCTCCAGTCCGGTGAACGCGACACCGGCGATGACCGGCTGCACCATGGACTGAACGATCACGGCGAGCCTCGGTGTGACGTCATAGTTGTCCGCACGCAGACGCGCGGCGACAGCCGGCGCGTCGTAGTAGGACGCCCAGCACCGCTCGATGGCCGCGACGATCCCGGCGAAGGAGCACACATTCAGCACGCTGTGATGCACGCCGGCGAGGCTGCTCGCGTCCGCGTCCTCGTCCAGTCCAGACGATCTGACGGCGAAGCGGAGGTCAGTCCGATCGCCGAAGATCTCCTTCAGTCGCGCCCGAAGCAGGGAGTGCGCCGACTGCGGGAAGCGAATCTGCGCGCCGATGCTCTGGATTCGCTCCAGCGATTCGGTGTAGAACGCGCCGACGGTCGCGCGCAGGTCGGCGAACGCGTCGGTCAGCTCGGCGGTCTGCTCGGCGGAGAGGGCGCCGGCGAACTCGCCTGCGCCGATACAGAACGCTGGCGGTACGGAGAATTCACGGCTGCTCGCCGCGAGTGCGGCGAACTTCGGACCGACGTCGGCGACGGATACGCTCGCCCCCAGGCCCGGGAAACGCTGTCTCGCGAATTGTTTGTCGTAGTCGACGTGGATGTCGCTGGACCGCGGCCCGGTCGCGCCCTGATATTTTCCTTCGTAGAGATCGACGTCCCCCTGGGGCTTCCACCACATCATCTGGCCGATGTTGAGGCCGGTATAGACACGGACCCGGTTCAACGTGTAGAGCTGCAGGGTCCATTGCCCCTTGTATCCGATGTCGCCGAGGCTCGCGGACAGGTTGATGAACATCCCGAGCCGCGCCACGGATGACCTGGCGGCGAAGGTCGGTGCGTAGTGGTCGCTGCCGAGGACCTCGATCGTGTGGGCAAGGTAGAGCTTGCCCGGCTCGAGTACGTAGCCGTCGTCCGGAATCTCGATTTCGACGAACTCATTTGGAGTCCGAGGGCTCAGCGTCTCGCCAGAGTAGACCCGCAAGGTCTTGCCCAGCCTGAAGTTGTAACTGTTTGGATTCACCTGCTCAGGTGTGAACGGCTCGATGGTGATACGACCCTGGGCCCATTCCTTCTCGATCTCGCTACCGGTCAGAATCACGACAGTTCCCCCATGGTGAAGCGCGACGTGCGACTCCTACGATTCGCGGTGGTCGGCACGCTACTGAATAATGGACAGGTGTCCTCCGCGTCGCAGCGGTGCGGTCAATTGCCGATGCTACGAAAATGGCTTGTCAATTCACCGCCCTCAACGACGTGGAACACCACGCCGGGCACATCATCACGGTCGAAAGTGTTTGCCCAAGCCAGCTCGTCGGTCGTGGTCCAGGGTAGGCGGGTGGTCGAGAATATGCCCGGTGCCGCGATCAACGGCAGCCCTGCGAAAGTCCCTGCGGCGGCAGCATGGGCATGTCCGCAGAAGACCGCCCGCGGGGTGGACGATGCCTGGAGCACCGCGGCCAGATCCTCGGGGTTACGGAGCCGGATGCCGTCCAGGAGCGGGTTGTTCAGTCGAATTGGATGGTGGTGGAGGGCGACGAAGACCGGCTCCTGGGCGGCGCCGAGAACCCCTTCCAGCCAGTCGAGGGTCTCCGGCGCGAGCAGGCCCTCGTCCTCGCCAGGAATGGTGGAGTCACAGAGAGCGAACAGCAGACCACCGGCACGCTTCAGCTGATTGATAGGTGCCGCGCCATCGCCGTCAAGCAATATCTTTCGGTACGCCGACCGATCGTCATGGTTGCCGGGCAGCATCAGGACGGGGATGTCAGCCACCAGCTCGGCTTTCACCTCGTCATATTCCTCGACAGTGCCGTGGTCCGCGAGATCGCCTGTCACGAGAATCACGTCAAGGTTGCAGCCGCGCAGAAAGGCCATAGTCTGCCGAGCGCGGGCCAATGCGCGCCCACCGCCGTCGAAGTGGGTGTCGCTTATGTGCGCGATGATCGTCACCCGGCATATCCTGCCATCGTCGCTTGTCGACGTAAAGGGACCGCCGACGACCGGCGGGGCGGGTACCCTGACGTCTCGGCAGCTACCATCAAAGGGTGTACAATCACGAACCGGCCGGTTACGACTGCCCCTTCTGTGGCCTGACGAGGGGGCGTTACAACGATCTATCCAGTCCGGCGACTCTGGTCTGGCGCACCCCCGCCGTGTTTGCCTTTGTCTCGCCACGCATGTGGCCTACGAACCTCGGCCACATCCTCGTGGTGCCCAACGAGCATCACGAGAATCTGTACGACCTTCCCAGGTCCCTCGGCCACGCGGTCTTCGACCTTTCACAGCACATCGCACGAGCCATCCGGGCAACGTATCCCGGCTGCACCGGCACCTCGACACGGCAGCACAACGAACCCGACGGCCACCAGGACGTGTGGCACTTCCACCAACATGTCTTCCCCCGCTACGACCGGGACAAACTATACGCCTCCCCACCTCGGCGCGGTTACGCGTCGATCGAGGAGCAGGCCCCGTACGCCTTGCGCCTGCGCACGTACCTGGACGAGTCACTGTCCGATTCGGACGGCTGCTCCGCCGCGCTCGGGGCCCACGACGCCGCGAAGATCGCCTAGAGTCGTACCGTGCGCCACAGTGGATGTGCCCTGTGGTCGGGTCGTGCAACGTTCGGATCCGCCTCACGTCAAGGACGGACAATGCCTACCAGAGGAGAATGATGCCCGCGGAATCGGAGCTGATGCTCATTCTCGCGCCTGATCGCTACGTTCTCCGGGCCTGCCGGAAGCTCGGCGTTCCGCACGTCGTGGTCTACGGAGCGCGGCACCGTGACCTCGCCTTCCAGGAGATACCCGCCCCCGCCATCCCGGTCTTCTGTGAGGATCACCACAAGCCCGAGGCCGTTCTCACCGCCCTGCACCGCGCCGGATTCGGCGATCGCCAGTTCACCGCGGTGCAGACGACCATCGAGCCCTTGCTGATCACCGCCTCGGTTCTCGGGCGTGCCCTGGGCGCCAGGGTGCTCAGCCCCACGACCGCGGTGCTGTTCCGCGACAAGTTTCTGCAGAAGCAACGCATCGCCGACGCCGGCCTGGCCACGGCGCGCAGCGTCCTCATCGAGGACATCTTCGCCCTGGAACCGGACTTCCCGATGCCGTTCGAGCGTGGCGTCCTGAAGCCGGTGACCGGCCTGGCCACCCAGACCACGTCGGTCGTCGACGGGATCGACGATCTGCTCGCCACCGCCCGCCGGTACCGGCAACAGCGCATCTCCGCCCGCACCTTCGTCCTCGAGGAGTTCGTCACCGGTGACGAGTGGACCGCCGACGGCGTCGTGTCCGATGGCGAACTGCTGTTCTACGGCCTGGGCCGCTACGAGCAGCCATGCCTGACGACCCTGCAGGACAACGCCCCGCTGAGCATGCGCAAGTTCGACCCGCACTCGGAGAGCTGGGCCTACCAGGCGGCTGACGACATGGTGCGCGCGGCCCTTGACGCGCTCGGCCTGACGGATGGCGTCTTCCACATGGAACTGTTCCACGACCCGCTGAGCGGTCGGGTCGTCTTCAGTGAATGCGCTGCCCGCCGGGGCGGTGCGCTCACCGAGGAGGAGATCCTGGCGAAGTTCGGCGTCGACCTCGGCGAGGCGGCCGTGCAGTGCGCACTGGGCTGGAAGCCCGATCTGGACGTGCGGGTTCGAACCGGCACCGTCGGATCGGTCTACTTCACCAGTCGGCCGGGCACGCTGGCCGCCTGCCCGTCTCCCGCGGAGCTCACCGACCTTCCCGACGTGTCGTTCGCCCGTATCGAACTACCCATCGGCTACCGGATGGCTGGTGCCGCCGAATCCACCACCACACGGATCGGCATGGCGATGATCAACGCCGCCGACCCTCAGTCGTTGGAGCGAAGAAGGGCAGAGGTGTTGCAGTGGTTCGATGAGCGACTCGTTGTCATTCCCGCCGCGACGACCGGCGCCGAACTGCGCGACTGGCACCGCAGGGTCAGCGGGACGGACGAGTTCGCCGACGTCCTGTACGGCGAATGACCGCCCCGGGCCCCGCGCCGCACTCCACGAACGATGCCGAGAACGTGGCCGTCAGCGCGCAGGGGAGGCCGCAGCCTGACGCCTCCGCGGGTGCCCGGTTCGCCCGGTTGACGCGCGTCTTCCCGTCGACGGCGGCGGGAAACCAGCTGGTGTTCGTCGCGCTCATCGACTCCTTCGGCACCGGCATCTTCCTGAGCGGCAGCGTCATCTTCCTCACCCGGGTGGCCGGCTTGACGGCGGCCCAGATCGGCCTCGGGCTCTCCGCCGCGGGGATCGTGGGGCTGATCTCGACCGTACCGATCGGCGTCGTCGCCGACCGGATCGGCACGCGTAAAGTTCTCGTCGCCCTCCAGATCTGGCGCGCGGCGTGGTTCGTCGCCTACGCGTACACCGGAAGCTTCCCCTTCTTCCTCGTCGTCGCCTGCATGCTCGCCATGGCGGAGAAGGCGACGGGGCCGCTCAACCAGGCGGTCATCGCCGCCGCCGTCGGCGACAACGACCGCGTCCGGACCATGGCGCTGGTCCGCGTGGTGCGCAATGTGGGCTTCTCCCTCGGTGCGCTGGCCGGCACCACGCTCGTGGCGCTCGGCTCCAACGCCGGCTTCCGCGGCATCATCCTGACGAATGCGGCCTCGTTCCTGCTGGCCGGAATACTGCTCGCCCGGATCCCCCTGCTCAACGCGACGGCAAGTGCCCGGCGGGCCGGTCCGTGGCACAGCCTGGCGTCACTGCGCGACGGCCGATACCTGACGCTGACAGCCCTCAACGGAATCGTCGTCATGCACATGACCCTGCTCTCCGTGGGGATCCCGCTCTGGATCATCATGCACACCTCGGCTCCGCCACCGATGACCGGCGTGATCATTCTCGTCAACACCGTGCTCGTCATACTCCTGCAGGTTCGCGTCTCCCGTGGATGCGACGACATCGTTGTGGCGAGCAGTCGGATGCGCTGGGCCGCGGGTGCCCTCGCCGGGTGCTGCCTCCTGCTGGGGCTGTCCAGCGGCACGACATCGATCGTGGCCACCAGCCTCATCGTGGCGGCCGTCATCCTGCTCACCGGCGCGGAGATGTGGCAGGCGGCGGGTTCCTGGGGCATCTCCTTCGAACTGGCACCGCCGGACCGGCGAGGCGAATATCTCTCGGTGTTCAGCCTCGGCACGACCCTTCAGTCGATCGTCGGCCCCGTGCTGCTCACGACCCTGGTCGTCCCCCATGCCACCGTCGGCTGGCTGGGCCTCGGCGCCCTGTTCCTGGTCACCGGCCTGATCCTGCCCGCTGTGGCGGCGCCACGCCGCCAACCAGCCTGACGCTTGCTGCCCGGCACCGACCGCAGCAGCCCGGTACGCGACCGGGTGGTTGAACGCGAATCTCGCCTAACTCGACAATCCTCCCCCTAGGTTCGATGCGCAGGACGGAGCCGAACCGGGGAGAGACGTGGACAGCTATCCGGCGATCGAGGATCACGGACTCATCGGCGACCTGCAGACCGCCGCGCTGGTCACGTGTGACGGGACGGTCGACTGGTTCTGCGCGCCGCGGTTCGACTCGCCGAGCGTCTTCGCCGCACTGCTGGACAAGGAGAAGGGCGGCTACTTCCGGATCGCGCCGCACGACGTGAAGTACGTGACCAAGCAGCTCTACCTGCCCGGCACGCCGATCCTGATCACACGGTTCATCAGTGCCGACGGCGTCGCCGAGGTGATGGACTTCATGCCGGTCACCGGCGAACGGGCCACCGACGCGCACCGCCTGGTCCGCATCGTCACCATGGTCCGGGGGAGCATGCGGTTCCGGGTGGAGTGCCGGCCGCGGTTCGACTACGCCCGCGAAGAGCATCAGCTGGAGCGGCACCACAACGGCTACGTCTTTCGCAGCCGGTCCGGGACGATGACGTTCAACCCGGTCGACCCCGTGCGACGGCTGCTCGCCGAACGCGGCGACGTCCGCCTCGAGGGCGGCGACCTCGTCGCGTACGGCACCCTGAACGAGGGCGACACCGGCGGTGTGGTCCTGGAGACGGCAGGCACCGAGCCACGGATCTTCCCGCCGGAGGAGATCCAGGGCATGTTCGAGTGGACCAGGGACTACTGGCGGCGCTGGCTCGAACGCTCCCGCTACACAGGTCGTTGGCGGGAGATGGTCGAGCGCTCCGCCATCACGCTGAAGCTCATGACGTACGCGCCGACCGGCGCGATGATCGCCGCGCCCACCGCCGCGCTCCCCGAACTGGTCGGCGGCACCCGCAACTGGGACTACCGCTACACCTGGGTGCGCGACACCTCGTTCTCCGTGCACGCGCTGCTCGGCCTCGGCTTCACCGAGGAGGTCGGCCGGTACATGGACTGGCTGGACGAGCGGATCCGCGAGGCCGGCGACCACCAGGACCCGCTGAAGATCATGTACCGGGTGGACGGCTCCTCCGACCTGCACGAGGAGGTGCTCGACCACCTGGAGGGCTACCGGGGCTCGCGGCCGGTGCGGATCGGCAACGGCGCCGCCGACCAGCTCCAGCTCGACATCCACGGCGAGGCGCTCTACGCCATGCATCTCGCCGACGAGCAGGGGATCCGCGTCTCACACCAGGTGTGGAAGAGCACCGTCCGGCTGGTCGACTGGCTCTGCCACAACTGGGATCAGCGCGACGCCGGCATCTGGGAGAGCCGGCACCACCCCCGCAACTACACGTTCGGGCGGGTGATGTCCTGGGTGGCGTTGGATCGGGCCATCCGTCTGGCCACCCGCACCGGCCGCCCGGGGGACCTGACCTGCTGGTCCGAACAACGCAACCGGATCTACAACCAGGTCATGGAGCGCGGGTACGACCGGGGTCGCGGCACCTTCGTGCAGGCGTACGACGAGGCCGTGCTGGACGCGGCGTTGCTCGCCATGCCGGCGGTCGGTTTCGTCACGCCGAGCGATCCCCTGTGGCAGTCCACCCTGGAGGCGATCGAACGCGAACTGGTCTCCGACAGCCTGGTGCACAGGTACGACCCGGTCCACTCCCCCGACGGTCTGCCCGGCCACGAGGGCACCTTCAACATGTGCACGTTCTGGTACGTCGAGGCGCTGGCCCGTTCCGGCCGCCTCGACGACGCCCGGCTCACGTTCGAGAAGATGTTCACCTTCAGCAACCACCTCGGCCTCTACGCCGAGGAGATCGCCGCGACCGGGGAGCAGATCGGCAACTATCCCCAGGCGTTCAGCCACCTGTCGTTGATCAATTCGGCGCTGACGCTCAACGACCTGCTCGACACCGAGGCCGACTCCCGCCGCCGCCGGTAGCGCGTGCGGTGGCCCTCGCCGTCGGGTGGCCGGACGAGTCGAGGCCCGGTCCGCTCCCCCTCCGCCCGGCTGTGCGGAGCCGACGCCGGGAAGTTCTTGACGCGCCGACGTCCATCACGCATCGTCGATTTGCATCGACAATCTCGAATGTATTGACACGGGGAGGACACATGAATGCCTTCGTCACCACCGCCACTGTCACGGCCCTGCTGCTCCTGACCACGGGCGGCGCATCGTACGGCCAGCCCACGGCCGACGCGCCCTGCGCCGGGCAGATCCACCCGAACCCCGGGTTCGAGCGCGGCACCACCGGCTGGACCGCCGGCCCTCGCATCGTCGTCGTGGGCGACGAGACCCGGCCCGCGCACACCGGCCGCGCGTACGCGAGCTTCGCGGGGCTCGACGTGACGCACAGCGACCTGCTGCGCACCACCGTCACGGTGCCGGCCGACTGCGACCTGACGGTCCGCTTCTGGATCCGGACCACCACCACGGAGACCAGCCGCAGCGACTACCTGAATGTCGGCCTGGCGGTCACCGGGATACCCCCGAAGACCAGGTTCTCGCTGGCCTTCGACGGCGGGTCGCAGTGGCGGCAGTACAGCATGTCGACCGGGACGGCGACGACCGAACGCACCGCGACGGCCAGCTTCCTCGCCAGCGAGACGGCCGGCAACGGCGCCACCGCCTTCGACGTCGACGACGTGACCTTCACGTTGAGCTGACCCCAGGGGGAACGCCCGGCCCTCGCGGCCGCGGTGACCGTCCTCGCGCAACGCGAACTCGGCGCAGCGCGTCCCGCGTATCCGGGGCGGCACCTGGATGGAGGCGACGCGAAGACCAATTCGATCAGGAACTCGCCGTGATGCGGATCGGCAGACTACTGATACCGAGGATGAAGTTGGACCGCACCCGCCTGACGGAACCGCTCACCTCCCATCGCAGCCCGTCGGCGGTGAGCTTCCTGAACAGGATGGACAGTTCCAGGTGCGCGAGCATGGCGCCGATACAGCGGTGCACGCCGCTGCCGTAGGACAGGTGCCGGTTCGGTGCTCTGCCCACGTCGAACAACCGGGGATCGACGAACTGCTCCGGATCGTAGTTGGCCGAGACGTTCCAGAGGGTCACCGCGTCGCCCTGCCGGATCGTTCGCCCCGCGACCTCCACGTCACGGGCGGCCACCCGCTGCACGTACGCATTTGTGGAACTCCAGCGGAGGATCTCGTTGATCGCGACGTCGAGCAGCGTCGGGTCCTTCAGGAGCCGAGCGTACTGGCCGGGATTCTCAGCGAGCGCGACCATGCCCGACGAGGCGGTGTGCGATGTTGTCTCGTTGCCGCCGACGGCCACGTTCATGCAGTTGTAGAGAATGTCTTCTTCGGTCAGGCGGCGCCCGTTCAGCTCGGCTGTGAGCAGCATACTGACCAGATCCGAGCCCGGCCGTTTACGCCGCATCGAGATCAAATCATAGAAGAAGTCGAATATTTCGCTCTGGATCGACGCGAGACGTAGCCGGTCGTCACCGGACGTCTGCACATACGAGGAATCCCGGAAGCCGATCATCCGTCGGGTCATCCCGATCAGGGAATGCGCGTCGCCATGACCGACGTCGAGCATGCTCATCAGCGCACCAGCCGGCAGTTCGGTAGCGATCTGCGTGGCAAAATCACAGCCCCCGTCGTGGACCGCCCGCGCGATCGCCGCCTCGACCAGCACGGATACCCGGGCCGCGACGCTTGCAAGCATCTGGGGCACGAACGCACCGTGCATCTGCTGCCGGAGCAGCCGGTGCCGGGGCGGGTCCGAGGAGACCAGCATGCGGCCCGCGGCGGTGTCGGCCTCGTTTCGGTACGAGCCACCGAGCATCGCTCCCCCGAACGATCGGAAGGTGCCGTGATCCAGGTACGCCGACGACACGTCGACATGGCGCGTAAGCGCCCAGAAGCCAGAACCGTCGGCCGATTCCTGCCAGTGGACGGGGTCGTTCTCCCGCAGCCAGGAGAACCACGGCTGGTAGTCGCCTCGAACGAACGCGTCCACGTCGGTAAGGTCGATCACCGCAGGCATCATGACGACACCGCCTGCCGCTGCTTCAGCAGGTCCGCGAGTTCGCCGAGCACTGTCACTGTCAACACCTCCTGGGCGGTGATCGTCGTACTCAGGTCGGAACTGATCCTGCGACGCAACCGGAAGGCCAGCAGCGAGTTTCCGCCGAGCGCGAAGAAGTCGTCATGGACGCCGACCTTCTCCGCACCCAGCAGTTCCTCCCACACCTCGACCAGGTAGCGCTCGACATCGTCGCGCGGACTGACCGCTTCCGATCGACGACGCAACTCCTGTTGCGCGAGCTCCAGCAGTTCTCGGGCGTCACGCTTGCCGTGATCGTCGGCAGGAATCTTGCTGATCGTCGTGAAGGCGCTCGGCACCATGTAGTCGGGCATCACCTCGGATGCGTAGGACCGCAGTTCTCGGATCAGCAGAGCCTCGTCGGCCACCACCAACGCGATCAGGTGCCGCCCGTCTCCCTGACCGCCGACCACCACCGCCACATCGTGCACCCCGGGGAAGCGCCCGAGGATCCGCTCGACCTCGCGAGGCTCGACCCGGTATCCGCGGACCTTCGCCTGGTCGTCGATGCGGCCCAGAAACTCCAGCACGCCGTCGCGCCGCCGCCGCGCGCGGTCGCCCGTGGCGTACATCCGCGCCCCGGCCGACGAGCAGGGGTCCGGGAGAAAGCGGGATGCGGTGAGCGCCGGCTGACCGAGGTAGCCGCGCGCCACGCCTTGACCGCCGATGAACAGCTCGCCGGGTTCACCGTCGGGCACCGGTCGCCTGCCTTCATCGAGCAGATGGACGTGGGCACCGGCCAGGGGCGTTCCAATGGGCACGTTGCTGTCCTCGTCGCCGACCGCGGTGACGTGGTGACCGGTACAGGCGGTGGTGCCTTCGGTCGGACCGTACAGGTTGTGCAAGCTGCCCCGGAACGACCCCGCCAGCAGCGCCCGACAGCTCGCCGGCAGGACCACGTCACCCCCCGTGTGCAGAATCCGCAGTCCGGAGAAGGCATCCCGGTCCTCACGCACGATGTGGTTGACCGCCATGGTGGGCGCGAGCATCGCGGTGATGCGGTGACGGCGCAACTCCCGTTGCAGATCCGCGGCCACCAGGTCCGGCATCGTGGGGAGCACCACGATCTCGGCCCCGGCCGCCAGCGAGCACCAGACCTCGAAGTTGAGGGCGTCGAAGGACAGGCTCGACACGTGCGCCACCCGGTCCCGCTCTGACAACTCGGGCAGCGCCGGGTTGGTGGCGAAATACCGGAGGTTGCGGTGTTCGAGGACGATGGCCTTCGGCGTACCCGAGGATCCCGAGGTGAACAGAACGCAAGCGGCCTGGCAGCCCGGGATGTCGGTGCCGGAGAGCGGCGCGGCGGCGTCGTCGGCCAACGTGTTCGGGGTTTCGACGGCCACTCCGATTTCGGTCAGTTCGGGCAGCATCGACGCCGCGGTGATGACCAGCCGGGCGCCACTGGCGTGAATCATCAGGTCGCGGCGCGCGGCCGGATACCGGGTGTCGACCGGCACGTAGGCCGCACCCGCCTTCAATATGGACAGCAGCGACACGAAGACATCCACCCCGCGGGGGAGGTACACCGCCACCCGATCTTCGCGGCCGACTCCCCGGTCGCGCAGGCTTGCCGCGATCCTGTCGGACCGTCGGTCCACCTCTCGGTACGTCAGTGACCGCTCCGGGTCTGTGACGGCAGGCCGGTCACCATGTTGTCGTAGCGTCTCGGCGAACACCGGGAGCAGGCCGGGACCGTGAGGGCAGGGCACGGCATCGCATCCGGAGTCCCGATCGGTCGGCTGCTGCTTGGCGCGCCGCTCGACCCCCGCCAGGCACTGAGTGAGGTCGCCGTGCTCCTCCAGCCGTTCCCAGTTCGCAGGCAGACTCCGCGCCACCGGCCAGACACTCAGTCGACCCTCGACCGACCTGACGACCGAGAACCCGGTTTCGTTCTCGGACCACGTGCCCAGATCAGAATTCACGCCTCGGCTCCCTTCTCCAGAATGGCGGACACGATCGATGCCACCTGCGCGTCGTGCAGCAGCCCGTTGCGGGTGGCGTCCACGCGGACCGTCTCGGTGCGGGTGGCACCGGGCCAGTCCGGCACGCACGGGTGGTCCCGGGAGGCGATCTGCACCGCAGGCCCGCCCCAGCTGGGCCACTCCGCGTTGTGCGCGGCCACCAGGTGAATCAGCCAGTCGAGGTAGAAATCACTGATCTCCAGGGCGTCGGCCGTTATGGCGTCGGCCTCCTCCGGCCGCTGCGTAGCGGCCCGGATGCCCAGCTCCAGCAGGCCGTCCCGCATCCGCCGTACGGCCTCCGACGGGTCGTCGCGGAGCAGAGCGGCGTCCAGATTCCCGTCCGGGATCCGCTCGGACTCGGGCAGATCCAGCAGCTCACCGAGCTTGTCCGCCGCGAGCAGGTACTGATCCCGCAACGATCGCGGTGTGGCCGGTTCCCCGTCGAACACCACAAGCGGCAGCGTCACCCCCGTGGCGACCGCGATGGACGCCACGAGGTGTTGGGCGATGGGCGCCGCCATGCAGTACGCCAGCACCGCTCGGACCTCTGATCCGAACGGCCCGTGCTCCCTCCACAGCCGATCGGCGTACTCGACCGCGGTCAGCGCCCGGGGCAGCGGCGGCTCGAGCAGGTACCGCACCCGATAGCCGTGACGCTCCAGGGCCAGGGCGGAGATCGGTGCCTCCGCCCGACGTCCGATGTAGTCGAGCACGAGCACGGATGGCGCCTCGGCCGTCGAACCCTGCTCGTTCTGCGCTTGGTCGGGCACCTCATCCTCCACTGCGGTCGATCGCCGGGACCATGGCCGACATACGTCGCTTTCGTCGGTGGGGCGTTCCGCCGGGCCACGTGCCATCGCACGACCTGGGTCGTGGACAAACCACGGCATTTCAGGCGATGAGTACGCTGCCACGGCGCACGCCGCCGAACCTCGGGTCAGTTCGAAGGCGAGGTCAGGCGCCGGACCAGGCTCAACGGCCGCATGTCGGTCCAGGTGCGTTCCACGTGGTCGAGGCAGGCCGCCCGGTCGCCCGGTCCGTGCACCACCTCCCATCCCGCCGGCGTGGCAAGGCCCTCGGGCCACAACGAGTGCTGGCCCTCCTCGTTGACGAGGACCACGTAGGTGCCGTTCGGGTCATCGAAGGGGTTGGTCATGGCGATGAACCTCGTTTCGGAGAAGGACGCCGCTTCGCCGGGCCAACCACCACTTCGGTGGAGGGCGACCGCCAGCGTTGCCACGGTCGGATTGCGGAACAGGTCGAACGGGCGACAACCGACGCCCAATCTGGTGCGGATTCTCGTGATCAGACGCACACCCAGCAGCGAGTGGCCGCCAATCTCGAAGAAGTTGTCGTCGATCGTCACCGTGTCCCTGCCGAGCACCTCCGCGAACAGGGCGCACAGGGCGCGCTCTGCCTCCGTACGCGGCGGCCGACCCTCGGTGGGTGGGAACTCGGGATTCGGCAGCGCGAGCCGGTCCAGTTTCCCGTTCGGGGTCAGGGGGAGCCTGTCGAGGACAACGACCGCACCCGGGAGCATGTACTGCGGTAGTTCATTCCCGAGCCGCTGTCGCAACTCTGTGGGGTCCACCTCGCGGCCGGCGGCCAGCACGACGTACGCCACCAACATCTTGTCGCCCACGCCGTTCTCGCGTACGGCGACGGCCGCCCGGTCGACGGCCGGATCCCGCGCCAGAACGGCCTCGATCTCGCCCAGCTCGATCCGGAAGCCCCGGAGTTTGACCTGCTGGTCGACTCGGCCAAGGAACTCGATCACGCCCCGTGGGCCCGGTCCGTCCGACTCGGCGGGGTGCGGCTCCAGCCGCCATCGAGCCCGGTCGCCCGTGCGGTACAGCCGAGCGCCCGACTCGATGCTGAACGGGTCCGCGACGAACCGTTCGGCGGTCAGCGCCGGTCGGCCGTGGTAACCCCTCGCCACCCCCGCGCCACCGATGTACAGCTCCCCGCCGACTCCGATCGGCACCTGGTTGAGCCGCCCGTCGAGGACGTAGAGACGCAGGTTGCTGATCGGGCCCCCGATGGGCGGGCTCGCCAGGCCGGTGAGGGCCTCGGGGCGGCAGTGCCACGCGCTGACGTCGACGGCGGCTTCGGTCGGGCCGTAGAGGTTGTGCAGTTCGCTGCCCGGAGCGCGCCGAACGAACTCGGCGGCGACCGCGGCCGGCAGTTCCTCACCGCTACAGATCACCCGGCGCAGGGTCGCGCAGTCCTCGAAACCGGCCTCGTCGAGAAAAACCGCCAGCATGGACGGCACGAAGTGCGCCGTGGTCACGCGCTGCGAGATGAGCAGGTCGCGCAGGTAGCCAGCGTCCTTCTGCCCTCCCGGCCGGGCCAGCACCAGCCGGGCACCGGCCCGCAACGGCCAGAAGAACTCCCAGACCGAGACGTCGAAGCTCGCCGGTGTCTTCTGCAGCACGGCGTCATCGGCGCCGAGCCGGTAGGTCTGCTGCATCCACTCCAGCCGGTTCCAGATGCCGCGGTGGGTGTTCGGCACGCCCTTCGGCCGGCCGGTCGACCCGGAGGTGTAGATGACGTAGGCCAGATGGTCGGGGCCGGCCGTGGGTGCAGGATTCGCGACACGCTCACCGGCCCACTCGGCGTCGTCGTCCAATGACAGCACGGTGGAGTCCGCCGCCGGTACCAGGCCACGTAGGTGCTCCTGGACCAGCACCACGGGGGCGGCCACGTCGGCGACCATGAAGGCGATCCGGTCGGCGGGATACTCCGGATCAAGCGGAACGTAGGCACCACCCGCCTTCAGCACGCCGAGCAGCCCGACGACCAGCTCGATGGAGCGCTCGGCGCAGACCCCGACCAGGGTCTCCGGCCCCACCCCGAGCGCCCGCAGCCGGTGGGCCACCCGGTTGGCCATCGCGTTCAACTCGGCGTACGACACCGACCGGTCCTCGAAGGTCAGTGCAACCGCGCCCGGTGTCCGGGCTACCTGCTGCTCGATCAGGCCGTGCAGGGTCGCCGGCCCGGAATAGTCGACACGGGTGTCGTTCCAGGCGGGCAGCAGCTCGTGCCGTTCCTCGTCGGTCATCATCGGCAGTTGGGACACCGGCCGGTGCGGGTCCTCCGCCACGGCCGCCAGCAGGGTGCTGAAGTGCCGTACCATCCGGTCCGCCGTCTCCGGACGGAACAGGTCCCTGCTGTACCTGAACGCGCCGAACAGTTCCTCCCCGCGCAGCCCGAGTTCGGCCTGAATGTCGAGGGAGGTGGCGCTGTCGCCGCCCTGTAGCAGTTCGAGTGTCAGGTCGCCTAGCTTCGGCGGGTTGTCCTCCCGTCCGCCGTCGAACGCGATCTGGAAGAGCGGATTGAAGCTGGTGTCGCGTGGCGGCGCGATGTCGAGAACGATCCGCTCCAGGGGTACGTCCTCGTGCGCGTATGCGTCGAGGGCCGTCTCGCGCACCTGTGCCAGCAGCTCGACGAAGGTCGGGTCGCCGGTGATCCGGGTCCGGATCGGCAGTTGGTTGACGAAGTGGCCGATCAACCCTTCGAGCTCGGGCCGGATGCGGCCGGCGGCTGGCGACGCGGTCACGATGTCGGAATTGCCGCTGTAGCGCCACAGCAGGGAGTGGAAGGTCGTCAACAGCACCATGAACAGCGAGGAGTCGCGGGAGCTGGCCAACGCACGTAGCCTGGCCACGACGTTCGCCGGCACGACGAACTCGACGCGCAGACCCACGCCGCTGAGCTGGCTGGGGCGCGCGTAGTCGAAGGGGAGATCGATCGACTGAGGGGCACCCGCGAGTTGCCGCCGCCAGTACTCCCGGTGCTCGACCGCCTCCGGGGTGTCGATCCAGGACTCCTGCCAGACCCCGTAGTCCGCGTACTGGATCGGCAGGGGCGGCAGCGGTGACGGCTCGCCGGCGGCGAACGCCGCGTAGATCGCGGAGAGTTCGGACCAGAAGACCCCCAGGGACATCCGGTCGAACATGATGTGGTGCATCACGATGGCGAGAAGGTGCCGGTCCGGGCTCAGCCGGATCACCCACATCCGCATGAGCGGCCCTGTGGTGAGGTCGTACGGTCCCTCGGCTTCGCGCTCGGTCCACCGTGCCGCGTCGGCCTCGGCCTGTTCGACCGTCCGGTCCGACCAGTTTACGAGAGGAATGGCGACCGGCTGCCAGTCGGCGATCAGCTGCCGCGGTTGCCCATCGACCATGGCGAAGGTCGTACGCAACGCATCGTGGCGGCGCCGGACTTCGTCGACGCCCCGCTCGAACGCCGCCACGTCGAACGCACCAGTGATTCGCCAGAGGTAGCTGGTCCGAGACGATTCGGAGTTCGGTGCCATCTGCTCGAAGAACCAGGCTCGCTGCTGGGCGAACGAGGCGAGCGGCGGATCGCTGTCCGCGCTGGGGCGCCGCGAAATGACCGGCTCGGGCGTCGCGGTCGACCCGCCACCGCTCAGTCTGAGCTTGAGCAACCGAGCCCGGTCGGAGTCCGAGAACCGCACCGCGCCTGCCGTGGCCGTATCGTCATCAATCGACATAACCAAAACTCTCTTTCAGCGCCGCATGGTTGATCTTGCCGTTGCCGCTCAACGGCATGGAGTCCAACTGGAACCAGCGACCCGGCACCATCGCTGGTGGCAGCCGGCTGCGCAGATAGCCGCGGAGGCCCGGCTCGTCCAGCGGCGTCGCGCCGGCTGTCTGTACGAATGCCGCCAACTCGGTGTTGCCCTCCACCCGCACAGCGGTCACCGCGCACGCCTCGACGTCCGGATGGACGCTCAGCACCGCCTCGACCTCGTCCGGCTCGACCCGGATTCCGGAGACCTTCACCTGGCGGCCGATCCGCCCCAGGTAGTAGAGAACGCCGTTCTCCTGGAGAACCGCCAGATCCCCGGTCCGGTACAGCCGACCGGTCTCGGACGAGGAATCGAAGGGATCGCGGAAAAAGGCGGACCTGGTTGCCTCGGCGTCGCCGATGTAGCCCCGGCCGACCGGCACGCCGCCCACGAACAACTCGCCCCGCTCACCACGCGTCGCTGCTCGCCAGGACGAGCCGGCAGCGACCAGCACGTAGAGAGAGGCATTTATGATCACCGATCCTACCGGTAGCCGCTCTGCCAGCAGGTCCTCTTCGGTGACGACGTGATGGGCGATGTCATCGGAGCATTCGGTGAAACCGAACGAGTTCATCAGTCGCGCCGCTGGCAGAGCGCGCATGACCTGCCGGGCGAGCGCCGGACGCAGTTCCTCGCCGGTTGATATGACGCAGCGCAGCGGAGGGACACCCCCGCCGGTCTGGCCGATGCCGGTGACGAGCCAGCCGATCAGCGTCGGGACGAGCTCGACCACGGTCACGCGATGACGGTTGAGTTCGGTGGCCAGCCGCCGGGGTGATCGGACGTCCGCGTCGGGAACCACAGCGATCCGGCCGCCCACCAGGATGGGCATCATCATCTGGCAGATGGCGATGTCGAACACCAGTGGAGCGGTGAACGCGAGCGTGTCATCGGCGTCCAGCCGAAGGTCGACGATCTTCGCCCAGAGATGGTTGACCATCCCCCGGTGCTCGATCAGCGCGCCCTTCGGGCTTCCCGTCGTCCCAGAGGTGAAGTAGAGGTAACGGGGTTCGTCTGCCCCGGCGCAACTCTCCCTGTCGATCTCCTTCAACGCGTCGGCCGGGTCCGGCTCCGGTCGGGCGAATGCCGGGCCGGAGGTGGACACGACCGGCACCTGGGCCATGGCGGACGCCTGGGCGATCTCGTCACGCGCCCGACCCGGGCCGCCCTGCCCCAGGTACTCCACCACGCAGTCCGACTCGCTCCTGCCGAGGACCGCGGCCATCCGAGCCGCCGGCCAGGCGGTGTCGAGAGGCAGGTAGACGCCACCCAGACTCTCGACGGCCAGGAAGATCGCTATGGTTTCGACGGACCGTGGGCCGAATGCGGCCACCACGGATCCGGCGCCGCAGCCCCGCTCCGCCAGGGCGCGTCGCACCACCGCTGTGCGGACGGCGAGTTGCAGGTACGTCGTGGTCTTGTCCTTCTCGACGGCGACCACGCGCTCCGGCGTGCTCGTGGCCCGCTCGACGAGCCGACCCACGACCGTCGCGGTGAGATCGACCGACAGATGCCGGGCGGCACGCAACCGACGTGCGGCCGCGATCTCCTCCTCGGCGATCGGCAGCAGGTCAAGGTCGGACGTGCCGCGGCCCACGGTGGCCACAGACGGCCCTTGCCGGTTGCCGGTCATCGGGTCCTCCTCCCTGATCGGTGTCATGACGGGTCACACCGCAACGTCGAACGCCTGCTGGTCCGCCGCCCGCGGTGGTGCGGCATCGCAGGCACGGACGCCCCGGGTTCGCGGGACCGCACGACGTCCGGCCGGATGCCGTAGCCCGGAATGGGCGCCGGCCCCGCGTCACGTCGAGGCAGCCAGTGCGGTGCCACGCCCTCGGAGATCCGGCAGCCGAGGCCCGCCACAGGCCCCAGGCGTAGGGCCGCGCTGTCGAGTAGCAACGGCGGCCGCACGCCCCCGTCCCTGACTCGACGGCCCATCCCGATTCGACGAGCTTGCAGCGATATGCATCCTGCCACCTTTTCGCTGAATATCTCGGTCGGTGGACATTGCGGGCGGAGCCGCTTTTTATGCTTCCGCATTCGGCGTCTCGCTGGCGGGACAGAGCCGAACCTGAGCGCGCGAGAGACGGACCGCGTGGCGCTCATTTCACGGGTTCCAGGTGCGTCCATTCCTCCGGCACCGATGACGATTCATGATTCTCAGGTCGTCTCCGATCAACACCGGACGAGCTTCTCGGGTATTGCACGCAGGGAACGTCAGCCTCTCCCCCGGCGACGATTGCCGACGGGTTTCGCGCGTCCAGTGAAGAATGGGAAGAACCGCCCGCTACGGTCTGGGAGGCCGACCGCTGCCGGGTGTCAGTGGAGGTCGAGGCGACCGGCGCGCCAGGCTCAACAGAGAAATGTGGTCGCGTTTCCCATTGGCCAGGACCGGGAAGCGATCCAGGCGTCGCAGCACGCGGGGCACCAGATAGCCGGGCAGGACCTCCCGTAGCCGCGCGAGCACATGTTGGGGGTCGCTCATGCTGGGGCCAGCCGGTGCGTCCTCGCCGGGGTCCCCCACATAGAACAGCGCCAGGTTCGTCACCTGGCCATTCGGGTCGGACAGCGCCAGCGCGGTGCAGTCGCGTACGCCGGGCAACCGCAGCGCTTCGGCCTCGATCTCGGCGAGTTCCACCCGGTAGCCAGAAATCTTCACCTGTCGGTCCGCGCGGCCACGAAAGTGAAGGCAGCCGGCATCGTCGAAGAGTCCCACGTCGCCGGTGCGGTAGACGCGCTGGGCAGCCCCGTCCAGCATGACCGTGGGGAACCTCGCCGCCGTCTCCCCCGGATCGTTGAGATAGCCCACGGCGAGGCCCTGCCCTGCGATGCAGATCTCGCCCGGGCGTCCCGTCCCACACCGCTGCCCGGCCTCGTCGAGGACGTGCACGGTGGTTCCGGGAACGGGCTCGCCGACGGGAATGCCACCCGGAACCTCGCAGTCCGCTCCCCGGATCAGGCGGGTCGTGGTGAGCATGCAATTCTCGGCCGGGCCGTACCCGTTGTGCAGCGGCACCGTCGGATGTGCGAGCAGGAAGCGGTGGACGTGCCCCGACGACAACTTCTCACCGCCGGTGAAGACCTGGCCCAAGCCTCGGAAACAATCCGGATCCTCGTCGACGAACAGGTTGAACAGCGAACTGGTCAGCCACAGTGTGTCCACCCCAACGTCGCGGACCAACTCCCGCAAGACTCCGGGAAGCAGGTGCTCGCCCTCGACGAGCACACTGGTGCCACCGGTGGTGAGCTGGCCCCAGAGTTCGAACGCGTACATGTCCCAGGGCACCGGGGCTGCCTGCGGGGTGGCGTGCCCGGGGCCGAACCCGGGCAGGCCCGCCGGGCCGAACAAACGAGTCACCGCCCGGTGGGGCGAAACGACACCCTTGGGACGGCCGGTCGTGCCCGAGGTGAAGAACACCATGGCGGCGGCGGACGGGTCGATGTCAACCTCCTCGAACCGGCAACCGCGTGCGGCCAACGCGTCCAGGTGCTCGTGCTCGACCGGGTAGCTCTCACAGCGGTCGCGGTGCACCCCGGGCTCAGACGCCACCAACACGGGCGCGAGCTGGTCGAGGATGGCCGCCTGCCGCTCCGCCGGCCAGCGCGGGTCGATGCAAGCGTAGGCGGCCCCACACTTGAGGACCGCGAGCTGCAATGCCACCAGTTGCGCCGAACGCGGCACCAGCAGCGGGACGACGTCTCCGGGGCCAACTCCACGCGCGGCAAGCTCGACCGCGTGGAACGCCGCGGCGGCGTCCAGCGTGCGGTAGTCGACGCTCCCGCCGCGGTGCAGAAGTGCCGTCGCCTCCGGCCGGCGAGCGGCATGGTCGGCGACGGCCTCGTGGATCAACGCTCCACGACGACGTGGATCAACCATCAACCCCCATCCCTTCGCTCGCGATGCGGGCGGCGAACGCCTGCAGGACGTCGCACTCGATCAGCCACATCGGCAGTGCCCGATAGCCAAGGGTGCGCTCGATGCGGGCGCAGATCCGTACTGCGTGCAGGGATGTACCGCCGAGTTCGAAGAAGCTGTCGGTGCGGCTGACCCGATCGATGCCCAGCACCGCAGCCTCGACGCCGGCGATCCTGGCCTCCAGCTCGCTGTCCGGCGGCTCGTACTCGGTGTCCAGCAGATCTTCGCGACGTACGCACGCCTCGGTTACGGCCACGCCGGGTTCGGGCGGGGGCGTCGCGTCATCGCGTGGCCCGCTCATGCCCGCTCCCCGGATCGCGTCACCGAGGTGGGCACCTGGCGAAGATGGGCATCGACCATCGCTGCGACCTCGGCCGTGCTCAGCAGATCCGCCCTCGGTGCCGCCGTGCGAACGAGGTGGGTCTCCCGCGCGCCGGGCCAGGGGCCAGTGAAGCCAGGTGAGCGGGACAGAACGTGCACCACCGAGCCGCCCCACGCCGGCCAGGTCGCGTGGTACGCAGCGACGAGATGTACCAGCCAGTCAAGGTACAGCTCCGCCAGCGCACTCGCCGTGCCGGCCGCCTCGTCCTCGTCGTAACTCCCCGCCGTCAGCGCGCTGGTGGCGAACCCGACGAGTTCCTGCCGCATCCGGCGGATGACCTCGTCCGGTCGCCGGGTGAGCGCGTCCTCGTCGAAGATCTGCCCCGACCACGGTTGCGGCTGACCGACGTCGAGCTGCTCGGCCATCTGTCGGAGCGCCTCCGCGTACTGCCCCGCCACCGCGGCCGGGGTGACCGGCTCGGCGTCGAACAGGACGACCCGGACCGGCTCCTGGTCCCGGTTGACGAGGGCCGCAACTTCCTGCGCGATCGCTGCCGACATGCAGTACGACAGCACCGCCGCGACGCTCGCCTCGGCAAGCCGGTGCCGCCGCACGAGATCCCGCGCGTAGGACGGGGCATCCAGCTCGCGGCTGAAGGGCGCCACCAGCAGGTGACGGACGTCGTATCCGCGCTCCTGAAGGCGCAGGTCCGCGATCCGTGCCTCCTCCCTGCGCCCGGGGTAGTCCAGGACGAGCAGCACGGGGCGGGTGTCGGTCATCGCGTCGCCTGCCCCGTGCCGGCGGTAAAGAACCGCCGCTCGATCGCCTGCAGGGTACGCAGGTCGTTCCGGGTCACCGTGTCCATGTCGATCTCCGCACCGGTCAGCTCCTCGATCAGCAGGACGAACTCGACGATGGCCAGGGAGTCGAGGATGCGGCTGTCGATCAGATCCTGGGCCGGGTCCAGCGGACCCAGCTCCGGATTGCGGCGGCGCAGGTAGGCGACGACGGCGTCGATTCCGTCTTGCATGATCGGACCCCTCTCAGGACTGTTCACGGCGGTCCAGTACCGGACGCACCTCGGTGAGCAGGTCGACGTCAACCGGCCCGGCGCCGTGCCGGTGGGTCACCAGCGGCTGGTCCGCCGGACAGTCCGCTCTGATCACCCGGTTGATGAGCGAGCCGCTGGCCAACTGCCGGTACGCCCCGCTGCCGGGGGCCAGTAGGCCGGCGAGCTGCGGCAGGATCAGATCGACCGTCTTGATCGCTCCGTCCTCATCCCGCACCTCCAGCCACCCGTGCGAGACGTTGACGATGCCCGTCATCCAGCCGCACCGGGTCTGCGCCTCGATGCCCAGCCGGGTCATTCGTTCAGCGAGATACAGGCTCGCCATCACACAGTCGGTCACGCCGAGGCGATGGAACCGTTCGATGTCGGGCCACTGCTCCTCGGTCAGCAGGTGCCAGCGCAGGTTCAGCGCCGAGAACCGCTCGATCTCGGCCAGGATCCGGGACGAGCGGATCTGACGCCGGACGCCGATCGTCTCGACCACGCCTTCGACGAGCAGGTCCGGGGGCCGTGGTTCCCGGGCGAGATGGCCTGCCGGCGACGTGGCGCCGGCAGACGGGGCAGGCCGCGCGAGTCCCGGGCGCACCTGCCAGGAGAGCAGGCGGCCGCCGCCGGGAAAGGGATCCGGCTGCTGGACCTGCCACGTCCCCTCGGGAGCGCCACCGTCGCGGCAGGCGGCACATTCCCCCCTGATCTGGACCGTCCAACGCCGCGGGGTCAAGAGCTGCTCGACCGGCCGGGACGCGAAACGCATCATCACCTGCAACGCCTGCTCCGCCTGCGAGGTGCCGAAGCCCGCGTACAGACCCACGTTGTAGAGGTCCCGGAAGTCGTACCGGAGTTCGCCCCCCACGTTCGCGCCCGGCAGCCCCGCCGCGGTGAGCCGGTCCAGCTCGTCGGGTGCCAGCCGCAGGAACTCCTGTGCCCGCCGGGCGGATACGGTCGCCCTTCGTCGGGCGTCGTCGACCAGGACGACCCGCGACAGCACCTGCTCCCAGTCGATCGGGCCGGCGCGGTCGAGCCGGGTCCTCGTCACGACTGCCGGACCAGGGCGAGGGCTTCCTCAGCCGATCGGCCGCTGTCGAGCAGCGCCGCGATCCAGCGTTCCAGGCCGAAGCCGACACAACTGGTGTGTATGGGGGCGCCCGCCTCGTCGGTGATGTCGCAGCGCTCACCGAAGAAGTTACGGTGGGCGTTGACTGAGGCGATGGCCAGCTCGCCCTTGTAGAGGAGCTCCTCCTTGATCGGAGCCACCCGCTGCGCGATCGCCCGCGGGTGCCGGGCGTCGAAGAATGGGTCGGATCCCGTGCGCCAGCCAACGTCGAGCCCCAGCTCCGCGCACCAGTCCGAGATCAGCCGCTTGGCGGTGGCCAGGTGCTCGGCGGCCCCTCCGGCATCGCCCAGGTACACGATCTCGCGCATTTCGAACGACCAGAGCCGCCGCAGACCGTCGTAGCTCGCCTCGTTGCGGAAGCAGCGGGACCGGGTCGTGATCCTCGTCGGACCCAGCCCGCTCGTGGACCGCAGGTTGAAGTAGACGCCGTAGCAGGCCGATGAGGGCAGCGCATAATCCGCGTCGACCAGCCTCCCCCTACCGACGGTGGGCGGTGCGGTACCGCTCACCGCGGCGGGACTGGCCGGATCAGCCACTCGGCTGACCAGCACGGGTAGGTGCGGGAAGTTGTCGAAGTAGTCGATGCTGACCAGGTCCGCGACCGAAACCAAGGGCGGGAGCCGTACCTCAGCGGCACCCATCCGGGCGGCCCAGCCCAGCACCTTGGCGTCAACGGACTCCAGTATCGACAGGCCAGCAGGTTGCAGCGTGCACAGACCGTTCTGTGTCATCGCCACGTCGATCGGAATCGTCCGCATGACGGATGTCTCCTTGCTCCGCGGGCGGGTCAACGACGGGCGTCCATCCTCATGCCTCGTCCGCGACGATCGCATCGACTTCAATCTCCACCATGAGGTCCGACATGACGAGCCCGGAAACCTCGACGATTGTGCTGGCCGGCAGGACACTCTCGAAGACCGCCGCGTGGATGCGCCCGATGGCCTGCCAGTCGTTTATGTCGGTGACAAAAACGCGCGTCCTTACCACATCCCCTAGCCCAGCTCCCGCCTTCTCCAAGGCGAGTTCGACCCGGCGAAACACCTCCCGGGTCTGCTCCTGCACGTCGGTGCCCCCGACTGCCCCGTCAGGGGAGGCCGCGGTGGTCCCCGCGACAAAGACATGGGGGCCGACGCGCACCGCGCGCGAATAGCCGAAATGTTGTTCAAAACTGCTGCCGGTGTTGACGAGCATGCGTCTGTGCATGGCGATCCCTTCATCAGTCCACACCGGATTCTCGGCCCAGCGTCGGTCCAGTATTCCCGCGCCGACGGTCTCGCCGGCGAGACATCAAGTGCGGAATTCGCCGCACCCGCACGAGCTCCGGGAGGCTGGGACTGGACCATAGTGGAGTCGAGGGCCACAGCCGCGCAGGGTGAACGGTTGCCGGTCGGGGCGGTTTCACCGCCGCGTTCGGTCGGCGGCGCAGGAGCCCGACGACACACATGGAAGGTGTTATGTCCGGGGGCAACAGCCAATCCCTGAGCATTGCGCGGAATGCGCCGGCGCAGGCCGACCAGTCCACAGCCGACGGCGAGCCACGCGACGTGCGCCGACAATGACGGGGCAAACCGCCGACCCGCCCGGCGCGCTGCCTGCGGATCACCGTCGTCTGCTCGCACTACGACTGCGCGGTCGGGCACCGCGCGGGCCCGACAGCTCCTCGAGCGCGTCGATCGCGGTCACGGCTGACCGTACCCAGACGTCGTCAGCCCAGCAGCGGGTGTGGCTGATGCACGAGCTGGCCCGGGACCCGGCGGCGTCGAACGTCTCCTCCCTCTGGCACGTTTCCGGTGGCCCGCTGGACATCACGCGCCTCGCCGACGCCCTGGCCGCGGTAAGCCGGCGGCACGAGATTCTGCGCACCCGCTACCGCGAGGTGGAGGGCGAGGTGCGGCAGTCCATCTCAGGCGACGAGTTGCCGCTCGGACTCGTGGACCTCACCGGCCTGGCGCCCTCTGTCGCCATCGAGCGGGCCGCCGAAGCCGCGCGGCACGACACGGCACAGGCGTTCGACCTCGCCCGGGACCCGCCGGTACGGTTCGTCGCCTACCAGCTGCGCTGCGGGGAGCACCTCCTGCACGCCTGCTTCCACCACATCGCCGTGGACGGCCCCTCCATCGCGCTGTTCTGGAGGGACCTGTCCGCGGCCTACGCCGCACTGTCGTCCGGCCGGCCCCCTCCCCCGCCACCGGCGGTGCAGTACGTCGACTACGCCGGCTGGCAGAACCGGTGGCTCGACGGCCCGGAGGCGGCGGAGCAGGTGACCTTCTGGCGAATGTTCCTCGACGGTGCGCCCCCGTACGTCGCCATCGTCACCGACCGCGACCGGCCGAAGGTCCCCGGCGGGGAGGCGGGCCTCGCGGTGGTCGACGTACCGGACGAGACCCTCGTCCGGCTGCGGTCGCTGTCCCAGTCGGCGGGCACGACACAGTTCATGACGCTGCTGGCGGCCTTCTACGCGTTTCTCGCCTGGCGCACAGGGCAGACAGACCTCGTCGTCGGCTCGCCGAGCGCCGGCCGGGCGCGGCCCGAGTTCGACGACGTCATGGGGGTCTTCGTCAACACGATCGCGCTGCGCCTGCAGTGGACGGGGGACCCCACCTTCCGGCAGTTGCTGGCCAAGACGCGGGACATGGCACTGGCGGCGTACCAGCACCAGGAACTGCCCTTCCAACGCATCGTTCAGGCGATACGCCCCCGCCGCCGGAGCGGCCGAAACCCGATCTTCAACATCTGGTTCGACGTCGTCCAGCAGCAGGCGCAGCCGGACTTCGCCGGAATGCGCGTATCGGAGGTGCCGGTGCGGCTGCGCGGGCCCAGGGTGGATCTCTCTGTACGGCTTGTGGAATCCGGCGGCCGGCTGTCGTGCTCCTTCGCGTACACCACCGACCTCTGGACGGCATCGACGGTCGATCAGATCGCGTCCCGGTTCGTCCGACTGCTGGAGGTGATCGGCCAGAGACCCGACGAGGCGATCACATCGATCACGGTCCTGGCGGAGTCCCGACCCCACCACGGGCGCGAGGAGGAACGACATGACCCACGGTGACAACCAGAACGCTGCCCACCACGGGCGGACGACCGGTCAGACCGACGAGGCGACGCAGGAGGCCGTGCGTCGGCTGTTCGGTGAAGTCCTCGGCGTTCCGGACGTGGCGGTCGACGAGGACTTCTTCGACCTTGGCGGGCATTCCCTGCTGGGGCTGAGGCTGGTGAACCGAATTCGCGCCGAGTTGGGCGCGGAACTGGAGCTGTACCACATCTTCGACGCGCCGACCGTCGCGGAACTCGTGGTCGAGGTGCAGACTGCACCACGGGTGTCCCCGGCGGCGGCCCCGTGACGGGCACGCCGACGCAGGCGGGGCCGGCGGTCGGGCCGACGGATCCCGGCGGGCCGGCGCCGTCGCAGGTGCGGTCCGGCCCCGCGTCACTGGCCCAGCAGCGGCTCTGGTTCCTCTATCGGCTTCAACCAGAGGCGCTGGTCTACCAGGCGAGCGCTACCTTCCAGATCGACGGTGACCTCCACGTCGAGGCGCTGCGCCAAGCGGTCCGCGCTGTCGTCGAACGGCACGAGATCCTCCGTACCCTGATCGTCGCGGACGCTGAGGGCGACCCGGTGCAGCTGGTCACCGCCACGAACCTGGTCACGATGCCGATCGAGGACGTCACCGGTCTGCGCGAACCGGACCGCGACGATCGGGTCCGACGCTTCCTGGCACCGGTGACCCAGCGCCCGTTCGCCCTCGAGCGCGAGCCGCCCTTCCGCGCCGCGCTAGTGCGGTTGGCGCCCACCCGGCACCTGTTCGTCGTCGCCTGCCACCACATCGCCTTCGACGGCTGGTCCTGGGGGATCCTCCTGCGGGACCTGCAACGCCTGTACGAAGCCGCGCTGGGTGAACCGACCCGGCTACCGCCGCTGGCCCTGCAACACGTGGACTTCGCCCGCCGGCAGCAGGAGACGGCGACCGGGGAAAGCTGGGCGGAGCAGTTGAGGTACTGGCGACGCCAGCTCGACGGCGCCCCTCGGGTGATCAACCTGCCTCTGGACCGGACCCGCCCCGCCGAGAGCAGCCATCGGGGATCCAAGGTGGAAGTCCACCTGCTCGAGTCGCTCGCCACAGAGGTGCGGCGGTTCGGCTCCAGGCCCAGGGTCACCACCTTCATGATCCTGTTGACCGTGTTCCAGGCACTCATGCACCGCTACAGCGGCGACCGCACGGTCGTGGTGGGCACTCCAGTCGCTGGCCGCGACGACGTCGCGCTGGAACAGTTGATCGGCTTCTTCGTGGGCACGGTCGCGCTACGCGCCGACTTCACCGAGGACGTGAGCTTCCGGGAGCTGCTGCTGGCCACCCGACGGGCGGTGCTGGAGGCCACGAGCCGGTTGGACGTTCCGTTCGACGTGGTGGTGCAGAACCTCGGACTCGATCCCCAGCTGTCCCACCACCCGGTCTTCCAGACGCTGTTCCAGCTGGACGACGGTCGGCTGCCCGGTCTGGAGCTGCCGGGCGTCACCTGTACGTATCTGGCGGCCGAGCAGGACACCTGCGGTTGGGATCTGCACCTCTCCCTCGCGGAGCAGCCGGACGGCTCGATCCGCGGCTGGCTGGCATACGCTACCGATCTGTTCGACCGGGACACTGCGGCCCGTTTCGCCCGGGACTACGTGACGCTTCTGCGGTCCCTGGTCGCTGAGCCGGACCAGCCGATGCTCGCCGTGTCCCTGGCGCCGGCGCGGGAGATCGCGCACATCGTGGACCGATGGGGCGATGGCGGGCGAGTGAAAGGGCCTGACCAACGGCTGCCCGAGCGGGTCGACAGCGTGGCGGTCGCGACGCCGGACGCGGTGGCAGTCGAGCACGACGGCGCCCGGGTGACCTTCGACGAGCTGGCGCGCCGGTCCAATCAGCTGGCGCATCACCTCCGCGCCCGGGGCGTAGGGTCCGAGACCGTGGTCGGGGTGCTCCTCGCCCCGGGGATCAATGCGGTGGCCGCAACCCTGGCCGTACACCGGGCGGGTGGTGTCGTGTTGGGCCTCGACCCCCGCGAGGCGCCTTCCCGGCTGGGGGCGGTGCTTGTCGATTCCGCCACCGCGCTGGTGGTGACGACCAGCAGATGGGCGGAGCGGGTCGGTCACCTGCCCCTGGTCCTGCTCGACGAGCAGCACGGCGAGCTGGTCCAGCTTCCCGAGACGGCCGTCGACCGGCGCGATGTCGCGGCGGAGGCGGCGTGCCTCGTCTATCCGGGTCCGTCGTCCGGGCGGCCGCTCGGTGTGGTCGTCACCCACCGGGGGATAGCCGGCCACCTCGCCGACGCGGCCCGGTCCGCTCGACTCGGGCCGGCGGACCGGTGTCTGCAGGTCATGCCGCACGGCTCCACCGGTTGGTTCGGCGACCTCGTCGAATCGCTGTCGGTCGGCGCGACGCTGGTGGTCGGGGGCGATTTGCTCGACAGTCCTCCGGCACGGTTCGTCCAGCGCTGCGCGCAACTGCGGCCGACCGCACTGCGCCTGCCCGTGTCGTACTGGAGCGACCTCGTCGACGCCGGGGCGGCGGCCGAATTGGCCGGGCGCCTGCGGTGGATCAGCATCGGCGGCGGGCATGTCACACCAGATCGGATTCACCGCTGGCGGCGGGAGGTGGGGAACCGCGTTCGACTGCGCGTCCTGTACGACCCGCCCGAGTACGGCACCTTCTGCGCGGCCGCCGAGGTGACCGACGCCTGGCCCGCCGTCGGTTCGGTGCCGATCGGCCGCCCGGCGAACAACACCCGGTTGTACGTACTGGGCCGCACGGGGCAGCCGGTCGGCATCGGTGAGGTGGGCGAGCTGTACATCGCGGGTGACGGCATGCCGCGCGGCTACCTCGGGCAACCCGCACTGACGGCGACGACCTTCGTGGCGAATCCGTCCGGCGGGCTGCCGGGGCAGCGGCTGTTCCGCAGCAATGACCTGGCGCGCTGGCGCGCCGACGGCGCTCTGATGGTCGTGCGGCCCGAAATACCGCCCGCCCCGCCGGTGCGGCAGACCGGTCCGACTCCCACCAGCGCTGTCCCGGCCGAGGATCTCGACGTCCCGCCGACGGTCGATCCGGAACGAGAAGCGGTCGTCCGGCTCGCGCCAAGGGACGAGATGGAACGCCGGCTGGCGGAGCTGTACCGGGAATTGCTGGGCGTGGACGAGATCGGCATACGGGAGGACTTCTTCAAGCTGGGCGGCCACTCCCTGCTCGCGGCCCGTCTGGTGAACCGCATCGAACGACGGCTGGGGGTATCGCTGCCGGTGTCGGCCCTGTTCCCCACTGCCACGGTCGAGCGGCTCGCCGCCCAGATCCGCGATCATGACCGGCGGCCCGACTCCGTCGTCGTCCGCCTTCGGGAGGGGCACGGCGGACACATCGTGCTGGTCCATCCGGTGGGCGGCGAGGTACTGCCGTACTCCACGCTGGCTCGGACGATACCCGGCCCGGCCACCGTGCACGGCATCCGATCGCCACTGCTGGACGGCGATGCGGAGGCCCTCGCCGACCTGGAGTCGCTCGCGGCGGACTACCTGTCCCGCCTGCGCGCCCAGGGCGTGCACCGGCCCGCGTGCTACGGCGGGTGGTCCATGGGCGGCGTGATCGCGCTCGAGATGGCCCTGCAGGCACACGAGCGCGACGTCCGTCATCCGCCGGTGCTGGCGATAGACTCGGCGCTCGCCGCACCGGGCTCGCCCGACTTCGTCCTCGATGAGGAGGCGCTGGCCGTCGCCTTCGCGCAGGACGTGTGCCGGAGCACCGGCCTGCGCCCGCCGGCTGCCGGAGAGGGAGAGGATCCGCTGGCGGCCCTGCACGCCACGCTGGTCGAGGCGGGTCGGCTGGCCGCCGCCGAGGGGCGACGGTGGGTGGATCGCCGTTTCCAGGTGTTCAGCGCCCATCTGCGGCTACTGACCCGATACCGCCCGAGGCCCTATCCTGGGCGGGTGGTCCTGGTCCTGAGCGGCGACCGCGACGACAACCGGGAGGAGACACTCAGCGCCTGGCGGCTCGTCGCCGCCGGAGGATTGGAGGTGCGGAAGCTTCCCGCCGACCACTACTCGATCCTCGGTCCGGCACATGTGGCCGCCCTTGCCGCCGCCGTACCGTCCGAAGAGGTGTCGGGCCACGACTAGCCGAAGGGCACGCGGCCAGGGACACGAATACCTGCCGTGGTGCTACGTGCTTCCGTCCGCTTCGCCACGGAGTCCCGGACCACCCGTGGGGCCCTTCACGAGCGGCCCCAGTAGCTCAAGGGGAGCAATGAACGAGAGTGCCACTAATGCCGCCGAGCCGTCCGGGTCCCGCAAGCTCGGCGCCAGACAGTCGTTCCCCCGCTCCTCGCCCTACTGGCCGGTCATCAGCCATCGGCTGCTGCGCCGGGTCCTGCCGGGAATGGCGGTCTCCTCGTTCGGCGACGGCATGTCGGTGGTGGCCATCAGCTGGTTCGCGCTCGAACTGGCCCCCGCGGGTTCCGAGGCGGCCTGGGTGGCGCTGGCGGTCGCCGCGTACTCGCTCCCCGCAACCGTCGGCGCCGCTGTCTTCGGCCGTTTCCTCGCCGGTCGGGGAAGCGCGCAGCTGGTCTACTGGGATGCGACCCTGCGCGGTGTCACACTCGCGCTGATACCCGTGGCGTACCTGACCGGTCTGCTCAACCCGACGATCTTCGTCGTCCTGTTGGCGGTGTCCTCCCTGCTGCACTCCTGGGGTGTCGCCGGTCGGTTCACCCTGATCGCCGAGGTGTTGCCGGAGAGGCAGCACGTACCCGCCAATGCCTTGCTCAACATCTTCGCCGGGGCCGCCACCATAGCCGGTCCCCCGGTCGCGGGACTGCTCATCGGCTGGCAGGGCGCCGCCCTGGTGATCGCGCTCGACGCCGTCAGCTTCCTTGCTCTGGCCGTGTCCTACCTGTTCGCGCTCCGGGCGGGTGTCGCCGACAAGCCCGCCGAGGCCCCGCCGAAGAACCGCGGGGCAGGGCTGCGTGCCGTCGCCGGCGACCGCACCCTGCTCGTCCTGATGCTGCTCACCTTCGCCTTCTTCGCCTTCTTCGGGCCGGTCTATGTGGCCTTCCCGATCTACGTCAACGACATCGGTGGGTCCGCGGCCCTGCTCGGCCTGTACTACACGGTCTTTGGGGTCGGCTCTCTCATCGGCGCGGTGGCAAGCGGGTACGCCGGACGCCTCCCGCTGTGGCGCACCATCACCGGAATCATCCTCGGCTTCGGAGTCACCCTGCTGCCGCTGGGGCTGGGCGCACCGGTACCGGTGTCGCTCGCCGCGTTCGCGCTCGGCGGCTTCATCTGGGCGCCTTACATGGCTTTGAGCCGCGCGCTCATCCAACGTCGTGCTGAGCCGGGACGGCTGGCGAGCGTCCTGGCAGCCAACACCGCCTTGATCATCCCGGCGGTGCCGCTCGGCACCATCGCGGGTGGCCCGCTCGTCACGCTGCTGGGCGCCCGGGGCACCTTGCTGTGTTGCGCGATCGCCACTATCGCGTTGGGCCTCCTGGCCGTCGTGTTCCTCGCCCTGGCCGCCCCCGAGGACGGCCCTGCGGGTGCCGGCGGCGGTCACCAGGCCACCGACGACACCCCTCCCGACGGCGGTCTCCGGGACACCGACCAGGCCCGAGAGGAGCGGTCGCATCCGCAGGATGGTGAGCCCGCGGCGGAGATCGGGGAGGACGAGCAAGCGACGCCGGACGGCGATCGGACCCAGGTGCCGTCTCGTCATCCGTAGCTCACGCGGGTTGCAGCGGACGGCGCGAAGGCACCGGCTTGCTCCCGCCAGGGACACGGCCTAGCGGAGCCGTACCGGGAGCTGCTCGAAACCCCAGATGAAGTTCGAGTAGAGCCGCCGGACGGGTCCGACCAACTCCATCGTGGTCACCCGCTCCCGCAGGACCTCAAGCAGAATCCGCAGCTCCTGGCGGGCCAGGAGGCCGCCCAGGCAGTTGTGTGGACCGTGCCCGAGGGTCAGGTGTCGGTTGGGCCTGCGGGCGAGATCGAAGCGCTCGGGATCAGGGAAGATCTGCTCGTCACGGTTGACCGACGGGTTCCACACCGCCACGGCCTGCCCCGCCTCTACGAGTTGACCGCCCAGTTCAACGTCTGCGGTGACGACCCGCTTGACGTGCATTGCCGGACTGGTGTATCGAAGGACCTCTTCGACCGCCGTGTCGACGTCCAGCGTCCCCTCACGCAGGCCCCGCCACTGGTCCGGATTCTCGATAAGGGCGAGCAGCCCTCCGACGAAGGCGTGCCGAGTGGTCTCGTTCGCTCCGGTGACGAGGCCGTCGCAGTTCAGCAGCACCTCTTCGTTGGTGAGCCGCCGACCATCGATCTCGCTGTGCACCAGGGTGCTGACAAGGTCGTCGCCCGGATGGCGCCGGCGCTCTTCGACCAGGTCGTCGTAGTAGAGGAAGATCTCCGCGTGCGCCTCCGCCCGATCCAGCATGTCGGCCGGACGGCCGGTCGTCTCGCCGGCGACGGAGGCGCCGAACGCGCGACTGGTCAGCGCGATCATCATGGGACGGTCGGATTCGGGTACCCCCATCAAGTCGCAGATGACCGCGGCCGGAATGATCGCGGCGACCTCGCTGACGAACTCCACCGTCTCCCGGGTCAGGTTCTCCTCGATCAGCGGCTCGACCGCACGCCGCATCGAGGTGGCCAGCGCCCTGACTGCGGCCGGGCGGAACGCGGGGTTCAACGCCTGGCGCAGGCTGGTGTGGTGCGGAGGATCGCTGACGATCAGCATGCGGCCAGCGGCGGCTTCCACCGCAGCGCGGTCCGCGCCGACACGCATGCCACCTTCGGATGTGAAGGTGGCGGCATCGCGGTAGACCTGAAGGGCCGGCGCGTAGGTCATGATGGCCCAGAATCCCTCGCCGCCCGCCGGTTGGTTCCAGAACACCGGCCTGGTCGCGCGCAGCTGCGCCCACGTGGCGACCGCGTCCCCGGCTCCGTAGATCGCCGGGTCCGAGATGTCAATCATGTCGGAGTTGCTGTGCAGCACTCGGCCTCCACTCAGGCGACGCCACAGCGGCGTCGGCTGTGGGGCGGGATCGATCTGGAGCGGCGGACGGGCCCGTCGGTCGCACCGGGACCCCGCCGGCCGGCGACCGAACTGATGGGTCGCATCGGCCAGGAGTCGGCCGGCTTGCCGCTCACAGAGACAATTCCTGCTCCGCGGTCCAACGGTCACTGTCGGCTCGGCTTGTCTGGTTGTCCATGATGTCACCCGGATGGTCGGTAACCTGACCCGGCGAGAGCCTCTTCCTGACCAGCTGGGGTCCGCCCATCCAGCGACGGTGATGACTGCGGTCTATCCTGCTCGGCCCGCCGGGATGACGACGCTCAGCCGTCCTCGACCGTCGATCCCGCGCGCGCCTCACGGAACGCCGGGAGCGCCCCGGCAAGGTCGTGGACACGTCCGGGACGAGAACCCAGTTCCAGATCCGCACCGGCACTGAATCCCAAGTCATGGCAGCCTTGTGCGACGCCGCCATCGACTTTTGCCGGGGCCTTGGCGGCGCAGTCCACCGCCCACTGCACCTGTGCGCACCTCCACCGCCACACCGGATTTTGGGTCATATTCGAGTAGGACGGATGCGGTGCTCAAACCTTCGGCCCGCATTACCGATAGTCGCGCGCTGCTCGGGCAACCGGAATCATGCCGTCTGGGCGTCTCGCCGGCGGGACGGTCAGCGACCGCTACCACCGTGAATCGGTGAACGGCCGGCCAGCGAACGGCTCTCTGGTGTCGCCGATGCACGAGCATTGGGCTGCGTACGTTCACGCCGGCAAATCGCACGTCCGCTGACTGACTCACACGTCAGATTGAGTGAGGGCATTGTGAAACTAATCGAGTGGTTCGAACACCGGGCAGCGCAGGGACCGGATGCGGTGGCGTTGGTGCGGGGACAGGATCGGTTGACGTACCGCGAGTTGCAGGAGAGGGCCAACCGCTGCGCTCACCTCCTGCGCGCTGCCGGCGTCACCGCGGAGGTCGTCGTCGGCGTGTGCGGCCCCGCCGACCTGAACACCAGCACCCTGCTCCTGGCCATCCTCAAAGCCGGCGGCACCTACCTGCCACTGGACCCGACCCACCCCGACGAACGACTCCGCCACATGCTGCACAAGGCCGGCACCCACCTCGTCGTCACCCACAACGACACCCAGGCCCAACGCCTCGCCACCCTGCACCCCAACGTCACCACCTGGCAACAACTCACCACCGACCTGCACCACCAACCCACCACCGCCCCACCC
>NZ_VDFY01000134.1 GCF_006228125.1 Micromonospora orduensis | reverse complement strand
ACCTGCACGGGCAGCGTGGGTGTGCCCACGCTGCCCGTGCAGGTGACCCCGTTGAGGGCGAACGACGCCGGTGCGGTGTTGGCACCCGACCACGAGCCGTTGAAGCCGAAGGAGGCGCTCGCGTTCGTGGCGAGGGCCGCGTTGTAGCTCACGTTCCTCGCGGTGACCTGGTCACCCGACGAGGTGACCGTCGCGTTCCATGCCTGGCTGACCCGCTGGCCGGACGGGAACCTCCAGGTCAGGCTCCAGCCGTTGATCGCGTCGCCGAGGTTGGTGACCTTCACGTCGGCGGTGAAGCCACCCTGCCACTGCGACGGCACGGTGTAGGCGACCTGGCAGCCGGCCGCCGCCTGGGCGTTGCCGGCGACCATCAGGCCGGCCGCCAGCAGCGTGATTACTGCGCCGACGACGAGGCTGACCCGTCGGCGTGCTGTTCGGATGTACTGCGAAGTCATCAGGGGAACTCCTCGCCGCGGTGGCGCCTGGGTGGTGGATGCGGATGTCCCGACGACGGGTGCCGTCGCCGGATCCGGCGTGTGCGGAGTTGGCTCCCGGTGAATCGGGCGGTCAGCCTCACCCGGTGGCGTGCGAATGGCGACCAGGGTGCCCGGAGTGACCAGATGGGTGCCCATGGGCCGCGTCAGCGGCCGGTGTGGGCGAGTGAAGCGTGGAAGCGTGCCCTGCGCCTCTGCGGCCGACGGTAGCTGTTATCGCTAACATGGGCAAGCCATAGATGTACGTGACCAGGTTGGTCCTGTCCGGCTGCCCGCGACGGGCACGCCACCACCTACCGGACGATTGGTGACCACTCCCGCTGGCTCACGATCGTCACTCCCGGCGTGCGGTAGTAGGGGTCCTCGGCGATGACCGCGGCGAGGGCCTCCGCATCCGGGACGTCGAAGATCAGGAGCGCGCCGGAGTCGTCGGAGAGCGGCCCGGCCATGGCCAGCCGCCCCTCCTGGTGCAGGGCCTGAAGACGCTCGCGGTGTGCCGGTCGGGCGGCGAGCCGGTCCGGTTCGGCCCCGAAGGACAGTTCCAGGATGAACACCGGTTCCTCCTTCTCGGGGCGGTCTATCGGAGCACCATAGTCGATTCGGGCACGCGAAAACGCCCTGACCGGAGTGATCCGGTCAGGGCGTTCGTAGGCTGTATGTCCGGTGAGGGCGGGATCAGCCCTGGCGGCTCTTCCACTGCGGGTTCGCGCGGTTCACCACGACCACCCGGCCACGACGGCGGACCACCACCGAACCCGGCTTCTGCTTCAGCGCACGCAAGGAGCTACGTACCTTCATGTCTGCCTCCTCGGCCTGGGGGTTTGGCCTGAATTCGTACCGTCTATCGAAACGCCGGGGCCGGCGCCACGATTCCCGGCCACCCGACGTCGAACCTTTGACCCTCCGCGCCCGTACCACTGCCCGGGAGGTCAACGCCATGACCATGCGCCGAGTGCTAGCCGCCGTGCTGGTCGCTGCCGCGACCGTGCCGCTGGCCGGCACGCCCGCCGCCGCGCACGGCGCCCCGACCGACCCGGTGAGCCGGGCGGCGGCCTGCGGACCCCAGGGCCGGTACGCGACGACCGCCGCCTGCCAGGCCGCCGTCCGGGCGGGCGCTGCCGTGCGCGAGTGGGACAACGTGCGGGTCGCCGCGATCAACGGCCGGGACCGGGAGCGGATCCCCGACGGCGAACTGTGCAGCGGAGGCCTGTCCGCGTACCGGGGACTGGACCTGCCCCGGACCGACTGGCCGTCCACCGAGTTGACCCCGGGCGCCACGTTCACCTTCCGGTACCGGACCACCATCGAGCACCGGGGCACCTTCCGGCTCTACGTCACCCGCCCCGGCTACGACCCCCGCGAGCGGCTCACCTGGGCGGACCTGGAGGCGCGCCCCTTCCTCACCGTGACCGACCCGCCGGTGCGGGCCGAGGCGTACCAACTCGCTGGCCGGCTGCCGGCGGGCCGCGAGGGTCGGCACCTCATCTACACGATCTGGCAGAACTCCAACACGCCGGACACCTACTACTCCTGCTCGGACGTGGTGTTCCGCAAGGCCCGCGGCGGTACGGCGGCCGGTGCGACGAAGAGCCCGCCCGCTGCTCCGCGTACCGCCGCGAGCCGGCCGGCCGCCACCGAACCGGCGGTGGCGGCGGCGGCGGCCGACCCGGGCGTGCCGGTGGCGTCGGTGACCGACCTCGGCGCCCGGTGGCCGATGCTGGTCGGCGCCGCCACCGTGCTGGTGCTGGCGTTGCTGATCACCGCCGGGTGGCGACGCCGCAGCGTCGCGGCCCCGGTCGGCCGGCAGTGCGGGGTACGCAACCACCGGGCCGGGCGGCGCCGGATCTGGTGACCCGGGCGGCTCAGCTCAGCAGACCGTCGATCTCGGCCAACTCCTCGGCGGTGAAGTCGAGGTTGTCGAGCGCGGCGATGTTCGTCTCCAACTGCCCGACACTGCTCGCGCCGATGATGAGGCTGGTCATCCGCGGATCGCGCAGCGCCCAGGCCAGCGCGAGCTGCGCGAGGGACTGACCGCGCCGCTCGGCGACCCCGCCGAGCCCTCGGATGGTGGCCATCTTCTCGTCGCTGAGGTCGCTCTCGTTGAGAAAGACGCTGGTGCGCACCCGCGAGTCGGCCGGGATGCCACCCAGGTAGCGGTCGGTCAGCAGGCCCTGAGCGAGCGGGCTGTACGCGATGCAACCGGCGCCGACCTGCTCCAGCGTGTCGAGCAGGCGGTCGGCCTCGGTCCAGCGGTTGAGCATCGAGTACGACGGCTGGTTGATCAGCAGCGGCGTACCCAGCTCACGCAGGATCGCGGCGGCCCGAGCGGTCTGCTCCGAGTTGTAGTTCGAGACGCCCACGTAGAGCGCCTTGCCGGAGCGGACGACGGCGTCCAGCGCGCCCATCGTCTCTTCGAGGGGGGTGTCCGGGTCGAACCGGTGCGAGTAGAAGATGTCGACGTATTCCAGGCCCATCCGGCCCAGCGACTGGTCCAGCGACGAGATCAGGTTCTTGCGCGAGCCCCACTCGCCGTACGGGCCGGGCCACATGAGGTAGCCGGCCTTGCTGGAGATGACCAACTCGTCCCGGTACGGCTTCAGGTCGGTGGCGAGCAGACGCCCGAAGTTCTCCTCCGCCGAGCCGGGCGGCGGGCCGTAGTTGTTGGCCAGGTCGAAGTGGGTGACACCCAGGTCGAAGGCGCGCCGGACGATGTCGCGCTGCCGTTCGAACGGGCGGTCCGGGCCGAAGTTGTGCCACAGCCCGAGGGAGACGGCGGGCAGCCGCAGGCCACTGCGTCCGCTGCGCCGGTAGGTCATGGTGTCGTAGCGGTCATCCGCGGCGAGGTAGGTCACGATCATGAGCCTAGCTCCGGCCGGCGGTGCTGGAGATCGGGCGTGTGAACCCGGACATCGGGGTAGTTTCGACGCCATGCGGTTCATCGCGCTCGAGACCCCCAAACCGTTGTCCAAGATCGGGCTGGGCACCTGGCAGTTCGGCTCCCGGGAGTGGGGCTACGGCCCGGACTTCGAGCGGCAGGCGGCGCAGATCGTCCGGCGGGCCATGGAGTTGGGCGTGACGGTGTTCGACACCGCCGAGATCTACGGCTTCGGACGCAGCGAACGGATCCTCGGTGCGGCACTCGGCGACGACCGGCCCAAGGTAGCCGTCGCCACCAAGATCTTCCCGGTGGTGCCGGTGGCCGCCGTGGTGCAGCAGCGGGCGGTCGCCTCGGCGGCCCGACTCGGCGTCACAAGCATCGACCTCTACCAGGTGCACCAGCCCCACCCGCTTGTCGCCGACCACACCACCATGCGCGGCATGCGCGTGTTGCAGGACGTCGGGCTGGTCGCCGAGGTCGGGGTGAGCAACTACGGGCTGCGCCGCTGGCAGGTCGCCGAGGCGGCGCTCGGCCGGCGGGTGCTCAGCAACCAGGTGCGCTACAGCATGCTGGACCGCGCCCCCGAACAGGACCTGCTGCCGTACGCGCGGCAGGCCGGCCGGGTCGTCATCGCGTACAGCCCACTGGCGCAGGGTTTCCTGTCCGGCCGCTACGACGCGAAGAACCCACCCTCCGGCGCGGTCCGGCGGGCCAACCCGTACTTCCTGCCGGAGAACCTGGAACGCGGCGCCACCCTGATCGAGACGCTGCGCCAGGTCGCCGACGCGCACGACGCCACCCCCAGCCAGATCGCGCTCGCCTATCTGCTGCGCCACCCGAACGTGCTGGCCATCCCCGGCGCGTCCGGGGTGGAGCAGATGGAACGCAACGCCGCTGCCGCGGACATCGACCTCGCCGACGACGAGTACGCGGCGCTTGCCGAAGCCGCGAAACGCTTCCGACCGGTCACCGGCCTCGCCGCGATGCCTGCCATGGTGCGCGCCCGGTTCGCCCGCCCAACGGGAAAGTGAGCACAGTGGACGACATCACCGCACTGATCCTGGACGACCACGCCGCCTTCCGGCGCGGCTTCGCCCGCCTCGACGACGCCCGCGACGAGCAGGAACTGCTCGCCATCTGGGACGCCCTCGCCCTGCACCTGGACATCCACGCCGAGGCGGAGGAGGCCATCCTCTACCCGCACCTGGTCAAGCACGGCGACGACGGCGAGGACGAGACCGCCGACGCGATCGGCGACCACAACAAGATCCGCGACGCCATCGCCGAGTCCAAGCTGCACCCGGTCGGCTCGAAGCCCTGGTGGGAGGCCGTCGGCACGGCCCGCCGGGAGAACAGCGAGCACCTGGCCGAGGAGGAGGACGAGGCGCTACCCGACTTCCGCCGGCACGCCAGCACCGAGCTGCGCGCCGAGTTGGGCCAGCGCTGGCTGACCTTCTACGGCGAGCACAAGAACGGCCGCAACCTGCCGTTCCGCGACAAGGACCCCCAGGGGTACGTCGCCGACCACCGCTGAGATCTCCCCGGTGCGGGGGAGTCGCGACGCGGGGTGACGGCAGCAGAATGACCCGATGACCCTCCGCGCGGCACTGGCCCCGCTGGTCGCCGGCAGCACCTGGCGACGCGGCGTGTTCCTGCTGCTCGGCGGTGTGCTGGCGCTACCGTACGGGGTCCTCGTGGTGACCTTCGCGCAACTGCTCACCGACTCGACGATCCCCCGCCCACTGGTGTACGCCCTCCTGGTGATCGCGGCGCTGATCGCCGTGGTGCCGCTGCTGCTGGACGGCAGCCGGGCACTGGAGATCGCCGCCGTACGGGCGCTGCTCGGCGTCGACCTGCCCGACCCCGCGCCGGGCCGCCGCGGCGACCGGGAGAGCCGCCTGCGCAGCGCGCTCTGGATCGCCACGCACCTCATCATCGGCGCTCTGGTGATGATCGCGCTGTTCAGTGCGCTGCCGATGGCGCTGGCGTTCATCGCGCAGCAGTTCGGTGTGGGCGCCGAGCTGACCAGCCGGGAGCGGTTCGGGCCGCTGGACGGACGGGACGGCGGCTGGCTGACGCTGACCGGGGTGGCCCTGCTGGTCGGCCTCGGCTACGCCGTCGCCGGGCTCGGCGCGCTGGCCGTCTCGATGGCGCCGGTGCTGCTCGGCCCCGCGCAGGCCGAGCGGATCGCCGCGCTGGAGGCGCGGGCCACCCGACTGGCCGAACGCAACCGGCTGGCCCGGGAACTGCACGACTCGGTCGGTCACGCGCTGACCGTGGCAACGCTCCAGGCCGGCGCGGCCCGCGAGGTGCTCGACACCGATCCGGAGTTCGTCCGGCGGGCGCTCGCCGCCATCGAGGAGGCCGGCCGGACCGCGATGGACGAGCTGGACCACGTGCTCGGGCTGCTCCGCGAGACCGGCGGTGACCGCCCCTCGGCGGCGCCGCAACGTACCCTCGCCGACCTGGACCGGCTGGTCGCCGACACCCGCGCGGCCGGGCTGACCGTGCACGCGCAGCGCGTCGGCGACCCGGCGCGACTGCCCGCCATCGTCTCCCGGGAGGGCTACCGGATCGTCCAGGAGGGACTGACCAACGCCGCCCGCTACGGCCACGGGCCGGTGACCCTGCGTTTGGACCTGCGGCCGGACGCGCTGGAGCTGGAACTGGTCAACACGATGAGCCGCCCCGACCGGGCCGACACGGGGCGGTCCGGTCGGGGTCTGGACGGCATGCGGGAACGGGTGCTGCTGCTCGGTGGTCGACTCACCGTGGGGCCGAACGGCGACCGCTGGCTGATCCGGGCCCGCCTGCCCTACGAGGACGCGAGATGACCACAGGTGTGCTGATCGTCGACGACGACGAGTTGATCCGGGTCGGGCTGCGGGCCATCATCGACGCCCAACCCGATCTGCGGGTGCTCGCCGAGGCCGCGGACGGCGCCGAGGTGCCGCCCCTGGTCGCCCGACACCGGCCCGACGTGGTGCTGATGGACGTACGGATGCCCGGCATCGACGGCATCCAGGCCACCCGGCACCTGCTGGCCACCTCCGCCGACCCGCCCCGGGTGCTGGTGGTCACCACGTTCGCCAACGACGAGTACGTCTACGAGGCGCTGCGCGCCGGCGCCTCCGGATTCCTGCTCAAACGGGCCCGACCCGCCGAGGTGGTGGAGGCCGTCCGGGTGGTCGCGGCGGGCGAGTCGCTGCTCTTCCCGGCCGCGATCCGCCAGCTGGTCGGGGCGTACGGGCCGGTCGGCGGTGACCGGCTGCGCGCGGCCCGGCTCACCGAGCGGGAGGCCGAGGTGCTGCGGCTGATGACCACCGGCCGGTCCAACCCGGAGATCGCCGCGCACCTGGTGGTCGGGGTGGAGACGGTCAAGACGCACGTCGGTAACGTGCTGGCCAAGCTGGGCGTCCGGGACCGTACGCAGGCCGTGATCGCCGCCTACGACTCCGGCTTCGTCACCCCGTCCGGCTGACCGGTCCCCCGCCCGGCGGTCCGCCCGCCCGGTCCGCTGCGGGCGCTGCTCGCCGGCTACGGCTGGGCGGTGGCGTTCGGACTCGCCGTGGTCGTCCCGGACGCCCGGGTGCTGGTCGTCCTCGGCTACCTGCCGATCCTGATCGTCGGAGCGCCGTTCGGCTGGCCGCCTGTCGAGTACTCCGACGTCTTCAACTGGGCGCTGTTCGGCCGGTTCGCCGCGCTGGCCGGTGGGCTGCTGCTGGCCGGCGCGGTGCTCACCTGGCAGCGCCGCACCGCCGGGGCCTGCGTCGGCTGCGGCCGCGACGACACCGACCGGGGCTGGACCACCCCGGCCGCCGCCGCGCGCTGGGGTCGGTGGGCCGCCGGCATCGCGGCGGCGGTTCCGCTGACGTACGCGTCGACCCGGTTCGCCTGGGCGGCCGGCATCCCGCTCGGCATCTCCCGCGAGTTCCTCACCGAGATGCAGGACAGCGGCCTGGTCTGGGCCGGATTCGGGCTGGGCGCGTTCGCCACCGTCGGTGCGGTCCTCACCCTCGGACTGGTGCAACGCTGGGGCGAACGGTTCCCCCGGTGGATGGTCGGGCTCGCCGGTCGGCGGGTGCCGGTGCTGCTGGCCGTGGTGCCGGCCACCCTTGTCGCCATCGCGGTGACCGCCGCCAGCCTCGGGCTGCTCAGCAACCCCAGGTTCTGGGAACTCACCGGCGGGGTCAGCCTGACCGGGGCGCCGATGCTGCTCTGGCCGCTGTGGGGAGTGGCGCTCGCCGCGGCGACCTACGCGTACCACAGGCGCCGTCGGGGAGCCTGCGGGCGCTGCGGCCGGGGCTGAGGGTGGCGGTGGGGGTGCCCCTCGATGCCCGGGGCGCCCCCGCGAATGTGAGCTAGCGTTACTCGGGTGACTGCGCCTACCCCGGTAATCCCGGTTCCACCGGCCGACCTGCCCGGCACGCTCGGCGCGCTACGGGCGGCCGGTCACCAGTACCGCACCGTCAAGCAGGAACTCCGCGACAACCTCCTGGCCCGGATGCGCTCCGGCGAGCCCCGTTTCCCCGGCATCGTCGGCTACGACGACAGCGTCCTGCCCGAGGTCGAGCGGGCTCTGCTCGCCGGGCACGACATGGTGCTGCTCGGTGAGCGCGGCCAGGGCAAGACCCGACTGATCCGCTCGCTCGGCGCGCTGCTCGACGAGTGGACCCCTGTCATTCCCGGCTCGGTGCTCAACGAGCACCCGATGCACCCGCTCACCCCGGCGTCCCGCGCCCAGGTCGCGGAGGCCGGCGACGACCTGCCGGTCGGCTGGCTGCACCGCTCGATGCGCTACGGCGAGAAGCTGGCCACCCCGGACACCAGCGTCGGCGACCTGATCGGTGACGTCGACCCGATCCGGATCGCCCAGGGTCGTACTCTCGGCGACCCGGAGACCATTCACTTCGGGCTGGTACCCCGTACCAACCGGGGGATCTTCGCCGTCAACGAGCTGCCCGACCTGGCGGAGCGGATCCAGGTGGCCCTGCTCAACGTGCTGGAGGAGCGGGACATCCAGGTCCGTGGCTACCAGCTGCGCCTCCCGCTCGACCTGCTCCTGGTGGCCAGCGCCAACCCGGAGGACTACACCAACCGGGGCCGGATCATCACTCCGCTCAAGGACCGGTTCGGCGCGGAGATCCGTACCCACTACCCGGTCGACCTGGAGTTGGAGCTTGCGCTGATCCGACAGGAGGCCGACCTGGTCGCCGACGTGCCGGAACACGTGCTGGAGGTGCTGGCCCGGTTCGCCCGCGCGGTGCGCGAATCGCCGTCGGTGGACCCGCGCTCCGGCGTCTCCGCCCGGTTCGCCATCGCCGCAGCCGAGACCGTCGCCGGCGCCGCGCTGCGCCGCGCCGGCCTGCTCGCCGCCGACAGCCGACAGGGGCGCCCCGAGGCGGCGGTGGCCCGCGTCGGCGACGCCGTGTCGGTGACCAGCACGCTGCGCGGCAAGGTGGAGTTCGAGAGCGGCGAGGAGGGACGGGAGATCGAGATCCTCGCCCACCTGCTGCGCACCGCGACCGCCGAGACGTTCCGGGCGCACCTGTCCGGGTTGGACCTGTCCGGCTTCACCGCCCTGGTCGACGACGGTGCGGCGATCGAGACCGGCGAGCTGGTCAGCGCCGCCGAGCTGCTGCGCCAGGTCGGCACCGTACCGGGGCTGGCGAAGGTCCTGGACCGGCTCGACCTGGGCGACGCGCCCACCCCGGAGGAGGCTGCCGCCGCCGTCGAGTTCGTCCTGGAAGGTCTGCACCTGACCCGTCGGCTCGGCAAGGACGTCACCGACTCCGGGCGCACCGTCTACGGCGGCCGGGGCTGACCGTGGCCGGCAACCGGTTCCGGTACGGGCAGTGGAACGGCGGGCCCGACCCGCTCGCACCCCCGTACGACGTGCGCGAGGCGGTGGACGCGGTCGGCGCCGAGGTGCTGGCCGGCGGCAGCCTGCGGGAGGCGCTGCGCGACCTGTTGCGCCGGGGCCCGCAGGGGCGGGGTGGCCTGGACGACCTGGCCGCCCGGGCTCGGCGACTGCGCCGCGAGGCGCTGCGTCGGGGCGATCTGGACGGCGCGGTGACCCGTGCCCGGGCCCTGCTCGACCAGGCCCTCGCCGCCGAACGGGACGAGCTGCGGGGCCGCGACGACGACGCCGCGCGGTTCGCCGAGGCGGTGCTGGACAACCTGCCCCGCTCCACCGCGCGGGCGGTGGAGGAGCTGTCCGGCTACCAGTGGGCAAGCGAGGACGCGCGCCGCTCGTACCAGCAGATCCTCGACCAGCTCCGCGACGACGTGCTCGGTCAGCGCTTCGCGGGGCTGCGCGACGCGGTCCGCGCGTCCGCCGACCCGGCCGCCCAGCAGCGGCTCGCCGAGATGATGGCCGACCTGAACGACCTGCTGGCCCGGCACGCCCGTGCGGAGGACACCACCGACGCGTTCGCCGAGTTCATGCGCCGGCACGGCGACTTCTTCCCGGAGAAGCCGGAGACCGTCGACGAGTTGATCGACGTGCTGGCGCGTCGCTCGGCGGCCGGCGAGCGGCTGATGAACTCACTCTCGGAGCGGCAGCGCGCCGAACTGGCCGGCCTCATGCGGCAGTCACTCGGCGACCGCCTCGCCGGGGAGCTGTCCGCGCTCGACGCGAACCTGCGGTCGTTGCGGCCCGACCTGCGGTGGGGCCGTGGCGAGCGGGTCCGCGGCGACCAGCCGTTGGACTACGCCGACGCGGCCGGCGCGCTCGGTGAGATCGGCGAGTTGGACGACCTGCTGGACCAGCTCGACCAGGAGCATCCCGGCGCCACCCTGGACGACGTGGACGTCGACGCGGTGGCCCGTACGCTAGGCCGGGACGCCGCCGACGACGTCCGCCGGCTACGCGAGCTGGAGCGTGAGCTGCGTCGGCAGGGCTGGGTGAGCCGGGACGCGGACGGGCTGACGCTGAGCCCGAAGGCGCTGCGCCGGCTCGGCGGGACCGCCCTGCGGCGGGTCTTCGCCGACCTGACCGCCGGGCCCCGGGGCCAGCACGACCTGCGCTCGGCGGGTGCGGCGGGCGAGGTCAGCGGCGCGTCCCGCCCCTGGGAGTACGGCGACGAGCAGCCGCTGGACGTCGTCCGCACGCTCACCCGGGCGGTACGCCGGGCCGGGCCGAGCGTTCCGCTGCAACTCGAAGCGGACGACTTCGAGGTGGTGGAGACCGAGAAACGCGCCTCGGCGGCGGTGGTGCTCTGCGTCGACCTGTCGTACTCGATGATCTCCCAGGGTCGTTGGGGGCCGATGAAGCAGACGGCGCTGGCGCTGGCGCACCTGATGGAGACGCGTTTCCCGCAGGACGCGTTGCAGATCGTGGGCTTCGGCAGGGAGGCGATGACGCTCACCCAGCAGGAGTTGGCGGCGGTGGAGCCGGACATGCAGCAGGGCACGAACCTCCAGCACGCGTTGCGGCTGGCGGGGCGGCACCTGCGCCGGCACTCGGACGCCGAGCCGGTGGTGCTGGTGGTCACCGACGGTGAGCCGACCGCGCACCTGGACCCGGACGACGGGGAGGCGCTGTTCCACTGGCCGCCGCTGCCGGAGACCATCGAGGCGACGGTCCGGGAGGTGGACCGGCTGAGCCGCTACGGCGCGATGCTCAACCTGTTCATGCTCGGCGACGACCCGGGCCTGCGCCGTTTCGTCGACGCGGTGGCCCGCCGCAGCCGGGGCCGCATGTTCACCCCCGACACCGACGACCTGGGCGAGTACGTGGTAAGCGACTACCTCCGCTCCCGCCAATCCCGCCGCTAACCCCCGCCGGGGCGGGTTGACTGGATGAATGGAGAGTGGGGGTTTGCGGCGGGCGTACGGCGGCGTGTTCGCCGAGCTTGACGCGGGGGAGTTCGAGGCGGCTCCGGAGGGGCAGCTCACTGCCGAGCAGATCGTCGCGCATCTGGTCGCCAACGACGAGCTGATGATCCAGGCCACCGAGGCGTTGCTGGCCGGGTCGCCGTTCGCCTACTACGAGCTGGAGGAGGACGTCCACCGTCCGCAGCTCGACGCGCTGGTCGCCGAGCAGGGCGGCCTGCGCGGCCTGACCGCGTTGCTGCACGGCACCAGCGACCGCCTGTGCGGGCTCGTCGACCAGCTCGGCCTGGCCGCCGAGACCCCGGTCGAGACCCACCTGCGCGAGGGCTTCGACCTCGTCGTCGAAGAGTCGCTGCCCTGGGGCCGCACCCTCGACCTGCACGCCCGCGTCCACCTCCCCAAACACCAGGCCCAACTGCACATGCTCCGCTCGTGAGCCGCGCCGTTCGCTGAGCCGCGCCGATCCTGAGCCGCCTCGTCAGGCGGCCTGCCGCCCGGCGTGGCACGGCTTCCCGGCGTCTTGGTCTGATGAGCGATATACCTGTGAGTCATATCTATGACTCACAGGTATATCGCTCATCGCAGTAATGCCTCCGGCAGGACTCTCGCGCCCGTGGGCGCCCCGGCGTGGGCGGCGCAGTCGGCAGCATCGGCCGGCCTGCGGTGGGCGGTCGGGCGTGCGGCGGTCGGGCGTGCGGGCTGCTGTGGGCGGTGTATGTGTGACCGCGCGTCGCGGATCAGGTTTCGATCAACTCCGGTCGCGGATGGAAGGTGCGGCGGTAGGTCGAGGGCGCCACGCCGATGCGCTGGTGCAGCTGCTGACGCAGGGCGGCGGTGGTGCCGAAGCCGCAGCGGCGGGCGATCTGGTCGACGGTGAGGTCGGTCGTCTCCAGCAGCAGTCGGGCGTGGTCGGTGCGCTGTTGCAGCAGCCACTGCGCCGGGCTCAGCCCGGTCTCCGAGCGGAAACGCCTGGTGAAGGTGCGCACGCTCATCCGGGCCTGCTCGGCCAGGTCACGCAGGGCGATCGACTCGTGCAGCCGCTGCCGGGCCCACTCGCGGGCGGTCGCGGTGCTGGCGTCGGTGGCCCTGGGCACCGGGCGTTCGATGTACTGCGCCTGGCCGCCGTCCCGCCAGGGCGGCATGACGCAGCGGCGGGCGGCCCGGTTGGCCACCTCGCTGCCGTGGTCGAGGCGGATGACGTGCAGGCAGAGGTCGATGCCGGCGGCCACCCCGGCCGAGGTGAGCATCCGGTCGTCGGCGATGAAGAGCACCCCCGGGTCGAGGTCGACCCGCTGGTGCAGGCGGCGGAACTGCTCGGCGTACGCCCAGTGGGTGGTGGCCCGCCGTCCGTCGAGCAGGCCGGCGGCGGCCAGGACGAACGCCCCCGTGCAGATCGACATCACCCGTGCGCCCCGCTCGTACGCCGACCGCAGCGCGTCGGCCACCTCCGGTTCGATGCTCCCGGCGGTCAGCGCGTTGCCGTCGTGGATGCCGGGGACGATCACCGTGTCGGCGGTGTCGAGCAGCTCCAGACCGTGGTCGGGGAGGACCTGGTAGCCGGCCGTGCTGCGGACCGGCCGCCCGCCGGGCGTGCACACCCGCACGTCGTAGAAGTGTGACCCGCCGGTGCTCCGGGCGGTGCTGAAGACCTGCGACGGGGTGCCGAGGTCGAGGCCGACCACGTGGTCGAGGGCGAGGACGGCGATCCGGTGCGGGCGCACGCTCATGGCCCGATTATTGCGCATGATGGCTTTCCGGCCACTCGTCGTGGCCCGCGCCCCTGCCGAGACTTGTCACGTGACCAAGAACCGCCGTCTGCACCCCGCCTGGCTCGTCGCCGCCGTCGCCTTCGTGGCGTTGGTCGGCGCGGCCGGCTTCCGGGCCACCCCGTCGGTGCTGCTGCACCCGCTGCACGAGGAGTTCGGCTGGCCACTGGCCACCATCTCCGCCGCCGTCTCGGTCAACCTGCTGCTCTACGGGCTCACCGCGCCGTTCGCCGCCGCGCTGATGGACCGGTTCGGCATCCGCCGGGTGGTCTCGGTGGCGCTGCTGCTGGTGGCCGCGGGCAGTGGGCTGACCGTCTTCATGAGCGCGAGCTGGCAACTGTGGCTCTGCTGGGGTGTGCTTGTCGGCCTGGGCACCGGCTCGATGGCGCTGGCGTTCGTGGCCACCGTCACCGGTCGCTGGTTCGTCCACCGTCGGGGCCTGGTCACCGGGGTGCTGACCGCCGGAGGGGCGGCCGGACAACTGGTCTTCCTCCCGCTGATCGCGGTGCTGGTACGCGACCACGGTTGGCGCACGGCGGCACTCGTCGTGGCCGGGGCCGCGCTGGTGGTCGTACCCCTGGTGGTGTGGCTGCTGCGCGAGCACCCGGCGGATCTCGGCCTGCCCGCCTACGGCGCGACCGAGGTCGTGGCGGCGACACCGCCGACCGGCGGCGCGGCGACCCGCGCGTTGGGCGCGCTTGCCGCCGCGGCCTGGACGCGGCCGTTCTGGCTGCTGGCCGGCGGGTTCGCGATCTGCGGCGCGACCACGAACGGCCTCGTCGGCACCCACTTCGTGCCGGCCGCGCACGACCACGGCATGACCGAGACCACCGCCGCGGGCCTGCTCGCGCTTGTCGGTCTGTTCGACATCGTCGGCACGATCGCCTCCGGCTGGCTGACCGACCGGGTGGACAGCAGGCTGCTGCTCGGCGCCTACTACGCGCTGCGGGGATTGTCGCTGCTGGTGCTGCCGAGCCTGTTCAGTGGCACGGCCCGGCCGAGCATGCTGGTGTTCATCATCTTCTACGGCCTGGACTGGGTGGCCACGGTGCCGCCGACGGTGGCGCTGTGCCGCGAGTACTTCGGCGGCGCGGGGGCGGTGGTGTTCGGCTGGGTGTTCGCCGCGCACCAGCTCGGTGCGGCGGTCGCGGCGACGGGGGCGGGGCTGGTACGGGACCGGCTCGGCGACTACGCGCTGGCCTGGTACGTGGCCGGTGCCCTGTCGATCGGCGCCGCCGGGCTGTCGCTGCTGCTGCGCCGCAGGCCCGGTCGGGCCGTGCCGGAGGCCGTCCTGGCCGCCGCGACAGCACCCCGGGCCTGGAGCTACCGGGGCTGAGCGGGTCGGACGGTCAGCCGAGGGTCCACTGCTGGGCGGGGCGGCCGTCGCAGGCGCGCTGCCGGATCTCGTCGTCGGGCTCGTCGCCGTCGTCGTCGGCCTGCCCGCACCTGCCGCTGTGCGCGGCCACCAGCAGCACCGGGCCGGTGCCGGTGGGGGACAGCCGCCACTGTTGGTTGGCCCCGCCGTGGCAGGGGAACTGGAGCAACCGCGCGCCGTCGTCGGTACTGCCGCCCTCGACGTCGAGGCACTGCCCGTGGGCGGCGTTGGTAAGCGTCACCACGTCCGCGCCGGCCGGGTTGACGACCCACTGCTGCTCCGGCCCGCCGGTGCAGACGGCCAACACGGCCCCCGCCTCCTTGTCGTCGCCGTCGAGCCCCAGACAGAGCCCGGACGCGACCCGCAGCACCCGGGGCCCGGTGGTCGGCGCCACCGAGGGCGTCGGCGACGGCTCGGCCGACGGGGTCGGGCTCGGCTCGGCCGCCGGGCTGGTGGGCTCCGCCGCCGGGGTGGACGGCGCGCCGACCGTGGCCGGCACCACCGGATCGCCACCGCCGCCGAGCAGCCCGGTCGCGAAGACCACCCCGAGGAGTACGCCCACCAGCCCCACCCCGAGCGCCACCCGCAGCAGCGGGTCGGCGAGCGGGCCGGAACGTGCTGCCCGTCGACGGCCGCCGTAGACGGTGCCGGCGGGGTCGGGGCGTTCCTCGGGCGCGGACATACGGGCCATCCTCACCCACCGCCGTCGGGCACGGCCAGTCGGTGGGTCAGTCGACGACCCGGACGTCCTTCCAGAACGCCACCCGGTCACGCACCATCTCGGCGTCCGGCATGCCCCAACACTAGGCTGTGCCGCCGCCGCCGGCGGCAGTGCTCAGCGGGTGGGCTGCGGGTCGGTGACGTCGGCCACCGTGGCGTCGAGGGTGGTGATCGCGGCGTCGGCGTCGACCGCGATGGCGAGACCCCGTTCGCCGGCGCCGAGGGTGATCTCCCGGCCGCGCAGCCGCTCGTCGGCGATCACCGGCCAGGCCGTGCTCGCGCCGAACGGGGTGATCGTGCCGCGTTCGTAGCCGGTGGCGGCCAGGGCCCCGGCGGCGTCCGGCATGGAGAGCCGGTGCACGCCGAGCAGGGCGCGCAGCTTGGGCCAGGAGATGACCCGGTCGCCGGGGGTGAGCACGAACAGGTGATCGTCGGCACCCCGGCGGACGACGATCGTCTTGACGACGTCCGCGACGGCCACGCCCCGGACCGCCGCGGCCTCGGCCAGGCTGCCTACCGCACCGTGGCTGACCAGCCGGTACGGCAGTCCGGAGGCGTCCAGGGCGGCGATCGCGGGCGACGGCATGACCGCCACGGTAACCGCCGGACCTGCTGCGGGACGGGAAACGGCCGGTGAGGACATCCCACGATTCTCCCGGGTGCAGGCGTAAGGTGATCACATGCGCGCTGAGCGTGTGGATCACCCCATTGACCATGATCAAGCGGTGGACACGCTGCGGCGGTCGTACGCCGCGGTGCCCACGGGCGAACCTGTCCGGCTCGCCAAACGCACCTCCAACCTGTTCCGCCCCCGGTCCGCACCGCGGACCCCGGGCCTCGACGTCAGCGGCCTCAACGGCGTGCTCTCGGTCGATCCGACCGGGCGCACGGCCGACGTGCAGGGCATGTGCACGTACGAGGACCTCATCGAAGCGACCCTGCCGCACGGGCTGATGCCGCTTGTGGTGCCGCAGTTGCGCACCATCACGCTGGGCGGCGCGGTGACCGGGCTCGGGATCGAGTCGACCTCGTTCCGCAACGGCCTGCCGCACGAGTCGGTACGGGAGATGGACATCCTCACCGGCACCGGTGAGATCATCACCGCGCGTCCCGACGGGGAGCACGCAGACCTGTTCACCGCATTCCCCAACTCGCTGGGCAGCCTCGGCTACGCCACCCGGCTGCGCATCGAGCTGCAACCCGTCGGCCGGTACGTGGCGCTGCGCAACATCCGGTTCACCCGGCTGGAGGCGCTCACCGACGCGATAGCCGAGGTGACCGCCACCCGGTCGTGGGCCGGTGAGCAGGTCGACGCGATGGACGGGGTGATGTTCAGCCCCGGCGAGGCGTACCTGCTGCTTGCCACGTTCACCGACGCGGCCGGCCCGCCCAGCGACTACACCGGCCAGGCGATCTACTACCGGTCGCTGCGCCAGCGCACCCGCGACGTGCTCACGGCGTACGACTATCTCTGGCGCTGGGACACCGACTGGTTCTGGTGCTCGGCGGCGTTCGGCGCGCAGCACCCGGTGGTACGCCGGCTCTGGCCGTCGCGGTACCGGCGCAGCGACTTCTACCACCGCCTGGTCCGGCTGGAACACCGGCACCAGGTGGCGGCGCGGATCGACAGGCTGCGCGGCCAGCCGGCCCGGGAACGGGTCGTGCAGGACGTGGAGATCCCGCTGGAACGTACGGCCGACTTCCTGCGCTGGTTCGCGGGCAGCGTGGGGATGAACCCGGTGTGGCTGTGTCCGTTGCGGTTGCGCGAACCGGCGGGTCCCGGTTCCGCGCGGTCCTGGCCGCTGTATCCGCTCCAGCCGGGGCAGGACTACGTCAACATTGGGTTCTGGGGGAGCGTGCCGATCGCGCCGGGCGCCGCGGACGGCGACGTCAACCGCACGATCGAACGCAGGGTGTCGGAGTCGGGCGGGCACAAGTCGCTCTACTCCGACGCGTACTACGACCGGGACGCCTTCGATCGCCTCTACGGCGGCGACACGTGGCGCGCGGTGAAGGACCGCTACGACCCGGACCACCGGCTGACGGGACTGTACGAAAAGGCGGTAGCACGAGCATGAGCCTGACCGACCGAGATCAGGGGGCGGCGAGCGTCCCCGCCACCCCGCCGGCGGGGGGCCGGCACACGGGTCCAACCGTCGCCGACGTCGTCCGCGCGGTCACCGCCGGGCCACTTCCGGTGCGGATCACGGGGTACGACGGCAGCGCCGTCGGCCCGTCCGACGCCGGCATCACCCTGGCGATCCGTTCCGAGCGGGGGCTGTCGTACCTGCTCACCGCCCCCGGTGACCTGGGCATGGCCCGGGCGTACGTCAGCGGTGACCTGGCGTTGCAGGGGGTGCATCCGGGCGACCCGTACGAGGCGTTGCGGGTGCTCAAGGACGAGCTGCGCCTGCGGCCACCGTCGCTGGCGGAGGGGGTGGCGCTGGTCCGCGGGCTGGGCTGGGAGCGGCTGATGCCGCCGCCGGCACCGCCGCAGGAGGCTCAGCCGCGGTGGAAGCGGGTGATGAACGGGCTGCGGCACTCGCGGGTGCGCGACAGCACTGCCATCTCCCACCACTACGACGTCTCGAACGCCTTCTACGAGAAGGTGCTCGGCCCGTCGATGACGTACACCTGCGCGGTCTACCGGTCTCCGGACGACACCCTCGAAGAGGCTCAGGCGGCGAAGTACGACCTGGTCGCCGGCAAGTTGGCGCTCAAGCAGGGGATGCGGCTGCTGGACGTGGGCTGCGGCTGGGGTGGCATGGTGCGCCACGCCGCCCGCGAGTACGGGGTGAAGGCGCTCGGGGTGACCCTGTCGAAGGCGCAGGCGCAGTGGGCGCAGGCCGCGATCGAGCGGGAGGGGCTGACCGGGCTGGCCGAGGTGCGGCACCTGGACTACCGGGACGCGCCGGCGGAGCAGTTCGACGCAATCTCCTCGATCGGGTTGACCGAGCACATCGGGGTGCGCAACTACCCGGCCTACTTTGGGGCGCTGCGCAGTCGACTGCGGCAGGGTGGGCGGCTGCTCAACCACTGCATCACCCGGGCGGACAATCGGGCGCCGCACCGCTCCGGGGCGTTCATCGACAGGTACGTCTTCCCGGACGGGGAGTTGGCCGGCCCGGGTCGGCTGATCAGCGAGGTGCACGACGCCGGGTTTGAGGTGCACCACGAGGAGAATCTGCGCCAGCACTACGCGCTGACGCTTGCCGCCTGGTGTCGCAACCTGGTGCAGCACTGGGACTTCTGCGTCTCCGAGGTGGGCGCGGGCACCGCCCGGGTGTGGGGGCTGTACATGGCGGGGTCGCGGATGGCGTTCGAGCGCAACGGCATCCAACTGCACCAGGTGCTGGCAACCCACAACGGCCCGGAGGGTGTGAGCAGCTACCCGCTGCGGCCCGACTGGTTGCCCTGACCATCTACTGACAGCTGCCTGAAGCCGCGTCGAGAAAGTCGGCGCGGCTTCTCGCGAACCGATTGACAAACAAATTTTGTACGTACAAACTGATTTTGCCATGAGAGACGTCCTGTACCTGGAGCAGATCGAGCAGGCCGAAGCCCTGCTCAAGCCGCAGCGCGTCGAGGTGCTGCGGCAACTGGCCGAACCGCGCACCTGCACCGAGGTCGCGGCCCGACTCGACCAGACGCCACAGCGCGTCTACTACCACGTCAAGCAGCTCGTCGCGGCCGGCCTGGCCGAGCTGGTAAACGAGCGCAAGGTCCGCGGGATCACCGAGGGCATCTACCAGGCGGCCGCCCGGTCGTACTGGCTGTCCCCCCGGCTGGTCGGCCGGATCGGGCTGCGCAAGGCCCGCGACGAGCTGAGCCTTGGCTACCTGCTCGACCTGATGGAGGAGGTCCAGGCCGACATCGCCGCCCTCGACCGGGCCGCGCCCGAGCTGCCCTCGATCGGGGTCTCCGGCGAGATCCGGGTGCCCGCCGAGCAGCGCCCCCAGTTCCTGCACGACCTGCAAACCGCACTTCAGGACCTGTTCACCCGCTACGGCGGCAGCGAAGGCGACGCCTTCAAGCTGGCCGTCGCCTGCTATCCGAAAGGGAACGACAATGACTGAACTGATGAAGCTGCAGGCCCGCCTGTCCGCGCCCGTCGGACGCGTCCGCGCGGCCCTGACCGACCCGGCCGAGCTGCGGATCTGGCTGGCCGAACACGCCGAGGTCGAGCTGCCCCAACGGTACGAGTTCTGGGGTCGCTACACGCCCGAGGGCGACGCCCCGCACCAGCGACTGCTGCACGCCGACGACGACACGCTGCGCTTCGGCTGGCTGCTCGACGGGGTGGAGACCACCACCGAGTTCCAGTTGACCGCCGACGGCCCGGACAGCACCGTGCTGAACCTGACCCAGAGCCACTTCGACTTCGCCGAGGCGATGAGCGGCTCCAGCATCCGGGGTGTGCTCCAGACGTTCTGGTCGCTGGCCATCGCCAACCTGGCCGCCCACCTGGAGGGCGCGCCGCTGCTGCCCCGCACCGACTTCACCTCCGCCGACCTGCGCGGTGAGCTGGTCATCGCCGCCCCCGCCGACAAGGTGTGGGAGTCGCTCACCGACTCCGAGCAGGCCAGCGCCTGGTTCGGCTACCCGATCGGCATCGAACCCTGGGTCGGCGGCCGGTACGCCATGGGCGGCTTCGAGAACGGGTACGCCGCGAAGGTCGTCGACCTGGAGCCGGGCCGCCGGATGTCCGTCGACTGGGGCCCCACCGGCGTCACGAGCTGGGAGCTGGCCGAGTCCGGTGGCCGGACCACCCTGACCTTCGTCCAGAGCGGCTTCGACGAGACCAACCCCCCGTACGCGGCCTGGAGCGGGTCGGTCGCCGGGCTGGCCGAGCTGCGCCGCTTCCACGAGGTGCCGGCCTGGCAGCCGATCTGGCTCCCCGCCGAGGTGCCCGGCCTGGAGCCCGCCAGCTGATCCACCCCGCCCTGCTGGTCTCGCCTTGATCGTGCTCGCCCTACCGTCTCGCCTTGATCGTGCTCGATCACGGATGTAGTGGTCCCGTTCGCCCCGGAGGCCACTACATCCAGGATCGAGCACGATCTTGTGCATGCAGGCCGACGACTGGCCTGATCCATCGGGCGGATCCGGTGACTTTTCGCTGTGCAGTGGGTAATGGCGGGCGATGTTCTTCATCTTCGGTCTGCGTACCAAGGTCGACCGGTCCGGTGTCGTGCAGCAGGTCTGCCGGCACTGCGGCAACCACGCCGCGCAGGTGATCACCCGCCGTTCGACGAAATTCTCCCTCTTCTTCATTCCTCTCATCCCGATCCGCACCAGGTACGCGCAGCAGTGCACGTTCTGCGGGGCGCAGTACGAGATCTCCAAGTCCGACGCCGAACGCCTCCCGGTCGGCTGAGCGTCGATGGAGCGCTTCCTCTGCTGGCTGATCCGTCGGCCGCCGCCGTCCTCCGCCCCGCCGGTGCACACCGCCGTACGCCCGCCCTGCACGCCCGGCCGGCGCAGGCGTCGTCGTGCCCGCCGCCCCCTGGCCGGCACCAGCCTGCCCCGCTCGCCGTGGAACCGCTCCGCCGGCCGCTGACACATCCGTCGCGCATCCACGCCCACCGGGCCGGGCCGCTCCATTGTGGCCGGATCGGCTCGATGTGCGCGGCCGTCCGGACCTGGCGGGCACCCGGGGCGCTGGCTAGGCTTTCGGGGTTTGCCGTGGACAGGTCCGCCGAGGGTGCACGCACGACGAAGAGCCGGAGCGACCGTGTCGCGACAGGACGTGAAGCAGGCGGCGGGCCAGCCCGCCGCTGCCGAACCGACCGCTCTGGCGGGGGCGTCGGCCGTCGGTCATCCGGCAGGCGTAGCTCGGCCCGGCGGCGAGGTGGCGGGCCGCGTGGTGACCACCGGCGTCGCGCCGGCCCGGCTGAGCCGCGCCGGGCTGGTCGCCGCGGGTTCGGTCGTTCTCCTGGAGGCGTTCTGGCTCGTCGCCGCGCTGCCCGGCGCCGCGCTGGTCAGCGACCTGGGCGGGATGCTGGTCGCCGCTTGGGCGACCGTCGCGTGCGCCCGGGTGGCCCGTCGCCATCCGGCCCCGCTGCGCCGGTTCTGGATGCTGCTCGCCGTCACCATGGCGCTCGCCGCGTGCGGCCGGGCGATCTGGACGGCGCAGCGACTCGTCGGCGGCGACCTGCCGCACACCCCGCTGGTCGGGGCGGTCTTCACCGTCGGCATCCTCACCGGCACCGCCGCGCTGCTCAGCTCCCCCTCCGCGCCACGGACCGGGGTCGGGCGGGCCCGGACGCTGCTGGACGGGGTGATCGTCGCGCTGGCCCTGGTGCCGGTCGGCTGGGTGCTGGTGTTCCGGGGGGTGGCCGCCGCCGAGCTGGCGGACCCGGCGCGCACGTTGGGGCTGCTGTACCCGATGTTCGACCTGATGCAGCTCACCATCCTCGTGGCGGTCTCCGGCCCGGTCCGGCCGATGTGGCGTCCCATGAGCGTGCTCGCGGCGAGCCTCACCCTGCGTGTCGTCGCCGACGTCGTCTACGTGTCGCTTGTCGCCCGCGCCGACTACACCGCCGGGCATCCGATCGACCTGTGCTGGCCGTTGAGCTACCTGCTGATCGGACTGGCCACCCGGTACCCGCCGCCGCCGGACTGCGACGGCACCGACGAGACCGCCGAGTCGCCGCTTCCGCCCTGGTGGCGGGTCGCGCTGCCGTACCTGCCGGTGGGCGGGGCGATCATCGCGGTGCTGCTGGCCCGGCGGCCCACCGGGCAGACCCCACAACTGATCTTCGTGTCGATGATGGTGCTGCTCGCCGCCCTCGCCGTACGACAGGGGTTGGCCGCGAACGAGAACCTGCGTCTGGTGGCCCGGCTGCGCCGGCTCGCGTACGGGGATCAGCTCACCGGGCTGCCCAACCGCCTGCTGTTCAACCGGTTGCTGCGGCTGGCCCTGCGCGACCGACGGCCGGTGGCCGTGCTGCTGCTCGACCTGGACGGCTTCAAGCAGGTGAACGACCGTTTCGGGCACGCCACAGGCGACACGCTGCTGACCGGGCTGGCGGCCCGGATGCGTGCCGCCGTGGACGACGACGGCACCATCGCCCGGCTGGGCGGGGACGAGTTCGCGGTGCTGGTGGACCGCGACCGGGGTGTGTCGCCGGAGCGGCTCGCCGAACGACTGTTGGACGCCCTGCGCCCCTCCGACGGCGACGACGACGTCGGCGTGCACCCGTCGGCGAGCATCGGCATCGCCGAGTACGGCCCGCAGCACACGTCCCACACCGACCTGCTGCGGGACGCCGACATCGCCATGTACGCGGCGAAGGCGGCAGGCAAGTCGGCGTACCGGACGTGCACGCCAGGGCTGCGCGAGTCGGCCGTCTCCCGCGCCGAGCTGATCGCCGACCTGCGTCGGGCGGTGGACGAGGAGCAGTTGCACCTGGAGTTCCAGCCCATCGTCGACCTGGGCACCGGCGCGGTCCGCAGCGCGGAGGCGCTGGTGCGCTGGCGGCATCCGCGGCTCGGGATGCTGCCGCCGGCGAGGTTCCTGCCGCTGGCCGAGGAGACCGGGCTGATCCTGCCGATCGACAGGTGGGTGATCCATGAGGCGTGTCGGGCGGCGGCGACGTGGCGGGTACGGGCGCCGGAGGCCACCGTGGCGGTGAACATCGCCGCCGCGCACCTGCGCCGGCCGGACCTGATCGCCACCGTCACCGCGGCCACGGCGGGCGCCGGGCTGGCGCCGCGCGCGTTGACCCTGGAGTTGACCGAGTCGGCGCTGATCGAGGGCACCGACGCGGTGCTGGAGCGGCTGCACCAGCTCCGGGAGTTGGGCATCGCCATCGCCATCGACGACTTCGGCACCGGCTACTCGTCGCTGAGCTACCTGCACCGCATCCCGGCCACCGAGTTGAAGATCGACCGTTCGTTCGTGGCCCGGCTGGGGTCGGACGACCGGGCGTACGCCACGGTGGAGATGGTCACCCGGCTGGCCGGCGCGTTCGACCTGGTGGTGGTCGCCGAGGGGGTGGAGACCGAACGCCAGCACGAGGCGGTCACCGCGATCGGCTGCCCGCGCGGTCAGGGCTATCTGTACGGGCGGCCGGACGGCGCCGCGACGGTGGGTCAGAATCGGGCTTGACCCTCACGCAGCGGCAGGCGGGAGCCTGGTTCCCGGAAGGGAGGGGAACCATGGCGTACACGGTGGGCCAGGTGGCGAGGGTGGCCGGCGTCACGGTGCGGACGTTGCACCACTACGACGAGATCGGGTTGCTCTCGCCCAGCGGGCGGACCTCGGCCGGTTACCGCCGCTACGACGACGCGGACCTGCAACGGCTGCAACTCGTCCTGTACTACCGGGAGCTGGGTTTCCCGCTTGAGGAGATCACCGCGATCATCGACGACCCGGCGGCCGATCCGGCCGCGCACCTGCGCCGACAGCACGAACTGCTGACGGTACGGCTCAAGCGGTTGCAGGAGATGGTCACGGCGATCGAGTTCGCGATGGAGGCGAGCAAGATGAACATCCAACTCACGCCGGAGGAGCGGTTCGAGGTCTTCGGCGACTTCAGCCCGGAGGCGCACGAGGCCGAGGCGGAGCAGCGGTGGGGTGACACCGACGCGTACCGGGAGTCGAACCGCCGGGCCTCCCGCTACGGCAAGGAAGACTGGCTGCGGATCAAGGCGGAGAACGACGACTGGGGTCGGCGGATCGTCGCGCTGATGGCCTCGGGCGTGCCGGCGGACAGCCCGGAGGCGATGGAGTCGGCCGAGGAGCACCGGCAGATCATCAGCCGCTGGTTCTACGAGTGCTCGTACGAGATGCACACCGGCCTGGCGGACATGTACCTGGCCGACGAGCGGTTCACCGCGCACTACGAGAGCATCGCCCCCGGCCTGGCGGCGTACCTGAACGAGGCGATCCACGCCAACGCGATCAGCCGCGCGTGACGCGGTGCGGTCCGGCTAGTCTGGCCGGACCGCACCCGCCTCCGGGGAGATGACCGTGCAGAAACCGAAGCTGATCGCCGCCGGTGCTGTCCTCGCCGTGGCGGTCGCCGCCGGGGTGTGGGCCCTGGTCGCCGCGAGCGACGAGCCGGACGCGCCTCGCCCGACGGCGTCGGTGGACGCGACCGACCCGGTCGGTGTGCTGAGGGCCGCCGCCGCCAAGGCCGACGAGCAGCCGTACAAGCTGACCGTGGGCACCGGCGGGGCGGACGGCGACGCCACTGTGGTGCTCTGGGACCCGAAGGCGAAGCGTGGTCTGGAGACCACCTCGCTGAAGGTGCCCACCGGCGTGGTGAAGATCGAGCGGCTGACCACCGGCCCGGACGTCTACGTGCGGGTCACCGCCCCGGACCGTCGCGTCCCGGTCTGGGACGGCAAGACCTGGTGGCACGTGGGCGCGCCGGGTGCTCCGGCCGCGAAGCAGGGCCTGGACAACACGCGGCTGGCCAGCACCCTGGCCGCGCCGGACGGGGTCCGGCAGACGGGGGTACGGGAGTACGCCGGCACGTTGGACCTGCGCGGCAGCGGCGAGGTGCTGGGCAGCGGCGTCGGCACGGTGCTGGGCGACCGGGCCGGCGCGGTGCCGTTCACCGCGTCCGTCGACGAAGAGGGGCGGCTGGTCCGCTACCGCATCGAGTTGGCCAGCCAGCAGTCGCAGACGGCCCAGCTCGACCTGACGTACTCGGACTTCGGGCTGTCGGTGACTGCCGATCCGCCGGCCGCGGACGTGGTCGGCGAGGACCCGCCAGCGAACATCCCCGGGGCCTGACGGCCTGTCACTCCTTGACGGCGCCCTCGGTGGGGGTGACCAGGAAGTCGTAGACGGTGCGGGCCATCCGGCGGACCGTCTCGTCGCCGGTTGCCATCGGCCCGGCGGTGAGGAACGCGACTGCGGTCTCGGTGCCGGGGATCAGGTAGTAGCCGACGTCGTGGGAGGCGTCGGGCAGGTCGCCGGTCTTGTGGGCGACCGGCACCCCGGGTGGCAGCGCCGCCGGGATCTTGGTGTTCAGGGTCTGCTCCCGCATGAAGCCGATCATCAGGTCGCGGGAGGCGGGGGTGAGGATCTCGCCGTCCCAGACCGCGCCGAGCAGGGACACCACGTCGTCCGGGCTTGTGTAGTTCTCCTCGCCGCGCTGGGCGGCGGCGCTGTCGAGCATCCGGCGGGCCAGGATGGTGGACCGCTGGTTCATCGAGTCGATAAGCGCGTTGACCGGGGCGAACCCGCCCAGGTAGGTGATCAGCACGTTCGCGGCGATGTTGTCGCTGTACTTGATCAGATATCGGGCGAGCCGGTGCAGGGTCACCACCTGCGGGAACGTCTCGAACTGGAGCTGGCCGGTGCCGCCGACCACGTCGGCCGGGGTGACCAGCACGCCCTCGTCGAGCGACACCTGTCCACAGTCGACCCGGCGGAGCAGCTCGACGAGGATCCACAGCTTGATGACGCTGGCGGCCTTGGGACGCAGCGATCCGTTGACCGCGATCTGCTGATCGCCGTACCGGCCGGACAGGTCGCGGACTGTCGCTCCGGCCGGGTTGAGGCTCGCGTCGGCGACGACCCGGGCGAGTTGCCCGCTGAGCGGGAACAGCCGGGCTCCGGCCACCGGGTCGGTGGGCGGCTGCGGGCTGGTGACCACCACGCCGGTCAGCTCCACCGGCTGTGCCTGCGGTCCGGACACGATGAGCGCGCCCTGAGCGCGCCCGACCAGGGGCACCCGGTAGCGGAATCCTCTGCCGTCGACTGTCACCTCGCCGCTGGCCACCCCGGCGGCGACCCGCATGGCCGGATCGGCGACCCGGCCGGTGTCGCCGTCGCAGGCGCGGTAGCGCACGGTGTGCCCGAGCGGGTCAACCGCGAACGCCCCGCCGGGGAACGACAACCACGACACCTCGCTGGTCGGCGGCCGCTCCGGCATCGGGTCGACACCGGGCTCGTCGCCCTGGTCGTCGCCGGGCTCACTTCCGTACCCCGGCTCGGTCTGCTGCGCCGGGTCCGCGCCGGGCCAGCGGCCCGGGCCGTCCGCGGTGGCCGGCCCGGTCGTCGCGACGACCGCGAGCGCGATCGCCGCCGTCAGCAGCTTCAGGAGTACGCCAGAACGTTTGTCGCTTTTCCTCACGTTTGCACGATAAGAAGCGCGAGAGGTCGCTGAGGCCACCGGGAACCCCATCACCCGTCCGGGCGGCGATGTCCCTTTCGGCGATATACCTCAGAGGTATAAATATGACTCTGCGGTATCACGCGCATCAGCAATTCCACGACCCGGGGGAAGCCGATGCTGATCATTGCCGGCAGCCTGCGCGTCGAGCCGGACGCGCGCGACGACTACCTGGCCGAGTGCGACCAGGTCATCGCGCAGGCCCGCGCGACCGACGTCCGTCGCTACCTGATCTCCGGCGTCGAGGCGGCCTGACCCGGTCGCTACAACAGCAGGTCGAGCAGGAGTACGCCCAGGAAACCGACCACGGAGATGATCGTCTCTATCACCGACCAGCTCTTGATGGTCTGCCCGACGGTCAGTCCGAAGTACTCCTTGACCAGCCAGAAGCCGGCGTCGTTGACGTGCGAGAAGAACAGCGAGCCGCAGCCGATCGCCAGTGCCAGCAGAGCAACCGCCGGCCGGTCCATGCTCGCCGCGAGCGGCGCCACGATGCCCGCCGCGGTGATCGTGGCGACGGTCGCCGAGCCGGTGGCGACGCGGATGCCGACGGCGACGAGCCAGCCCAGCAGCAGCGGGGAGAGGCTCGCGTCCTTGGCGGCGTCGGCGACCAGGTTGCCGACCCCGGCGTCCACAAGCACCTGCTTGAAGCCGCCGCCGGCCGCCACGATCAGCAGGATGCCGGCGATCGGCGGCAGGGAACCGCCGATCACGGACGAGACCTGGGACCTGTTGAACCCGGCCTGGTAGCCGAGCGTGAACATCGCCAGGATCACCCCGGCGAGCAGCGCCACGATCGGCGTACCGACGATGTCCAGGGTCCTGCGCCCCGCCGTGCCCTCGTCAAGCGTCAGCTCGCCGATCGCCCGCGCCAGCATCAGCACCACCGGCAGCAGCACGGTGATCACCGCCGGCCAGAACGCCGGGGTGCGGCGGAACGAGGCCGTGCAGCACCGACAGGCCGGCCAGCGCCGGGATGCCGATCTTCATGAGCGGTACGTCGGTGCGCATCGACACGAGCAGCACGATCGGCACCAGCAGCACCACGCCGACCTCGAAGAAGAGCGGCAGTCCGATGAGCGCGGCCACCCCGGCCATCGCCCAGGGCAGCGCCCGGCCGGAGACCCGGTTGACGATCCGGCCGACGATGCCGTCCGCGCCGCCGGACTCGGCGAGCAGGCCACCGATCATCGCGCCGAGGGCGATCAGCAACCCCACGCCGCCGACCGTCGAACCCACCCCGGCGGTGAACGAGGTGATCATCTTGTCGGGCGCGACGCTGGCGACCACGCCGAGCACCGCCGCGCCGAGGATCAGCGACAGGAACGGGTGCACCTTCGCCCAGGCGATCAGCAGCACCACGGCCGCGATACCGAGCAGGGCGGCGATGACGAGTTGGGCGTCACCGGCGGTGGTCACCGGTTCGGCCGGCGCGGCGAGCGTGCTCAACGAAGCGGCGAGGGCGGGGGGTGGGGGCACGGGGATCACGACCTTCGGGACGGGGTCGGCCCGAGGAGGGCCGGCCGAAGGGTCACATCGGGGGTCCAGCTGGGGGCTCGGGTTCCGCGGGCAGGCCGGGTGCCAGCCGGCGCATCGAGGTGAAGGTGGGCACCAGCGCGTCGTACAGCTCGGCGAAGAGCGGCAGCAGCGCCGCGTACGTGGCGGCGGCGGCCGGGTCGGGGTGGACCGTCTCCTCGATCCGGACGAGGTCGGCGGCGACGTCGATGCTGGGGATCAGGCCCAGCGCCTGCATGCCGAGCAGCGCCGCGCCGAAGCTCGACCCGTCGTGCGCGGCCGGGAAGCTCACCGGCAGGCCGAGCACGTCGGAGAGCATCTGCCGCCACAGGCCGCTGCGGGCGAAGCCGCCACCGGCGCGGATCTCGCGGACCTCGTTGCCGGCCGCGCGTACCGAGGTGAGCACCAGCGCGAGCTGCTGGCAGACCCCCTCCAGCGCCGCCCGGATCAGGTGCTCGCGGCGGTGCCCGTGGGTCAACCCGACGTACGCGCCGCGCGGCAGCGCACTCCAGTGCGGTGCCCGCTCGCTGTGCAGGTACGGAAGCATGATGAGCCCACCCGAGCCGGCCGGCGCGCGGGCGGCGAGGGCGACCAGCTCCTCCTCGGAGTGCTCGCCGAGGTCCGGGGCGAGCGCCTCGCCGGCCCACCTGAGCACGATGCCGCCGTTGTTGATGGCGCCGCCGACCGCCCACCGGTCCTCGGTCAGCGCGTAGCAGAACACCCCGCCGAGGGGGTCCACGCTCGGCTGCTCGACCATCACCCGCATCGCCCCGCTGGTGCCGATCGAGCAGGCCACCATGCCGGGGTGCACCGCGCCGAGGCCCAGGTTCGCCAGGGGTCCGTCGCCGGCGCCGACGACCACCGGGGTGCGCTGGGGCAGGCCGGTGACCGCCGCGGCCTGCGCGGTGAGCCCGGGCAGGACGGCCGTGGTGCCGACCAGCTGGGGGAGCTGCTCCTCGGTGATGCCGGCGATGGTGAGCGCCTCGCTGTCCCACTCCAGCCGGTGGATGTCCATGAGGCCGGTGGCCGAGGCGATCGAGTGGTCGACGACAAGCGCCTCGCAGAGCCGCAGCAGCACCCAGTCCTTGATGCCGACCCAGTGCGCGACGCGTTCGAAGAGCTTCGGCTCCTGCTCGGCGAACCACAGCAGCTTGGGCAGCGGCGACATCGGGTGGATCGGGGTGCCGGTACGCCGGTGCAGCGCCAGACCGGACGGCACCGCCCGCAGTCGCTCGGCCTGTCGGGTCGACCGGGAGTCGGCCCAGGTGACCGACGGGGTGAGCGGGTTGCCGTCCGCGTCCAGGCCGATGAGGCTGTGCATGGCGGAGCTGAACGACAGCCCGGCCACCGGCTCGACCAGCTCCGCCACGACCATGCTTATCGACTTGAGCACCGCGTCGAGGATGAGCTGCGGGTCCTGTTCGGCGTACCCGGGCTGCGGGTCGTCCAGCGGGTAGCCGACCGAGTGGCTGCCGAGTTGTCGGCCCTCGGTGTCGTACGCGACGGCCTTGGTGCTGGTGGTGCCGATGTCCACGCCGATGACAACGGCGGGCCGGGTGTCCTGTGGCACGACCTCACCCCCTCGGTACGGCGGTGCGGCGGCGTCGCCACCCGGCTGCGGCTGACGTTACCGAGACGGAGACCGCTCCGCACGGCACGCCGAATCGACGCAGCAGTATCGGCCTATCGTGTTGGTTGCTCCGCCGATTGGATATTTAGTCCGTTTCGGCGTTTCCGGGTGGCGCGCCGGCCCTGTTAACACTGTGACACCCCAGATTGGTGGCCTACGCGGCGAAGGAGTCGGCGTGGCGAAGACTGATTCGACGGGTTCCACCTGGCGGTACCGGTGGGCGCACCGGCAGAACGTGCTGCGGGTCAGCACGTACCGCGGCGCCGAGGCGGCCTGGCGTCGCCGGGACGACGAGCTACGGCGACTACGCTCCCTGGCCGCCGACTTCCGGGGTTCCGCCGCGGCAGGCGAGGGCCTGCCCCTGGAGCTGGCCGCCGACGAGGTGGTGCTGTGGGCGTTGCCCGCCGCGCAGCTGGTCGAGGTGCGGCACACCACGGTGCTGCCCGCGCCGGACCTCACGGTCGCCCCACCGGACGCGCCGCTGCGCCCGCGCCGGCCCGACGGCGTACGCGTCACCGACGCCGGCATGGCGGTCATCACCAGCCGCCGCCTGGTGCTCCTCGGCGGACGCGGTAGGCGTGACTGGGCGTACGGCCGGATGACCGGCCTGGCCCACGACCCGACCGCGCCGGTCACCCTGATCCAGGTGCTCGACCGGCGGCGTACCTCTGGGTTGCTGCTGCCCACCGACGCCGCGCCGGACTTCCGGTTCAAGCTGACGCTGGCGTTCGCCGACGCGATCGAACAGCGCGCCGCGGTGCTCGCCCAACTCGACGAGCTGATCGCCGAGCACGCCCAGCTCAAGCCGTTCCGGCCGGCCGTGGCCACGCCCGCGCAGGCCCGGCTTACCGCTCGGGTGCCCGGTGGGCGGCGGACCGTCGCGGTGGCCGCGGCCGTCGCGTTGCTGGTGCCGGCGGCGCTTATCGAGTCGGACCCGTCCGACCCGACCGGCGGCGCGGAGGTGGCGGTCGCCGCCACCCCGGCGCCCACGCCCAGCCTGGCCCCCGCGCTGATCTG
>NZ_VDFY01000083.1 GCF_006228125.1 Micromonospora orduensis | reverse complement strand
GGTGACGGCCGACCGGTACCCCACACGCTTGTCGAGATCTGGCAGGCCAACGCCGCAGGTCGGTACCGCGGTAGCACCAGACCACTGCCGGCCTGGGTGTCCTGAGTGGTCATTGTCGTCTCCCGTCGGACTTCGTCGCCTCCAGCGCCCGCAGCACCGCGAGTTCGCGTGCCGTCGGCGGCGCACCGGTGGCCAGCCCGTCGGCGACGGCGAGGTCCCAGCCGGTGGCCGCCCGCGCCTGCTCCCGGGTCACGCCGGGGTGCAGGTGGGTCAGGGTGAGTTCGCAGGTGACCGGGTCGGGTGCGAGGACGCCGAGGTCGGTGATCACCACCCGGGGGCCGCCGCCCCGCAGACCGAGTCGCTCCCGGTCGCCCGGGCCCGTCCCGTACCCGACCGAGGTGACGAAGTCGACCCGTTCGGTGAACGTCCGAAGGTCCTGCCGGACGATCACCACGACCTCGCCGCAGGAGGCGGCGATCTCCGGGGCGCCACCGGCGCCGGGCAGCCGGACCGTCGGGGCGTCGTAGTCGCCGCCGACGACAGTGGTGTTGATGTTGCCGTAGCGGTCGAGCTGCGCGGCGCCGAGGAAGCCCACGTCGATCCGGCCGGGCTGGAGCCAGTAGTTGAACACCTCGGGCACCGAGACGACCGCGTCAGCGGTGTCGGCGAGGATCCCGTCTCCGATGGAGAGCGGAAGCCGGTCCGGCTTCGCACCGAGGCACCCGGATTCGTAGATGAGCACCAGGTTCGGGGCGTGGGTCGCCCGGGCGAGGTTCGCCGCGGTGCTGGGCAGCCCGATCCCGACGAAGCAGGCGGTGCCGTCGCGTAGTTGCCGTGCGGCGGCGACGGTCATCATCTCGTCCGCGGTCCAGTCCGCCATCGGGTCCCCCCGCTCGCCGCGCTGACTCATGCCGCCGCGTTGGCCTTGTGCACGTGCTCGTCCAGCCAGGCCCGGAAGGTGTCGCGGTGCCGGCTGACGGCGTCCCAGTCCCGGTAGAAGTCGTTGTCCCGCACCGAGTAGCCGTGGGCGTAGGAGGGGTGCGCGCCACCGGGCACCTCGGCCACCGCGGTGACCGCCCAGCCGGGCAGGATCACCTGCCCGGGTACGGGTTCCAACTCGTCAACGATCTCCTCGACGGTGACCAGTGACCGGTGGGCGGCGAGCACCGCCTCCTTCTGCACGCCGGTGATGCCCCACATCTGCACGTTGCCGTTCCGGTCGGCGCGCTGGGCGTGCACCACCGTCGCGTCCGGACGCAGGGCGGGGACGGCGGTCAGCGTCTCGCCGGTGAACGGGCAGGTGATGGGCCGGATGTTGGTGGTGTGCCCGGGCAGGTCGGTGCCGGTGTAGCCGCGCAGGACGGCGAACGGCAGCCCGGACGCCCCGGCGACGTACCGGTTGGCCATGCCCGCGTGACTGTGCTCCTCCAGGTCGAGCGGGCGTGGCCAGGCGTGCTGCACGGCGTCCCGGAAGCGGTGCAGCGACCCGACGCCCGGGTTGCCACCCCAGGAGAAGACCAGGCGACGGGCGCAGCCCGCCCCGATGAGCTGGTCGTAGATGACGTCGGGGGTCATCCGCACGAGGGTCAGCTCCTGCCGCCCCTGGCGGATGATCTCGTGGCCGGCGGCGAACGGAATGAGGTGCGTGAACCCTTCCAGGGCCACCACGTCGCCGTCGCCGACCAGGTGCGCCACGCCGTCGGCCAGCGAGACGAGCTTCGCCATGGGCCTCCCCGCCTCCTGCCCGAACCGTGCTGCCGCCAGCCGTTCGCTATGCGGACTGCCGTACTCATCTCGAACGTACGACGGGGAACGGCATCCGTCAACGACGAGCCGAATCGCCGTCCACAGTGCTCGGCACTCATGTCGGGCGATGCGTTGACGCGAGCCGGACCACGTGCCAACGTTCATGGAGAGAACGGCCGTTCGGTTAGCGAACACCTCCGAGGAGGACCGCCATGACACTGCTGGACGTCACAACCTGGCAGGGCACCCTGCACAGCGACGGCTGGGTGGAACCGGCCGGCGGCACGGCACCCGTGCGATCCCCCGCCACCGGCGAGGAGATCGGCCAGGTCGGCGTGGCGAACGCCGAGGACGTGACGCGCGCCTGCGCTCGCGCCGCCGCCGCCCAGCGCGCCTGGGCCGCCACCGGCTACGCCGAACGGGCCGCGGTGCTGCGCCGGGCCGGGCAGCTGTTCGAGCAGCACGCCGCCGAGATCGGCGACTGGATCGTGCGGGAGTCCGGGTCCATCCCACCCAAGGCCGGCGTCGAGACCGACACCGCCGCGCAGGAGTGCTACGAGGCGGCGGCGCTGGCCTCGCACCCGCTCGGCGAGATCATCCCAAGCGCGCAACCGCGGCTCAGCCTGGCTCGCCGGTTGCCCGTCGGCGTCGTCGGGGTCATCGCCCCGTTCAACTTCCCGCTCATCCTGGCCACCCGTTCCGTCGCCCCGGCCCTGGCGCTGGGCAACGCCGTGGTGCTCAAGCCCGATCCGCGCACTGCGGTCTGCGGCGGTGTCTCGATCGCCCGGGTCTTCGAGGAGGCCGGCCTGCCCGACGGGCTGCTGCACGTCCTTCCCGGCGGGGTCGAGGTCGGGGAGGCGCTGGTGGCCGACCCGAACGTACGGGTGATCAGCTTCACCGGGTCGACCGCTGCCGGCCGCAAGGTCGGCGAGGCGGCGGCACGCCACCTCAAACGCGCACATCTCGAACTCGGCGGCAACTCGGCGCTGATCGTGCTCGACGACGCCGATCTGGACCTCGCGGTCTCCGCCGGCGCCTGGGGGTCGTTCCTGCATCAGGGCCAGATCTGCATGACCACCGGCCGGCACCTGGTGCACGAGAGTCTGTCCGAACGGTACGTCGAGCGGCTGGCGGAGAAGGCGAACCACCTGCCGGTCGGCGACCCGGCGAAGGAGCAGGTGGCGCTCGGGCCGATCATCGACGAGCGCCAGCGCGACAAGGTCCACGCACTGGTCACGGCGAGCGTCGATGCGGGCGCCCGACTGGCGGCCGGGGGCACGTACGAGGGGCTGTTCTATCGGCCGACGGTGCTCACCGACGTCACCCCCGCGACCCCGGCGTACGCCCAGGAGGTCTTCGGCCCGGTCGCGCCGGTGATCACCTTCTCCGACCAGGACGAGGCCGTGCGGCTGGCCCGGCAGACCGAGTACGGCCTGTCGCTGGGGATCCTCGGCCGCGACGTGATGAGGGCGATGGCCCTCGCCGACCGGATCCCCAGCGGGATCGTGCACATCAACGATCAGACAGTGAGCGACGAGGCGGTGGCGCCGTTCGGTGGGGTGGGGGCGTCCGGCACCGGCTCCCGGTTCGGGGGGCCCGCGGCGAATGTCGAGGCGTTCACCGAGACCCAGTGGCTCACCGTGCAGGGCGCCATCACCCGGTACCCGTTCTGACGCCGGGAGGACAGGAGCATGCCGGGAATGCGTACCCAGGTCGGCATCGTCGGCGCGGGGCCGGCGGGGCTCATGCTGTCGCACCTGCTGCACCTGCGCGGAATCGAGTCTGTGGTGTTGGAGAGCCGCAGCCGCGACCACGTCGAGCACCGGCTCCGGGCCGGGGTCCTCGAACAGGGCTCGGTCGACCTGCTCTGCCGCAGCGGCGTCGGTGAGCGGCTGCGGCGGGAGGGGCTGCGCCACGAGGGCATCGAGCTGCGCTTCGCCGGGGAGTCACACCGGGTGCCGATGGCGGAGCTGACCGGGCGGGCGATCACCGTCTACGGGCAGCAGGAGGTGGTCAAGGACCTGATCGCCGCCCGACTCGCGGCCGGTGGCTCGATCCTCTTCGAGGCCGACGCGGTACGCCTGGACGGCCTCGACTCGGACACGCCGGTCGTCCACTTTCGACGCGACGGGCGGGACGAGGAGCTGCACTGCGATTTCGTGGCCGGCTGCGACGGGTTCCACGGGGTGAGCCGCGCCGCGGTGCCCGAGGGGGTGCTGACCACCTACGAGCGGGCGTACCCCTTTGCCTGGTTGGGCGTCCTCGCCGCCGCGGCGCCGGCGGTGGACGAACTCATCTACGCCAACCACGAGCGGGGTTTCGCCCTCTACAGCATGCGCTCCCCCGAGATCTCCCGGCTGTACCTACAGGTCGCGCCGGACGAGGACATCGCCGCGTGGCCGGACGAGCGGATCTGGACGGAGCTGCGCGCCCGGTTGGAGACGGTGCCGGGCTGGTCGCTCAACGAGGGGCCGATCCTGGAGAAGTCCATCACCGGAATGCGCAGCTTCGTGGTCGAGCCGATGCGGTGGGAGCGGCTGTTCCTGGCCGGGGACGCCGTGCACATCGTCCCGCCCACCGGCGCGAAGGGCATGAACCTTGCCCTCGCCGACGTCGCGCTGCTCGGGGACGCCTTCGCCGCGTGGTATGACGAGGGCCGCACCGATCTGCTGGACGGCTACTCGGCCACGGCGCTACGCCGGGTCTGGCGGGCCCAGCACTTCTCCTGGTGGATGACCTCGATGCTGCACCGGCTGGAGCGCGACGACCCGTACGAGACGAAGCTGCAGACCGCCACGCTGAGGTACGTCGCCACCTCCGAGGCGTACGCCAGGAGCCTGTCCGAGAACTACGTGGGCCTGCCCGAGGTCTGAGCGCGAGCCGGTGCGACGCCTCCACAGCAGAGCGTTGTTCAACTTATTCATGACGGGCGTCAGAAATTATTGACATTCAATGCCGGGGTGACTGACCATGGCCAACACAGCGGCGTGCGCCCCCACGCAGCGGTAGTTCACCTGCAGATCCGAGGCATCCGCCGACTTCCGACGCACCCACCACCCCCGCCCAGGAAGGGCCTCGTCAATGAAGAAGGTCATGGCTCTCGGGCTGATCGCCGCTACCGCGATCGCCCTCACCGGATGTACCGACTCCGACGCGTCCAACCCGTCCGACCAGACCTCGGGCGACCTGCGCAAGGTCCGGGTCGCGGCGCTGCCCATCACCGAGACCGCCGCGCTGTGGGGCGGCATCAAGGCGGGCATCTTCGCCGAGCGCGGGCTCCAGGTCGAGGTGCTGCCGGCCCAGGGCGGCGCGCAGGCCATTCCCGCGCTCCTGAACGGCGACATCGACTTCGCCATCGGCCAGCCCTTCGGCCCGTTCCGGGCCGACCTGCGGGATCTCGGCGTCGTCATCATCGGCAACTACGCCTCCTCGTACGCCGACGGCGACGACATCAACGCCGTGGTCGCCTCGGCGAAGTCCGGCATCAAGCGGCCGGCCGACCTCGCTGGCAAGCGGGTCTCGGTAAACAGCCTGGGCGCGGCCGGCGACGTGACGATCATGGCGGCGGTCGAGAAGGACGGCGGCGACCCGTCGACGATCAAGTTCGTCGAGGTCGCCTTCCCGGACGCCCCAGCCCAACTCGAATCCGGCAACATCGACGCCGCCTGGGTGCCGGAGCCCTTCGTCACCCAACTGAAGGCCCGCGGCGACACCTTCGTCGTCGCCCCCTACCAGGCGGTGGTGCCCGGCCTGACCACGCTCACCACGATTACCACAAAGGAACGCACTGAGAAAGACGCCAAGCTGGTCGAGGACTTCACCGCGGCGATGAAGAAGACGCTGGAGTGGGCCAAGGACCCCGCCAACGAGGCGGCGCTGCGGCAGGCCATCAAGGACAACCTGCAGCTGCCCCCGCCGGTGGCCGAGTCGGTGCGGCTGCCGGCCTTCGGTTGGGAGGTCGACCGGTCGAGCCTGCAGACGCTCGCCGAGCTCGCGCAGAAGTACAAGGTTCTCGACAAGCAACCCAACTTCGACCGTCTCATCCAGCAGCAGTAGCTGGCGCGATCCCGCCCTCCCCGACCCCCGGACCGGGGAGGGCCTCGCCGCCCGCCTGACGACGGGAGTGACATGCGCGTGTTCCCCACCCGACGCCTGCGCGCGTTACGCAAAGCGATGCTGGGCGTCGTCGGCCTGACCGGGTTCCTCGTCGTCTGGCAGCTGATCCCGACGCTGGGCCTGATCAACCCGCTGTATCTGCCGTACGTGACGGACGTGCTGGAGCGGCTGTTCGAGCAGCTCGTCGACCTCGCGTTCTGGCGGCGGCTGGGCAGCACCATGACGTCCTGGGGGATCGGCCTGACGGTGGCGACGGTCGCCGCCGTCGTCCTCGGCACGGTCGTCGGGTTGGTGCCGTTCCTGCGGCGCGCGACCCACACGGTTGTCGAGTTCCTGCGACCGATCCCGTCGGTCGCCCTTATCCCGATCGCCGTGCTGATGTTCGGCATCCAGCGGCAGGCCGCCCTCGTCATCATCGTCTACGCGTCGTTCTGGCAGGTGTTCGTGCAGGTGATCTACGGCGTCGCCGACGTCGACGTGGTGGCTCGCGACACCGCCCGCAGTTTCGGTCTGACCCGGCGGGAGCAGTTGTCGCACCTCGTCCTGCCCACCACCCTGCCGTACCTCATGACGGGCCTGCGGCTCGCGGCGGCGGTCGCGCTCATCCTCGCCATCACCGCGGAGATGGTGATCGGTAACCCCGGCCTCGGGCGCATGATCGAGCTGTCCCGGTCCGCCGGAGACGCCGCCGGCCTGTACGCGCTGGTCGTGGTCACCGGCCTGCTCGGGCTCATGGTGAACATCGTCTTCCGGTTCATCGAGCGTCGGGTGCTGTCGTGGCACCAGTCGGTACGAGGAGAGGAGCCGTTGTGACCGCGTACACCGGGCGGATCGCCAGCACGGCACGCAGCCGGACGGTCGGATCCCGGATCGCGACGAGCCTGCTCTACCCGCTGGGGCTGCCGACGCTGCTGCTGGTGCTCTGGGGTCTGGTGGCGACGAGGACGACGAGTCGGTTCTTCCCCGACCCGTTGACGATCGCCGAAGCCTTCCGGGAGACCTGGGTCGGCCCGGCGTTCGTCGAGGACGTGCTGCCCAGCCTCGCCCGCCTCGGCCTCGGTGTCGCCGCGTCGATCGTGCTCGGCATCGCCGCCGGCACCGTCATCGGCCTGACCCGCTGGTTGCGCGAACTCCTCGAACCGCTGCTGGAGTTCCTCCGGGCCATCCCGCCACCGGTGCTGATCCCGGTGGTGATGCTCCTGCTCGGGATCACCGACACCATGAAGGTCGTCGTGATCGCCTCCGGCGCGGTCTGGCCGATCCTGCTGAACACGATCGACGGTGTCCGGGGGACGGACAGCGTCATGACGGAGACCGCGGAATCGTTCCAGGTCACCTGGTGGGAGCGGCTCTGGTTCCTCGTGCTTCCGGCCGCCAGCCCACGGATCATGGCCGGGGTCCGGCAGGCCCTCTCGGTAGCGCTGATCCTGATGGTCATCTCCGAGATGTTCGCCTCCTCCTCCGGCCTCGGCTACCGGATCGCCTACTTCCAGCGCAACTACCTGATCGCCGAGATGTGGAGTGGCATCCTCCTCCTCGGTCTCGTCGGCGTCTTCCTCGCCGTAGCTTTCGGTCTCGTCGAACGGCGTGTTCTGCGCTGGTACCACGGAATCAGGGAGGTCAACCGTGCCTGATCGGAGCACCCTGCTGCGGGTGGAGCACCTGCGGAAGGTCTACGAGTCGGCGACGGGCACCGTCGAGGCGATCGGGGACATCAGCTTCACCATGGACGCCGGTGAGCTCGTCTGCATCGTCGGGCCGTCCGGTTGTGGCAAGACCACCCTGCTGAAGTGCCTGGCCGGCCTGCTGCGGCCCACCAGCGGCGTGGTCGAGATGGACGGCTCGCCGGTGACCGGGCCCAGCCCGGCCATGGCCGTGGTGTTCCAGGAGTACGGTCGCAGCCTCTACCCCTGGCTGACGGTGCGCGGGAACGTCGAGCTGCCACTGCGGCACAAGAGGCTCACCCGGGCGGCCCGGAACAAGCTGGTCGTCGACGCTCTTGAGGCGGTAGGCCTCGCGCACGCCGCGCGAAGCCACCCGTGGCAGCTCTCCGGGGGGATGCAACAGCGGGTGGCGATCGCGCGAGCGGTCGCCTACCAGCCCGACGTCCTGATCATGGACGAGCCGTTCGCCGCCGTCGACGCGCAGACCCGGGCCGACCTGGAGGACCTGGTCCGCGAGCTGCACGCCAGCCGCACCATCTCGGTTGTCTTCGTCACCCACGACATCGACGAGTCGGTGTATCTCGGTCAGCGGGTTCTAGTATTGTCCACGTCGCCGACCTGGGTCCAGGAGGACCTCGCGATCGACCTGCCGCCGGAGCGCGATCAGATCACGACCCGCGCTCTGCCCCGTTTCACGGAACTGCGGACGCACGTCTACGACCAGATCCAGCGGGCCAAGCGCGGGCAGGCTGTGGCCCCGCGATCCGCGCGGTGATCGGCGGCCAGGCCAACGAGTTCGCCGAAGGGAAGCGCTGTGGGTAGTCGTCAGCCGAAGCAGTTGTTGCTCGCCTTCTTCGGCGAGCACGTCGTCGACGCCGCCACGGGGCCCATCCGGGCGAGCGCCCTGATCAACGTGCTGGAAGGCGCGGACGTCGCCGCGCCGGCCACCCGCGCGACCCTCGACCGTCTCGTGCACAGCGGTATCCTCGCCCGCAGCAGGCGCGGCCGGGAGACGCTGTTCTCACTGACCGAGCACGGGGCCGCGGTGCTGCGCGAGGCGACGTACCGCGTTCGCGGGCCGCGGCCGTTCGACCCACAGGGCAGCGGGTGGACCCTTGTCACCTTCTCGATCCCGGAGGGCCAGCGGATGCTGCGGCACCGGCTGCGTTCGACCCTCACCTGGGAGGGCTTCGCGCCGCTCCGGGACGGGCTCTGGCTGGCGCCCGGCGAGGTCGACCTCGCCGGGTCGTTGGAGCGGCTGCGGCAGGACCTCGCGCCCAACACCGTGGTCGCCTTCCACGCCCGCGAACTCGCCGGCTTCCCGATCGGCGAGAGCGTGCGCGCGGCCTGGGACATCGAGGCGATCCGACACGCGCACCTCGCCTTCATCGAGGTGTGGGACGACCCGTCCGCGCTGGCGATGGCGCCGAGCGCCCTCACCGTACGAACCATGCTCGTGGCGGACTGGCTCGCGCTGCTGCGCGCCGACCCGAGGCTGCCGGCCGAGTTCATGGACGCGCAATGGCCCGCCGCGAGATCGGTGCGGACCTACCGCCGGGTGCACGACACGCTGGCTGAGGCGTCCGCTGCGGAGTTCGCCGAACTCGTCGCGGCCCGGCCCTCAGCTAGGCGCCGAATCGGGTCCGCAGATCGGCCTTCCGCACCTTCCCCGACGCCGTCCGCGGCAGCTCGTCCACGATGACGACGTTCTTCGGGAGCTTGTAGCGCGCGATCCTGCCGTCCAGGCGGGCCCGGACGGTGGCGGTGTCCACGGACGCCCCCTCCCGTACGGTCACGATCGCCCACGGCACCTCCCCCCACCGCTCGTCCGGTACGCCGATGACCGCGGCCGAGGTCACCCCGTCGACCTCGGTGAGCAGCTGCTCGAGTTCGAGCGGGTAGATGTTCTCGCCCCCCGAAATGATCATGTCCTTGAGGCGGCCGGAGATGTAGAGGTAACCGTCGGCGTCCAGGTGGCCGAGGTCGCCGGAGCGGAACCACCCGTCGGCCGTGAACGCCTCGGCGGTCGCCTCCGGCAGCCCGTGGTAGCCGGGGAAGACGTTGGGACCGGCCACCTCGATCTCACCGACAGCGCCGGCGGGCAGCACCGCACCGGCCGCATCGGTGATCCGCACGTCGGTGAAGAAGTGCGGCAGACCGACACTGCCCTGCTTGACGCGGGTCATCGTGGGCGGCAGCGCGGTGGCGCCCGGCGCGGCCTCGGTCATTCCGTAACCCTGGGAGAACGACAGGCCCCGCGCCTCGTACGCGTTGAGGATGCGGGCCGGCACCGCCGAACCTCCGCAGGTGAGCTTCGTCAACGTCGACAGGTCGGTCGACGCCCAGGCGGGGTGGTCGGCCAGCAGCTGGTAGGTGGTCGGCACACCGCTGAGCATGGTGACCCCGTGCCGCTCGATCTGCGCGAGCGCGCGGCCCGGCTCGAAGCCCCTCTCGATGACCATCGTGGCGCCCTTGAGGATGACGGGCAGGGCGCCCATCCCGAGCGAGGCGACGTGGAACAGCGGCGAGATCATCAGCGCGACGTCGGTGGAGACGACGTCGTAGTCGACCACACAGTTGAGCGCCACCCAGGTGAGGTTGCCATGGGTCAGCACCGCGCCCTTGGCCCGGCCGGTCGTGCCCGAGGTGTAGACGATCGCCGCCGGATCCCCATGGGCGGTGTCGGCATGGTCGGTGAACGGGGTGACGGCGCCTCGGGCAAGCCGGGCCAGCCCGGGCCGGTCCGCGCTGCCCTCGTCGTTGACGATGACGTGCGGGGTCCGGGCGGTCCCCGCGGCGGAGGCCACCGGCACCGCGAAGTCCGGGTCGTGGATCAGCACCCGCGCGGCACAGTCGGCGAGGACGTAGCCGATCTCGGGTGCGGCGAGCCGGGTGTTGACCGGCACGAAGACCGCCCCGACCTGCGCCGCCCCGAACATCACCTGAAGGAGTTCGGGGCTGTTCTCCCCCAGGTAGGCGACGGAGTCGCCGTTGCCGACGCCCCGCTCCCGCAGCACCGCGGAGATCCGGTCCGTGGCGTCGGCGAACTGGCGGTACGTCATGGGCGACCGGCGGCCGTGGATGATCGCGATCTGGTCCGGGGACTTGAGCCGGCGCTTGGCCAGCCACGCGCCAATTCCGTGCTGGTGCATCATCATTCTCCTGGGGGTGGAGGTGGTGTGCTCGCCCGGCTCGACGGATGCCCCCGGGCTCAGGCGTAAAAGCGGTACAGCCCGCGCGCGACGACCGCCGGCTTGGCCCCGCCCTCGATCTCGATCGTCTGGTCGACGGCGAGCTGGTAGCCGCCGCGGACCTCGACGACCTCGACGACTGTGGCCCGCATGCGCACCCGAGCCCCGACCGCGACCGGCGCGGGGAAGCGCACCTTGTCGAGGCCGTAGTTCACCTTCGTGGTCACGCCCTTGACCTCGAGCAGCTCGGTCCAGAAGGGAACCGCCAGGGAGAGGGTGAGGAAGCCGTGCGCGATCGGCGCGCCGAACGGGCCGGTCTTCGCCCGTTCCGGGTCGACGTGGATCCACTGGTGGTCGTCCGTGGCGTCCGCGAACAGGTCCACCTGGTCCTGGGTGACCGTGCGGTATCCGGTGTGGCCGAGGTCGGTGCCGGCAAGGTCGCCGAGCCGCTCGTAGGTGATGGTCGTCGTCATGGCGTTTCCTCTCGTCGTCACCGGGCCAGGCCCAGCAGTCGGGCCGCGTTGTGCTTCAGGATGCCCGGGAGCACCTCCGGCTTGAGGTCGGTCGACTGCACGTCGCGAAGCCACCGGTCCGGGGTGAGCATCGGGTAGTCGGTGCCGAAGAGCACCCGGCGCTTCAGCAGCGAGTTCGCGTAGCGCACCAGCTCGGCCGGGAAGTACTTCGGGCTCCAGCCGGACAGGTCGATCCAGGTATTGTGCTTGTGCGTGGCCACCGACAACGCCTCGTCCTGCCAGGGCACCGACGGGTGAGCCATGATGATCTGGAGGTCGGGGAAGTCGGCCGCGATCGGGTCGAGCAGGATCGGGTTCGACCGGCCGAGGCGCAGGCCGTAACCGCCCGGCGTACCCGCGCCGATGCCGGTCTGCCCGGTGTGGAAGAGTGCCGGGACGCCGGCCCGCTCCAGCAGGCCCCACAGCGGCGCGTACTCGTCGTGGCTGGGGTCGAAGCCCTGCACGGTGGGGTGGAACTTGAAGCCGCGTACGCCCTCCTCCCGGATCAACCGGTCGGCGAGTTCGACTGCCGCTCCCCCGGTGCGCGGGTCGACCGACCCGAACGGGATGAGCACGTCGGCGTGCTCGGCCGCCGCGCGGGCGATCTCGACGCTGGACAGTGGCTGGTGCTTCAGTTGGGTACGCGCGTCCACGGTGAAGACGACAGCCGCCATCTGCCGCTCGCGGTAGTACCGCGCCACCGCGTCGACAGCGGGCCGTGGGCCGTCGGTCTTGAAGTACGCCGACGCCGCCGCCACGAGCGGTTCGGGCAGTGAGGTGTGACCGTGGTCGTCGACCTCGATGTGCACGTGCATGTCGATCGCCGTGACGTCGTCGAGGTCGATCGCGGGCTGGTACATGGGGCCAACCTTCGTCGGGCGGGTCGGTGCGGGCAGGTCTGCTCGGGCCGGTCAGGACGGCGCGGGCTCGAACTCCTCGGGGAGTTTCGGGAAGCGTTCGCCGACACTCTGCGCGGCGCCGGCGAACGTCGTCGGCCAGGCCTCCACCAGCGCGTCGTACGTCCAGCCGCCCTCACGGTGCGCGGTCAACGCCGCCTGGGGGTGGGTCCAGATCTGCAGGCGGTCCCCGCCCACACCGATCACCTGCCCGGTCACCGAGGCCGCCGCGTCGGAACCGAGGAACGCGACCAGCCCGGCCACGTCGTCCGCCGTGCCGAATCCCAGCTCGTGTCGGAAGAACGCGGGCATCGGCTCGCCGTTCGCCTCGGCCCGCACCGCCGCCGCGAAGTAGGGAACGGTGGCGGTCATCGCGGTCGCGGCGACCGGGACGACGGTATTGGCGGTGATGCCGGCCCGCTTCAGCTCCAGCGCCCAGGTCCGGACCATGCCGACGATGCCCGCCTTGGCGGCCGCGTAGTTGGTCTGGCCGAAGGTGCCCCGCTGCCCGGTGGGTGAACCGACGCAGATGATCCGCCCGCCCTCACCGGCCTGCCGCATGTGCTGCACCGCCTCACGGACCGTGGTGAACGTGCCACGCAGGTGCACGTTGACGACGGTGTCGAAGTCGTCGTCGCTCATCTTCCACAGCACGCTGTCGCGCAGCACGCCGGCGTTGGTGACGAGAATGTCCAGCCGTCCGAAGTGCTCGACCGCCGTGCTGACGAGTTCCTTCGCGGTCTCGGTGGGGCCGACCGGTGCGACCACCGCGACGGCCCGACCGCCGGACGCCTCGATCGTCGCCACGGCGTCGGCCGTGGCCTCGGCGTCGACGTCGTTGACCACGACCGCGGCGCCCCGCCGCGCCAACTCCTGCGCGTAGGCGAGGCCGAGACCCCGCCCGGCGCCGGTGACGATGGCGACTTTGCCGTCCAGTGACATGAGTGCTCCCTTTCGTCGATGCCGATCTGTGCACGAAGGTGGGGAGTAACACGCGCACCGGCAACGTAATGCAGAATTTGGCCGGGCGTCAACAATTTGCAGTCTGTCTACATCAGACGGCAGGGCCTGTGGAGCTGGCCAGCGCCCGGGAGACCACCCGGCCGGCCGCCTGGACCAGCGGCGCCAACGCCACCGGATCTGCCCGGTCGTGGGCGACCACCAGCGAGATCGCCGCCACCACACCCTCCGGTACGCGGATCGGCGCGGCCACCGAGAGGGCGTCCATCGTGACCTGACGGTCGCTGACCGCGTACCCGGCCCGGCGCACCTCGGCGAGGCAGCGACGCAGCCGCTTCGGGTCGGTGATGGTCAGTTCGGTGTACCGCTCCAGCGGCGCGGCCAGCACCTGCTCCTGGACCTCGGCGGACGCGTGGGCGAGCAGGACCAGCCCGACGCCTGTGGCGTGCAGCGCGAAGCGACCCCCCACCCGGGTGAGCACAGGCACCGCGTGCCGCCCGGCGATCCGTTCGATGAAGACGAGTTCGAGATCCTGCCGGACGGCGAGCTGGACGTTCTCGTGGGTCACCTCGTACAGGTCCTCCATCACCGGCAGAGCCAGCTCCCGCAGCCCCAGGCCCCTCGGGGCGAGCGAGCCCACCTCCCACAGCCGCAGACCGATCCGGTACCGCCCGTCGTCGCCGCGCTCCAGCGCCCCCCACGCGACCAGCTCCGCCGCCCGCCGGTAGACAGTGGGCAGTGGCATCCCGGTGCGACGCGCCAACTCGCTCAGGGTCAACGCCGGGGTCGCCGGGCTGAACGCGTCGAGCAACGCCAGCACCTTGCTCGTCACCGACCGTCCCGGTTCTGCGCGCACCCCGTCATCATCCCCGCCCACGTCGGGCGCTCACAGCTCCAGCACGAGTCGGTGCGTACGGGCCCGGGAGACACAGATCATCATGGTGTCCCCGGCGGCCCGCTCCTCGGCGGTGAGCAGGCTGTCGCGATGCTCCGGCACACCGGCGAGCACCGGCGTCTCGCAGGTGCCGCAGGTGCCCTCCCGGCAGGACGACAGGACCTGCACCCCGGCCTCCTCCACCGCCTGCAGGATCGGTGTGCCCGGCGGCACGGTCACCGTCCGCCCGGAGAGCGCGAGTTCGACCTCGATCGTCGTCTCCGGCGCGCCGGTGTCACCCCGGGCGGTGAAACGCTCGACGTGCAGGCAGCCGGGTGGCCAGCCGCGGCAGTGCTCCTCAACCGCTGTGATCAGTGGTTCCGGGCCGCAGCAGTAGACGAGCCCGGTGCCGGGCCGGCCCAACAACCCGGCCAGGTCGAGCAGCCCGGTCTCGTCCTGCGGGTGCAGGCTCACCCGGTCGCCGTACCTCTCCCGCAGGGTGGTGGCGAAGGCCATGGTGGCCCGGCTGCGTCCGCCGTACACCAGCCGCCAGTCGGCGCCCGCGGCGTCGGCCGCGGCGACCATCGGTGCGATGGGGGTGATACCGATGCCGCCGGCAATGAAGAGGTAGCGCCGCGCCGCGACCAGTGGGAAGGTGTTGCGCGGTCCGCTCACCCGGACGGTCGCGCCGACGGTGAGCCGCTCGTGCGCCAGCCGGGAGCCGCCGCGTCCGTTCGGTTCGCGCTGCACCGCGATCCGCAGGACGGACCGCTCCGCCGGGTCACCGCAGAGGGAGTACTGACGGGCCAGCCCGGCGCCCAACGCCAGGTCGATGTGCGCGCCCGGCGTCCACTCGGGCAGGTCACCGCCGTCCGCGCGACGGAGGCGGATCGCCACCACCTCGGCCGCCACCTGATCGCGGCCGACGACCACCAGCTCGACACCGGTCAGCACGTCCACGGTCACTCGCGCATCGCCAGCCGCCTCGGCGGTCCGGGCACCGGCACGGCCGTACCCTGGTGGCCCTGCGGGTGGCCGAGCAGCCACTCCCACAACTCGACCGGTTCCTCGGTGCGGCGCTCGGCCCCGCAGTGGCAGATCCCGCGCAGGGTGTCGGTGCCCGGCACCCAGTGGATCCGGTAGACCCGGCCCCCGGTGCGGGAGCCTTCCCGGGACCTCACCGCGCCGCTCCCACCGTCCCCGACCCGACCATCCGCGCCAGCAGCCGCCGGGCGGCCAGGCCACCGGTGTCGATGTTGATGCTCAACTCCTGGTACCTGTCCGGCTCGGTCGCGATCACCTGCTCCAGGATGTTGAGCGCGGTCACGTCCTGCATGACAACCATGTGATTGCTGTGGTGGAGGTACTCGCTGACCGACTCGTCGTCGATCGCGAAGTCGCGCGCCACCGCCCAGAAGTCGTAGGTGGTGTGCTCCGTCGACGGGGTGATGGCGTACACGATCTCGGCGTGGAACGCTTCGCGGTCCTCGCCCTCGGCGGGCGGGTAGACACCCTGCGGCGCGATCCGGCTGTGCAGCAGGTAGAGGCAGGGCGGGTGGTACTCGATGTCCTGCCACCGGGTGATCCGGCCCTGGATGCCTGTGGAGCGCGCGTAGAACGGTGGGCACTCGGCGTCGTCCATGTGCCGGCTGACGTAGACGATCCCGCGGTCCTCGTCCACCTCGGTGGTGATCGGGGTGTTCGCCACCTCCGGCGTGCCGATGTAACCGCCGTGCAGATAGGTCTCGTGGGACAGGTCCAGGAGGTTGTCCACCAGCAGGCCGTACCGTGCGTTCAGTGGCACCATGCCCCGCACCACCGCGTAGCGCGGGTCGGCCAGCCACGGTGCGCGGGGAATCGCAGCCGGGTCGGCCCGGTCCAGGTCGCCGATCCAGACCCAGATGAACGAGTCCTGTTCCACCACCGGGAACGAGACCACCCGCGCGGTGCGCGGGATGCGCTGTTGACCGGGTACGAAGACGCAGGCGCCGGTCGGATCGTAGGTGAAGCCGTGGTAGCCGCAGACGATCGTGTCGCCGTCGAGCCGGCTCTCCGACAGCGGGAAGCGTCGGTGTACGCACCGGTCGGCGAGCGCCACCGCCTGCCCGGCACCGGTGCGGTACAGCACCAGCGGCTCACCGAGCACCGTTCGGGCGAGCAGGTTCCGCCCCACCTCGCTGCCGTAGGCGGCCACGTACCACTGGTTACGCGCGAATGCCATGCGACCGGACCTCCATGCCGACGGACGTCGATGGAGCCGGATCGTCCCGTGCGGTGTCCCCGCTGGGGAACCGGAGCTTTCACTGAATGAAAGGCCAGGGCTTTCGCACCTGACGGTGTGGCTGCCGTGCCGACAGCACGGCAGCCACACCGGGGCGTCACCTGTTCTGCTTCCCCTGGCAGGGCACGCAGAAGCGAGCGTGCGGAAGAACCGCGAGCCACTCGGCCGCAATGCGCTCGGGGCACTTCTGGCAGGCACCGTAGGTGCCGTCGCTGATCCGGCTCAGCGCACCGGTGATCTGCTCGATGTTCTGGCGGGTGGCCACCAGCAGCGCGTCCCGGGTGTGGGCCTCGCCGGGGTCGCCGGTATCCGCGTTGAGTTCGGTCAGTTCCCGCAGCCGAGCCGTCTGGATGGCGAAGTCGTCCGCCAGAGACGCTCGCACATCAGCCAGCCAACTCTGATCGAGGGCACGACGATGATCTACGGACTTGGTCTGCCTTTCCAGGGGATTGGGCGGGAAAAACAAAAAGGGCCGAGGTCCCAAACCGGAATTGGTGCTGACCGACGCGGTGAGCAACACCATCGAGATCAGCAAGAACGGCGAGTTCTGCCTCGTCTACGACCGCGACTTGGACCCCAGTGGGTTGAGCTGGCGGCAACTGGTCACCTGGTGGACAGAAACCCACGCTGAGCCCGGGACCAGCGAACAGGAAGCCGGTCGGCAGTTGTACCTGCGTCTGCGGCGCTCGCTGGACCGCGACCGCAAGCCCTCGGACCCACCCGGCCCGGAGCGGCAGGTGTTCCGCGCATACGGCGAGCTGCTCAGCGAACACAGCTTTGACCTGCCGGCGCTGATTCCACAGGTCTACCTGCACTACGACCCCTACACCCGGGCCCATCGGCTGAGCCGGGACCGCTACCGCGCCAGCGGATGGACTTCCTGCTGCTGATGCGCGGCCGTTGGCGGCTCGTCCTCGAGTGCGACGGCAAGCAGCACTACGCCGAGGACGACGGGCGGGCAAGCCCTCGTCGCTACGCCGAGATGGTCGCCGCAGATCGGGAACTTCACCTGGCCGGCTACGAGGTCGTGCGTTTCGGCGGCGCGGAGTTCCAGTCGCAGGAGCAGTCCCTGCCGATGCTGCGCGCTACTTCACACGGTTGTTCATCGCACACGGCTACCTGCCTGAATCCGCGGCGTGACATCGCTGGCCCACGGCCGGATCGCACACCGGCAGCTCGTATCGGGCCGCAAGCACTGAATCACGACCTGGCACGTAGATGCATCGGCGCGAACACGCCGGGGCGGTCTGCCGGCAGTTTCCGGACCGAAACAATGCCAGCCTGGTAGTAGCACCGTGCGAACGGCCGGGAGCTCGAATCTCCCTCGCGTCCTTGAACAGCGTTAGAGTTGTTTCCGGGTCCGGAGACTACCCGGCGGGGCGCCTTTTTCTACTGCGGCGGGGATGCCCGGCCCGAATCGTCACGGCCAGACCGAACGGACGCAGCACCTGCGGGGTCTTTCCCATCCGCAGTGGTAGCCCTGATCCACCACACCCGCCACCGCTCGCTTAGACCGCCAACAACGGTCAGGACGGCGACCCCGCCGCCGATGGCCGCCAGGCCGGCGCCGATCATCGCCACGCCGAGCAGGATGGCGCCGTCGGTCAGGATGGCAACCCCGGCGCCGATGGCCGCCACGCCGATGCCGATGAGCGACACACCGAACAAGGTGCTGGCACCGCTGGTCAGGGCGGTAGCCTCACCCCCGATGACCGCCACGCCGCTGCGAGCGCCACGCCGACGCCGATGACCGCGACGCCGAAGCCGATGACCGCGACGCCGAAGCCGATGAACGACACACCGAGCAGGGTGACGTCGCCCAACGATGCGCAGGGATGACGAACCTTTTTCTGTCGGGACGGCCGGATTCGAACCGACGACCCCTTGACCCCCAGTTTTACAACGATTCTGTCACGACATGCCGGAACAGGCTGAAACGTCCACGGAACCAGACAATAGTGATCTGCTGGAATGCTGCCCCGTGTCGCGCCCTTCCGGCTGATCCGCCTGTTGCGATCTTCGCCGTTACCGAGCTCGTTACCGCGGATCGTCAAGCACCTCCCATGCCGGTTAGTCCGGCCGGGCTTCTGCACCGCGCGATCGCCAGCGGTTCCAACCACCGATCGGCATTCGGCTGGCGCCTCCAGTGTTGGTCCAAACCGGCCGTCGTCCAATGTGTCCTGCCCCGACGTCCTGTTCCGCGGCTGAGGTTGCCGGCACAGGGCCGTCCCTCGGCCCACGGCTCCCTGCTGCGCGCACAGTGACTCACTCGATTTGCCAGAACATCCAGGTCAGCACGAGGCGACCGCTAGCGTGGGCACGGAGGACTCACTTGTCTCGGGCAGGTGCAGCGATGTGAATGGTGGGGGTGTCCACGCACGGGCCGAGACGTGGTCCGGTCTGGGTTGCCCAGCTGTGGATACGTCACGTCGGCGCAGGTGGCGTACGCGACGGGAACGCCAGGCCGAGCGGAGCCGTCGCCGGCGCACGGACACCGGCTGACCACCGACCCGGCGCCGGGCAACGCCATCGCCCAGTTACGAGACGTCCCTTACCGGAGCCGACCGCGCGCCCGCAACGCGGTCGTCGGTTGGTCCCGGCCGATGTTTGCCGCGCGGCATGCACCCCAATTCTGGAATGGACGGTCCGCCCAACGGCCCGACGAAATGACGCATTGTCCACCACCGCGACAAAGCCCGCGGATCATAAAGCCACCGGGGCGACCCGCACGGCTTGACCATGTCCACTAGGTGTCACAGGACTTGTGCGCGCGGGCCGCCGAGTTATCTCCTGTGCACAGGGCGGCGGCCATGCCGCGTCCGGGCCGGGAGACGCACAGTGATGAATGAATCCGAGGGGACATCGGTGCGTGTCCTCGTGGTTGACGACATACGGCTCTTCCGCGATCACGTGCTCGATGTCCTCGGCGCACAACCGTTCGTCGAACGGGCGGCCGGGGCCGCCGACGCCGACGAGGCCCTGCGCGCGGTCGCCGACCACGGCTTCGCGGTGGTGCTGGTGAGCCTGGCGACGCGGGACAGCCTCGCCATCTGCCGGCGGCTGGTCGCCGCCGCGGCCGACACCCGGGTGATCGCGCTGGGCGTCTCCGGCAGCGACGACGAGGTGGTGGCCTGCGCGGAGGCGGGGGTGACCGGCTACCTGCTGCGCGACGAGACGAGCGACGGGCTGCTGCGGGTCGTCGCCGCCGCCGGGCGGGGCGAGGTGACCTGCCCTCCGCCGGTGGCGGCGGCGCTGATGCGCCGGATGGGGCAGCGCGGGCGGGGCCCGGTCGCTGCCGCCGGGGCGAGCCGACTGACCACCCGGGAGCGCGAGATCCTGGGCCTCATCGACGAGGGGCTGTCCAACAAGGAGATCGCCCGCAAGCTCAGCATCGAGATCCGGACCGTCAAGAACCACGTACACAATCTCCTGGAGAAGCTCGAGGTGAGCCGCCGCGGCGAGGCGGCGGCCCTGGTGCGCGGCGCCCGCGGTCCCGCCCGGGCGCCCGGCTGGTGACGTCGATCGGGTGATCGCCCCCGGAAAGGGTCCGGCGACGCGCGGCGGACCCCGTTCAGGTCCGGCCTGGAAACCGATCGTCCACCCGTTTCGGCCGAACGGCCTACCTCATTTTGCTGATCGATCGAATTGGTGTCGCGCAGCGGACAGGGAGTGCATACCGACAGCCGAGGAAATCAATGGGGTACCACCGGTCCTGGTACCAAAGGACCAGTCCGCGCCCTGGTCCCTAATTGGGCAACAAGCTCCATTCTCGGCCGCCGCCCCCATTCGTACCGTGATAGGTGCCGCACGGAGGAGGCCGATGGTGCCAGCAATTCGCATACTTCTCGGCGGCGTGGCGACGACGGTGCGGGACGCGGTTCTCCGGGCCGTCGAGGAACAGACGGACCTGGAGGTGGTCGGGGTCGCCGCCAGCCCGTGGGAGCTGTTGCGGGCCGCCGGCGTGCTGGCGGCGGACGTGGTCGTGGTGCCGGCTCCCGCCGGTGGGCTGCCCGGGGTCGCCACGCACCTGCTGGACCAGTACCCGGGCATCCGGGTGCTGGCGGTCAGCGCAGCGGGGACGGCGGTGAGCTACCGGCTGCGCCCCCAGCCCGTCGAGGTCGCCTGGGCGACCCCGGCCGAGCTGGCGGCGGCCATTCGGGCGGACGACGAGGCGGAGCGGTGAGCGGGACCGGACGAGGGTGAGGGAGGAACGACATGGCCAGTGAACTGGTGCACGGCTTCGAGCAGCCCTGGACCTCGGCGAATCCGGCCCTGCTCGACAGCACCGTCACCGCGTTCCGGGTGCAGGGCACCGGCTCGCTGCGGCTCACCACGCACGCCGGGGCCACCGGCGTCACCGCGCAGCTCACCCCGCCGGCCCCGCTGGACTTGAGCGGCTACAACGAGCTGCGGCTCTGGACGTACGCCTCGCGCGCCGCCGACGGCACGGCGGCCGCGCCCTTCCTGCTGGAGCTCTCCTACTCGGACGCGGCCGACGCACCCGGCGAGGAGCACCGCTGGCTGATCCCGGTCAACCGGCGGCGCACCTGGGAGCAGCACCGGTTCGGCATCGCCGGCGACCGGCGCGGCCAGGTCACCGGCTTCACCCTCCGGGTGCTGACCGGCGTGCCCTTCGAGATCCACCTCGACGAGCTGCTGGCGGTCCGCGACGAGGCGCTGCTCGACGTGGAGGCGGCGCTGGTGGAGTTGCTCGACGGGCTGCCGCTGCCCGGCGTGACCGCACTGCCGGTGCAGCCCGCCGCGGCCGGCGCGACCACCCTCGTCGTCGGCCTCAACCGCGCGCTGTACCCGGGCAACCGGATCACCCTGGACGGCACGTCGGGGCGGTACGCGGTGACCGCCGCGGCGCACGACGAGGTGGCCGGCACGACGACGCTGACCGTCACCCCCGCCCTGGCCGCGGTCACCGGCCCCGGGGCGCGCCTGAGCGTCACCGCCCCGGTGGTCGTCGAGGAGCCCCCGTTCACCGACGTGACCGCCGTCGACGGGCTGCCCGACCCGGTGGTGCTGCTCACCCTGACCGACCAGCGCGAGGAGCCCGAGCGGGGCTGGAACATCCCGCAACGCGACTCGTTCCGGCTCCGGGGCGGGCTGACCGTGTGCAGCCTGCGCCCGCCCCCGCGACCCGTCCTCGCCGAGTACCAGCTGCTGCCCGCCGCCCGGCACCGGGCGCACTCGCTGGCGCTGCGCACGGAGATCCTGCGCCGGGTCGGCGTCGACACCGGGCTGCGCGTCAACGGCACCGTGCTGCCGGTGCAGACGCTGCTGCCGCCACCGCTGGACATCCGCGCCCGCGCGGTGCCGGCCCCCGTCTACCTGCACGTCGGCACCCGCGTCGAGCAGGGGGCGCGTACCGAGGCGCCGTGGGTGCGCCGGGCGCAACTGCAATCCGGCCCGCTGGACACCCCCTGGGACCCGAGCGGATCCGCGCCGCCGCCGACGCCCGGGCCCGAGGACCAGGAAGGAATCGTGCTCCGGATATGACCGACTACCGGCTCCGCGACGGAGCCACCCTCGTGCTGCGGGTCGACGACGGACCGTGGCAGACCCTGACCTTCGACCCGGACACCGTGCCGGACGCCACCGCCGAGGACGGCGAGCTGCGCGCGACCGGCGAGCAGCTCGTCGCGGCGTTCGACGGCGTCGACGGGGTCAGCGCCGACGTGGACCCCGACGGCGCGCTGGTGCTCGCCACCGAGGGCACCGGCGAGAGCACCGTGCTGGAGGTCGACCCGACCGCCTCGACCGCGGCCGCCGCGCTCGGGCTGGGCGCGGGCGGCCCGGTCGCGGTCTCCGGCCACGGACCCGGCTCGGCCGTGCTCACCGGCGGCGCCGGGCCGTACCCGCTGCCGCCGGGGGCCGCGATGAGCGTGCAGGTGGACAGCCGGTCGCGGCGCAAGGTCACCTTCGACGACCAGGACGGGCCGTGGAGCGCCGAGGACGTCGCGGCGCGGATCAACCGGCAGCTGCGCCGCGCGGTCGCCCGGGCCACCGGCGACGGACACGTCCGCCTCACCTCCCCCACCCAGGGCGTCGGGTCCCGGCTCGCGGTGACCCCACCGGCGGCGGACGTACCGGACGCCGCCGCCGTGCTCGGCTTCACCGGCGACGCCGCGCTCAGCGACCCGTACCGCACCGCTCCGGCGCGGCTGGTCTGCCGGCCGGCCGCCAGCACCACGGTCCTGGAGAACCTCACCTCGGCCCCCGTCGAACTACAGCTGCCCACCGGCCGGCAGGTGCTGCCGGCCCGCGGACGTCTCGTCGTCGCCTCCGGCACCGCCGCCGACGGCCTGCTCCGCCGCCTCGTCGCGCAAGGGACGGTCCGGATGTCGCCAGAAAGGAACTCGTAGCGATGGCACTTCAGGTAGGGGTGAACGTCACCGAGGTCGACGGGCGGGCCAGCCCCGCGCTGGCGGCCGCGCCCACCTCCGTCGGCGGGTTCGTCGGGCGTACCCGCCGGGGCGTGCCCGACCAGGCCGTCCGGGTCAGCAGCCTGGACCAGTTCACCGCCCGCTTCGGCGGCCACCACGCCGACGGGTACCTGCCGCACGCGGTCACCGGGTTCTTCCTCAACGGCGGCCGCGAGGCGTACGTCGTACGGGTCGCCGGCGCCGGCAGCCAGGCCGCCCGGGCCACCCTCACCGACCGGCAGGGCACCCCGGCCGCCAGCCTGCGGGTCAGCGCCGGCTACCGCGGGGTGGCCGACCCGGGCGTCTGGGCGCACGCGCTGCGGCTCGACGTCCGCGACGATCCCCGGGCCGTCACCACCGTCGGGGCCGCCGCGACCGCCGCCGCCACCACCGTGCAGCTCGCCTCGCTGGCCGGCGTCGACGTCGGCACGGTGCTGCGGATCGCCTCCACCACCACGCTGCTGCGGGTGGTCACGGCCGTCGACCGGGCCACCCGTACGGTCACCCTGGGCGCGGCCACCGGCGAGGCGGTGGCCGCCGGGGTGGCCGTCAGCAGCGCCGAGTTCCGCCTCGTCGTCCGGCAGCAGGATCCCGCCACCGGCGCGTTCCCGGTCGTCGAGACCTGGTCGAACCTCTCCATGCAGGCCGGCTCCGCCGACTACGCGCCGGACCGGCTCAACCACCCGGTCACCGGCTCCCGCTACGTCACGGTCGCCGACCTGAGCAGCGCCGCGCCCGGCGTCGACCTGCCCGCCGTGGTCAGTGGCGTCGCGCTCACCGGCGGCAGCGAGACCGCCGCCGCGGCCGGCGACCTGGTCGGCGACGCCGCCGCGCACACCGGCCTGCACGCGCTGGACACCGCGGCCGTCCAACTGCTGGCGGTGCCCGACGCGCACCTGCTCCCGGCGGTGGGCGAGGCGCTGGTGGTCCGGGGCGCGCTGGACTACGCCGCGGCGCGCGGCGACTGCGTGTTCGTCGGCTCGGCCCCGGACCGGGGCCACCCGGCCGGCACGGTCCCCCGCTCCGCCGCCGACTACACCGAGACCGTCGCGCACTACACCCAGTCGGTCAAGGAGTACGCGGCCCAGTTCCAGGGGGCGAAGGTCTACGGGGCGCTGTACGCGCCGTGGATCCAGGTCGCCGATCCCGCCGGGGTGGGGCCGGCGCCGGTGCGGTTCGTCCCGCCCGAGGGGCACGTGATGGGTGTCTACGCCCGCACCGAGCAGGAGCGCGGCATCCACAAGGCCCCGGCCGGGGACGCCGCCGCCGTTCGCGGTGCGTTGTCGCTGGCCGCCGCGTTCAGCGCCGGCGAGCACGACGACCTGGTCCGCAACGGGCGTACCAACGGGTTGTTGTCGCCCGGCGGCCGGACGCCGGTGGTGGCCGGCTCCCGGACGCTCTCCACCGACACCCGCTGGCAGTACGTGAACGTCCGGCTGCTGTTCAACTTCGTCAAGTCGTCGCTGCGCGACGGGCTGCGCTTCGTCCGGCAGGAGCCGCACACCGAGGCGCTGCGCCGGATGGTCCGGTTCAACGTGATCACCCCGTTCCTGCTCGGCCTGTGGCAGCAGGGCGCCTTCGGCTCCGACCCGGCCGAGCAGGTCTTCACCGTCAAGTGCGACGCGGAGAACAACCCGCCCGCCGACGTGGACCTCGGGCTGTTCCGGGTGGAGGTCTATTTCTACCCGGTCCGCCCGGCCGAGACCGTGCACCTCATCGTCGGCCAGCAGCCCGGCGGCGGCACCGCCGCCGAAGCCTAGGAGTAGCTGATGACCATCAACCTCGGCGTGACCGTCGTGGAGGTCGACGGCAAGTCGTCCCCCGCGATCGTCTCCGCGCCCACCTCGACCGCCGGGTTCCTCGTCCGCAGCGCGCGCGGCGCGCCCGACCGGGCGGTCCGGGTCCGCGGCTTCGGCGACTTCGTGTCCACCTTCGGCGGCTACACCGCCGACGCGTTCGGCGCGTACGCGGTCCGGGGCTTCTTCGACAACGGCGGCTCGGACGCGTACGTGGTGCGGGTCGTCGGCGCGGGCGCCCAGTCGTCCACCGTGGTGGTGAACGACCAGGCCGGCACCCCGGTGCCGACGTTGCGGCTGCGGGCCGGCGCGCGGGGCGTCGCCGAGCCGGGCGGTTGGGGCGACGCGCTGAGCGTGGCCGTCGAACCGCACCCGCTCGGTGTCGCCTCGGTGCCCGCCCAGGTGGTCGGCGGCACCGCCGAGCCGTTCACGCTGACCGACGGGGCCACCGCCCAGTTCACCGTCACCACCCGGGGCGTCGACCAGGTCGGCACCGTCACCTTCCACGCCGCCGACTTCGCCACCATCGGCGCGGCGTCGGCGCAGGAGGTGGCCGCCGCGATCAACCGGCAGACCACGGCGGTCCGGGCCGCGGTCACCCCGGATGGCACCGTGGCGGTCGCCGCGGTGGCCACCGACCCCCGGGTCTGGTCCCGGCTCGCGGTCACCGCACCGGCCGCGCTCGGCTTCACCGGCGGCAACGCCAACAGCGACGGCTCCCTGGCGGCCGGCCGGACGGTGGCGGCGCTGTCGTCGGCGAGCGGTTTCCGGATCGGCTCGGCCGTGCGCTTCGCGGTACGCGGGCACGCGATCGGCACCGCCGCGGTGGCCGCCACGGTCGCCGACGGCGCGGGCCTGCTGGTGACCACCGACGGCGGCCCCGGGGAGACGATCGTCTTCCACAATTCCGACTTCGCCAACCCGGCGGCGGTCACCGTGGCCGAGGTCGCCGCGGCGATCAACCGGCAGGCCGTCGCGTTCAGCGCGGAGGTCACCCACAACAACCGGCTGGCACTGCTGTCGAACCGGGACGGGGCGGGCTCCACGATCGCGCTGGCCGCGCCGGGCGGTGGCGGCGACGCGCGCACCGCGCTGGGGCTGGCCGCCGCCACCCCGGTCGCCGGCTCGCAGACGTTCCGGCAGCTCACCGCCGCGTCCGAGACGTACCGGCTGATCGGGTGGGGGTCGAGCCCGGCGTTCCCGGCGCTGCCGGCCGCCGCGGTGCGGGTCTCCACCGTCGAGTTCGACCTGGTGGTGCGCCGCGACGGCGCCGAGGTGGAACGCTTCGGCCCGGTCAGCATGGTCGACAACCACGACTCGTACGTGGAGGCGGTGGTCAACGACCCACGGGGCGGCTCGGCGTACCTGGTCGTCACCGACCTGGACAGCGCCTCCGGCGTCGGCCTGGACGCCCCCGCTGCGGGCGTGTACCCGCTCACCGGGGGCGACGACGGGGCCGACCCGGCGGACACCGCCTACCTGGGCGACCCGGCCCAGCGCACCGGCCTGGAGGCGTTCAACGAGGTGGCGATCCAGCTGTTGGCCTGCCCGGAGTCCACCTCGATCGGGGTGGCCGCCGGGGCGATCGGCTACTGCGAGCGGCGCGGCGACGCGATGTTCGTCGGCGCGGTGCCGTACGGCTTCGACCGCGAGGGCGCCAAGGCGTACGCGGCGGGCCTGCGCGGCCGGAAGGTCTTCGGCGCGCTGTACGGCCCGTGGATCCAGGTGGTCAACCCCGACGTGGCCACCGCGGCGGCCCAGCCGCTGGTGTGGATCCCGCCGGTCGGGCAGGTGCTCGGCACGTACGCGCGCATCGCCGACGCCCGGGGCGTGTGGAAGGCGCCCGCCGGGGACGAGGCGCGCCTGTCCGACGCGCTCGGCGTGGAGTACGACATGACCGACGCCGACCACACCGACCTGGTCCGCAACGGCGGGGTCAACGGCATCCGGGCGCTGCCCGGCGCGGGCATCGTCGTCGACGCGTCCCGGACGCTCTCCACCGACACCCGCTGGCTCTTCGTGAACGTCCGCCGGCTGTTCAACTTCGTCAAGTCCTCGCTGCGCGACGGCCTGACCTGGGTGGCCCAGGAGCCGCACGACGAGGCGCTGCGCCGGATGGTGCGGTTCAACGTGGTCACCCCGTTCCTGCTGGGGCTGTGGCGGCAGGGGGCGTTCGGCTCCGACCCGGCAGAGCAGGTCTTCACGGTCAAGTGCGACGCCGAGAACAACGCGCCGGCGGACGTGGCGAACGGGGTCTTCACCCTCGAGGTCTATTTCTATCCGGCCAAACCGGCCGAGGCGATCCTCATCGTCGTCGGCCAGCAGGACAGCGGCGCTACCGCGACCGACGGCTGATCAGCGGCACACGGGAAAGGCGAGACAGATGGCAGAGCTGACGTTCCAGGAGTCGTACCGTACGCACGGCTTCCTGGTGGAGATCGAGGGCACCCAGTGCCCCGTCACCAAGGTCACCGGGTTGAACGAGGGCATGACCGAGACGATCGAGCAGCCCGACGGCGGCTCGCCCACGGTGCACAAGATCTCCAGCGGCATCATCAAGTTCGACACGCTGGTCATCGAGCGCAACATGGACGGCAGCCGGTTCGACGGCTTCTTCAAGGACTGGTTCGCCGAGATGTTCCAGCTCAACGGGAACACCAACACCTCGTCGGTGCGGCGCAACGGCGCGGTGATCAAGCTGGAGAACGGCCAGGAGGTGCTCCGGTTCGCCTTCTACGGCGCCTGGGTGAAGTCCTCCAAGCTGTCCGATCTGGAGGCGGGCAGCTCCGGGCTGTTCAAGCAGACCCTGGAGCTGGAGCACGAGGGCCTGGAGCGTGTCTCGTGACGATGACCGAGATCGAGGTCCGGCCCCGCCGGCCCCGCGAGCACGAGGTGCGGCTGCCCGTCGGCCACCTCGACCTGGACGGGCGGCTGCACCGCACCGCCCTGCTGCGCAAGATGACCGGGCACGAGGAGGCGTTGCTCTCCGACCGCAAGCTGCGCGCCAACGGCGGCAAGATGGTCACCGAGCTGCTCAACGGCTGTGTGCGCGGCATCGGCGAGATCAGCCAGGTGAACCGGTCGGTGATCGGCGCGCTGACCTCGCCGGACCGCAACTTCCTGCTGCTGGAGCTGCGCAAGCTCACCTTCGGCACCGAGCTGGAGGCGCACTACACCTGCCCGTCGTGCCGGGAGACCACCGTGGTGGTGGAGGACCTGGACACCTTCCCGGTACGCCGCAGCGACGGGCTGGGCATCCCGGAGATCGTGGTGGAGCTGGAGGACGGCTTCGAGGACCGGGCCAAGGACGCCTGGTACGACGTGCTGCGCTTCCGCCTGCCGATCGGCGCCGACGAGGAGCGGGTGTCGCTGATCGCCCGGGACAACGCGGCCAAGGGCACCAACGCGCTGCTGGCTCGCTGCCTGGTCAGCGTCAGCGGCGACGGGGAGGAGATGCCCGACAACCGCCGCGAGGCGCTCGGCACGAAGATCCTGTCCGACCTGACGATGAGCGACCGGGGCCGGATCGAGCGGGCGTTCCGCGACGAGATGCCGGGCGTCGACCTCAGCCGCGAGTTCGACTGCGGCACCTGCGGCCGGCCGATGCGCACCTCGTTGGACCTGACCAGTTTTTTTACCCCGAGCTGACCGACGGCGACCGGCTCCGGCAGGAGGTCTTCGCGCTCGGCTACCACCTGCACTGGAGCTGGTCGGAGGCGATGGGACTGGAGATCGACGAGCGGCGGGCGTACGTGCGGCTGCTGGCCGACGTGCTGGCCGAGCAGAAGGCCGAGATGGACCGGGCGAAGGCGCAGTCCCGGCACTGACGGTGCGACGGATACCAGGAAAGGACGGTGAACCGCTGTGGACGGGGTGCTGCCCATCTCGCTGTCGCTGAGCGACAACAGTGCCCGCCTGATCGGCGCGTACGTGCGCAGCGGCCTGGTCGACGTGGTCCGCCCGCCGCTGGACCGGATCGAGACGGCCCTGCTGGCGCTCCAGGACGGGCTGCGGATGTTGAGTATCGACGTGGTCGACGTGTTCAACGGCGTCGCCGACCGGCGGCTCAAGGTCCAGATCATGAACGAGGCGCTGCTCGACCACATCGAGGCCACCCGGTGGGCGGTGGCCTACCTGAGCTACAACAAGTTCCTCGAACTGCTCGACCACATCGCCTACATGCGCTGGTTGGACGGCCGCTCCCACCTGCACCTGCACCAGATCATCGAGGGGCTGTCCCGGATCGAGAGCCTGGTGGCGGCCTTCGCCACCGAGGTCAGCGGGATCGGCTCGGTGATCATCGGGCTGCTCCAGGCGATCCTCGACAAGCTCAACCAGGGCATCGGGCTGACCGGGACCATCCAGATCATCGTGACCGGCGCCGATCCGCTGGCGAACATCGACCTGCTGAAACTGCTGGGGCTGATCGGCCTGCTGGCGTTGGGCCTGGCGGTCATCGTGGCGTTCCTGTTCGGGGTGAGCGCGGCACTGGCCACCTTCGGCGCGGGCGCGCTGAAGGCGGCCGCCGCGGTGGTGCTGCTGTCGATCGGGCTGATCCCGCTGATCAACGCGCTGGCCAAGTTCAGCCTCGGCGAGCTGGCAATGATCGCGGGGGGGTTCGCGGCCATCGCGCTCTTCGTGGCCGCGCTGGGCAAGGCGTTCCAACAGTTCACCACGGACCTGGAGAAGGTGGTCCCGCAGCTCAACTCGTTCTTCGAGGCGATCGCCAAGCTGATGACCACGCTGTCGAAGTTCGACGTCGGCGAAATGCTCACCATCGCCGCCGGTTTCGCCGCCATCGCCGGCTTCGTCGCCCTGCTCGGCAAGGCGTTCCAACAGGTCACCACCGACCTGGAGAAGGTGATCCCGCACCTCAACACCTTCTTCGACTCCATCGCCAAGCTGATGACCACGCTGTCGAAGTTCGACGTCGGCGAAATGCTCACCATCGCCGCCGGTTTCGCCGCCATCGCCGGCTTCGTCGCCCTGCTCGGCAAGGCCTTCCAACAGGTCACCACCGACCTGGAGAAGGTGATCCCGCACCTCAACACCTTCTTCGACTCCATCGCCAAGCTGATGACGACCCTGTCGAAGTTCGACGTCGGCGAAATGCTCACCATCGCCGCCGGGTTCCTCGCCATCGCCGGCTTCGTCGCCCTGCTCGGCAAGGCCTTCCAACAGGTCACCTCCGACCTGGAGAAGATCGTCCCGCAGCTCGACTCGTTCTTCACCTCGATCGGGAACCTGATGACCGCGCTGGCCCGGTTCTCCCCGGGCGAGATGGTCACCATCGCGGTGGGCTTCCTGCTGATCGCCGGGTTCGTCTGGCTGCTCGGCAAGGCCCTGGCGACCCTCACCGACCAGGCGGTCAAGGCGATCGACCCGCTGGCGGACTTCTTCACCGCGATCACCGGCCTGATGACCGCCATCGCGAAGTTCACTCCCGGCGAGATGCTCCAGATCGCGATCGGGTTCGTCATGATCGCCGGCTTCGTCTGGCTGCTGTCGATGGCGGTCAACACGCTCACCCAGCAGGCGGCCGACGCGTTGCCGGGGCTGGCGACCCTGATCGAGAAGCTCACCGCGCTGGCCTCGACGCTGGCGAACATGACCGCCGGCGACATGGTCACCATGGCGATCGGCCTGGTGCTGATCGCCGGGTTCGTCTGGGCGGTCGCCGCCGCCCTGGTCTACGCCGCCGGCCCGCTCGCGACGCTGGGCAAACTCTTCGACAGCCTCGGCAGCGTCCTGTCCACCGTCACCGACATCGCCGGCGGCCTCTGGGACGTGCTCGGCGACATCGGCGGCGTGCTCGGTGACGTGGCCGGTGGCGTCGGCGACTTCTTCGGCGGGATCGGTGACGCGATCGGTGGCATCGGCGACTCGCTCTTCGGCTCCATCGACCTGAACGCCATGGTGAACCAGGCCACCCTGGCCGCCGCGCCAC
>NZ_VDFY01000085.1 GCF_006228125.1 Micromonospora orduensis | reverse complement strand
CGGGGAGGACCGTCAGGGTCGTCGGGGTGGTGAAGCCCTGTTCGGCGTAGGCGGCCGTTACGGCTGCGGCCACCGCGTCGGACCGGTCGGACTCGACCAGGGCCAGGACGCAACCGCCGAAGCCTCCGCCGGTCATCCGGGCCCCGAGCGCGCCGGCCGCCAGCGCCGCCTCGACGGCCGTGTCGACCTCGGGGACGGTGATCTCGAAGTCGTCGCGCATCGAGACGTGTGAGGCGGTGAGCAGCGGGCCGATGTCGCGGACCCGGCCGGCGCGCAGCAGGGCCACCGTGTCCAGCACGCGCTGGTCCTCGGTGACCACGTGCCGGACCCGCCGTCGGGTCTCCTCGTCGTCGAGGCGGGCCAGCGCCGTGTCGAGCTGGTCGACGGTCACGTCCCGCAGTGCGGGTACGCCGAGCGCCTTCGCACCGGCCTCACAGGAACGGCGGCGGGCAGCGTACTCGCCGTCGGCGTGCCGGTGTGGCGCCCGACTGTCGATGACCAGCACGGCCAGGCCGGCGGCGTCCAGGTCGAACGGGATGTGCTCGACGGACTCGTCGCGGCAGTCGAGGAAGAGCGCGTGCCCGGCGCGGCAGCGGATCACGGCCGACTGGTCCATGATGCCGGTCGGCGCGCCGACGTAGACGTTCTCCGCCCGCTGTGCCAGCCGGGGCTGCCGCTCGGCGGGCAGTTCCAGCCCTCCGAGGTCGAGCAGGGCGGCGAGCACGGCGGACTCCAGGGCTGCCGAGGACGACAGGCCCGAGCCGAGCGGCACGTCGGACGCGATCGCCAGTCGGGCACCGGGCACGGCGTGGCCGGCGTCGCGCAACGCCCAGACCACCCCGGCCACGTAAGCGCCCCAGCCGGTGACCAGGCCCGGCTCGGCCACGTCGTCCGCGCCGAAGGTGATCGTCTCGCCGGAGAGCTCGGACCAGACCGTCCAGCGTTCGTCGTCCTGCCGGTCGGCGGCGACCACGGTACGCAGCGGCAGCGCGAAGGGCAGCACGAACCCGTCGTTGTAGTCGGTGTGCTCGCCGATCAGGTTGACCCGGCCGGGTGCCGCCCAGCGGCCGGCCGCGTCGCCGCCGTACCGGTTGGTGAAACCCTCGGCGGCCCGCTGGGCCACGTCACCTGTCATGACTGCTCCAGGACGTGCGCGCGGTAGAAGGCCCAGGCGTCGCCGACCATGTCGTGCAGGGTCGGCTTCTGCGGCACCCAGCCCAACTCGTCGCGGGCCAGCGCGGAGGAGGCGACCAGCTCGGCGGGGTCGCCCTCGCGGCGTGGGGCCACCTCGACCGGTAGGGGTTGCGCGGTGACCTCGCGGACCACGTCGACGACCTGGCGGTTGGTGAAGCCGTTGCCGTTGCCCAGGTTGTAGATCCGGTGCTGGCCGGCGGTGGCGGCGTCCAACGCCAGCAGGTGGGCGCGGGCCAGGTCGGCGACGTGGATGTAGTCGCGGACGCAGGTGCCGTCCACCGTGGGGTAGTCGTCGCCGAAGAGCTGGAGCTTCTCGCGCCGGCCGGCGGCGACTTCCAGCGCGATCGGGATCAGGTGTGTCTCCGGGTCGTGCCGTTCGCCGAGCGGGACGGTGCCGTCGAGGTACGCGCCGGCCACGTTGAAGTAGCGCAGCGAGACCGCGGCCAGCCCGTGCGCGACCGCCTCGGAGGTGAGCGCCATGTCGGCGGCGAGTTTGGTGGCGCCGTACGTGTTGGTGGGCGCCTTGACGGCGGTCTCCGGGATGGGTAGTTCGGTGGGGTTGCCGTAGACGGCGGCGGTGGAGGAGAAGACCATCCGGGGCACCCGGGCAGCCCGTACGGCGTCGATCAGGGCGAGCGTGCCGACTGTGTTGTTCCGCCAGTACAGCTCGGGCTTGACCATCGACTCGCCGGCGGCGATCAGGGCGGCGAAGTGCAGCACCCCGTCGAAGCCGGCCTCGGGGGTGACGATCCGTGCGGCGTCGTGGATGGACGCCTCGACATGGGTGGCGTCGGGAGCGAGTGCCTCGCGGTGGCCGGTGCGCAGGTCGTCCAGGACGACGACGTCGTGCCCCGCGTCCAGCAGCATCCGGGTCACCACGCTGCCGATGAAGCCGGCGCCCCCGGTGACGAGCAGTTTCACGTCGTTGCCTCCTGATTCGACCCCGCCCGGGACTGACCCTTTGGTGATCACCCTACGGCTGCGGCGGGCAGCCCGACCGACCGTGCCGCCAGCACCATTCCATCATAATCTTTCACGATCGAACAGACTCGCACAATCCCGGTGGAGTGGGCCGCCGGTGTCTACCATCTCTGTCATGCGGGAAGCGGCCCGTACCGGGCTCCGGCGACGCGCGCGCGGGCGGCCCCGCCGTGACCCGGGCCCGCTCGCCCGGGCCGTCGCCCGGGTGCTGGTCCGCACCGCCGACGGCGCCAGCCGCCTCGTCACCGACCTGCTCGGCGCCGGCCCGGCGGCCGGCCGGGAACGCATCACCGAAGCCGAACTGCGGGACCTGGTGGCGGCGAACACCGTGCTCGACCCGGACGAGCGGCGGATCATCGACGAGGTCCTGGTGGCCGGCGCCAGCCTCGTCCGCGAGGTGATGATGCCCCGCACCGAGGTGGTCTTCCTCCCCGCCCGGCTGACCATCGCCGAGGCCGCCCGACTGGTCCGCGCCGAGACGCACACCCGCTATCCGGTCACCGACGGCACCCACGACGACGTGGTGGGCTTCGTGCACCTGCGCGACCTGCTGCTGCGCCCGGACGTCGACAGGTGCGCCACAGTCGGCGAGCTGACCCGCGAGGTGAAGCGGCTGCCCGGCAGCAAACGGGTGCTTGCCGCGCTTACCGAGATGCGCCGCGAGGGCCAGCACCTGGCCGTGGTGGTCGACGAGTACGGCGGCACCGCCGGGATCGTCACCCTGGAGGACCTGATCGAGGAACTGATCGGCGAGATCCACGACGAGTACGACGACGCCCCCGACCCGGTGCACGCCGGCCTGCCCGCCGTGGTGGACGGACGGCTCAACCTGTCCGACTTCGCCGAGCGGACCGGGGTGGTGCTGCCCGCCGGGCCGTACGAGACGGTGGGTGGCTTCGTGATGGCCGCGCTGGGGCGGCTGCCGGTGACCGGTGACGAGGTGCCGGTGCCCGGCGAGCCGGTCGACGCGGGCGCTCCCGACCCGCCGGGCGGCTGGTCGCTGCGGGTGCTGGCGTTGGACGGACGGCGGGTGGCCCGCCTCGCGGTCGCCGCCGTCCGAAGCGCGGAGCAGCGGCCGGACGTCGTCGGCGGGCAGCCCCGGGATCCCGTGGCCGGGCAGCGGGGCCGCGCCCCGGTCCGACCGACCCGCCGGGAGGAGGCGGGCGAGCCGTACGAGGTCAGCGCCCCCGCACCGGCGGGCCGGGGCCGACCCGCCGGCCCGTCATGACGGACCGGGTTGCTTGCTGACAGAATTATCGCCATGTCCGACGTACCCGCCCGTCCCCGCGTCTTCTCCGGCATCCAGCCGACGGCCGACTCGTTCCACCTCGGCAACTACCTCGGGGCGGTACGGCACTGGGTGGCCCTGCAGGAAACCCACGACGCGTTCTACTGCGTGGTGGACCTGCACGCCATCACCGCGGGGCACGACCCGGCGCTGCTGCGCCAGCGGACCAGGGTGGCCGCCGCGCAGCTCTTCGCGGTCGGTCTGGACCCGGAGCGCAGCACCCTGTTCGTGCAGTCGCAGGTGCCCGAGCACCCGCAGCTGGCCTGGCTGCTCGGCTGCATCACCGGCTTCGGCGAGGCCAGCCGGATGACGCAGTTCAAGGACAAGTCGCAGAAGCAGGGCAACGAGCGGGCCAGCGTCGGGCTCTTCACCTACCCGATCCTGCAGGCCGCCGACATCCTGCTCTACCAGGCCAACGCGGTGCCGGTCGGCGAGGACCAGCGCCAGCACCTGGAGCTCTCCCGGGATCTGGCCCAGCGGTTCAACTCGCTGTTCGGTACGACGTTCACGGTGCCGGCGCCGCACATCGTCAAGGACACCGCGAAGATCACCGACCTGCAGGAGCCGACGGCGAAGATGTCCAAGTCGTCGTCCTCGCCGGCCGGCATCATCGACCTGTTGGACGACCCGGCCCGTTCGGCCAAGAAGATCCGCTCGGCGGTCACCGACACCGGCCGGGAGATCGTCTTCGACACCGAGACCAAGCCCGGCGTCTCCAACCTGCTGACCATCCACTCGGCGCTCAGCGGTCGCGGCATCGACGAGCTGGTGGCCGCGTACGCCGGTCGCGGTTACGGCGACCTCAAGAAGGAGCTGGCCGAGGTGGTGGCGGAGTTCGTCCGCCCGATCCAGGAGCGCACCCGCACGTACCTGGACGACCCGGCGCAGCTGGACAAGCTGCTCGCCGCCGGCGCCGAGAAGGCCCGGGCGGTGGCCGGGCCGACGCTGCGGTCCGCGTACGAGCGGGTCGGGTTCTTCCCGCCGGTGCGCGGCGAATAGCGCCGCAGGACAGGTGGGGGCGGGTCGGTGGCCGAGAAGGCGGCGCGGAGCGTGGATCGCAGTGGCGGGGTGCCGCCCACCGGCGACACCATCCAGATCGGCATCGCGGTGGACATCCCGGAGCCGTGGGGCGGCCAGCTGACCCGGCGACGGGTCGAGGCCGGTGACCCGCTCGCGGTGCCCGCGCACGTGACGCTGCTCGGGCCGACCGAGATCCCGACGGCAAACCTGCCCGCCATCGAGCAACACCTGGCCGCCGTCGCCGCCGCGCACCTGCCGTTCGCGCTGCACCTGCGGGGCACCGGCACGTTCCGTCCGGTGACGCAGGTGGTCTTCGTCGCGGTGGCCGCCGGGATCAGCGAGTGCGAGCTGCTGGCCGCGGCCATCGCCGCCGCGCCGGGCCTGCACCGCCAGACCCGCTTCCCGTACCATCCGCACGTCACCGTCGCGCAGGACGTCGCGCCAGAGGCACTGGACAAGGCGTACGAGGATCTTGCCGACTTCTCGGCGATGTTCGAGGTCGACGCGTTCACCCTCTTCTCGCATAGCGGGCAGGCCCGGTGGCAGCCGCGTCGGGACTTCCGGCTCGGCGACTGACCGGCCGGCGACGCGCCGGTCGGCGAGCATCGCAAGCCGGGTTGCCACTACGGCGGTGAAAGATCGGCGAGGATGATCGCGTGAACGTGATCGGCCAGATCGAGGCGGGCATCGACCGCTGGGTGAGTGCCGCGCGCGGCCGGTCCGGTCTCTTCGACCACCTGTGGCGGGCGGGGGCGCTCTACGGCGAGGTGCTGGGCGGGCGGCTGGCGGCGGCGATCGCCTACTACGGCTTCTTCGCGGTGTTCGCCCTCGCCCTGGTCGCGTACTCGATCTTCGGCGCGATCCTGGAGGACAACGACGAGGTGAGCGCGGCGGCGGCCGACTTCCTCAAGGAGAACCTGCCGTTCCTCGACGCGCAGCAGATCGCCAACTCCAGCGGCACGGTAGGCGTGGTGGGTCTGGTCATCCTGGTCTTCACCGGGATCGGCTGGGTGGAGGCGATCCGCTCCTCGCAGCGACTGATGTACGCGCTCAACCAGCAGCCCGGCAACCTGGTGATCCGACGGCTGGTCGACCTCGGCGTGATGATCGGCGTCTTCGTGCTCATCGGCGTCTCGGTGGCGGCCGTGGACGCACTGGAATCGCTGCTGCGCTTCCTGCTGCGCAGCACCGGATCGGTAGGGCTCACCACGGTCAGCGCGGTGCTCAGCGTGCTGGTCAACGCGGTGCTCGCCACCGCGCTGCTGCTCGCGGTGCCCCGGCTGCGGATGAGCCGGTCCCGGTTGCGGCCGGTGGTGCTGCTGGTCGCGATCGGCATCACGCTGCTCAACACCGTCGGCCGGTACTACGTGGTGCGCACCGAGCGGAATCCGGCGTACACGGTGGTGGCCGGCGCCGTCGGTCTGCTGCTCTACCTCTACCTGCTCAACCAGTTGGTGCTGTTCGGGGCCGCGCTGCTCGCGACCAGCACGAACGGGCGGGTGGTGGACCTGGCGGAGGGCGCCCCGCCGGCGAAACTCGACGAGGACACCGATCCCGGTACGCCGGGCGGCGCGGGCTGATGGCGGAGGGTGTGCAGGTGCTGATCTCGGTCGACCCGGATTCGTCGGTGCCCCCGTACGAGCAGGTACGCGTGCAACTCGCCGAGTTGATCGGCGACGGCCGGCTCCCGGTGGGCAGCCGACTGCCCACCGTCCGGCAGCTCGCCGCCGACCTGCGGCTGGCCGCGAACACGGTGGCCCGGGCGTACCGCGAACTGGAGACGGCAGGTCTGCTGGAGACCAGGGGGCGCAACGGCACCTTCGTCGCTCCGGGCCGGGACGACGCCGTCGACCGGTTACAGCGGGCTGCCGCCGGCTACGCGGCCGAGGCGGCCCGGCTGGGCGTACCGCCCGCGACCGCGCTCGCGCTGGTCCGTGCTGCCCTGGACGCGGCCCGCCCCGGCTGACCGCCCCGGATCGGCCGCCGGACGGGCGGTCCTGCGGCGAAACCGCGTCCGGCACTCGCGTTCGCGGCCATGATGAGCCGGTGGGCGCACTCATGACACTTGACCTGCCGGCCGACTCGCCGCTGCTCGGGCTCCCGTGGATCATCACCTTCGGTCCGCTCGGCGATCTCGACGAGTGGGAGCCGGTGGTCTGCGGGCCGTACGAGCGGCCGCACGCGCTGGCGCTGGCCGAGGCGGTGGTGGCCGAGGAGCAGCTGATGGCGGTGGTGGAGCCGTTGCTGCCGGCGCTGTCGGCCGACGAGATCCGCAGCGAGATCGCCGCCGCGCAGGTCGCCGCCGAGGACGAGGCACGTCAGGTCGAGGGGGCCGACCTGTACGGCGACTTCGAGGACGTGATCGACGAGGAGTTGGACGCCGCCGCCGACGAGGCGGGTCACGGCGAGCCCGCCGAACCGCCGGACGAGGCCGAGGTACGCGAGGGCTTCACCCGGATCGCGGCACTGCTCACAGCGAAGTGATCCCCGGGACGGTCAGCGGGTCGGCGCGTCGGTGCCCGGTGCGGTACCCACAGCGGCGACGACGCACACATCGGCGCAGACGGACACCGGCGCCGCGCGGAGTCGACTCCGCGTGGCGCCGGCGCCACCTCACCCCCCACCACAAGGGGCCGGTAGCCCAGTCGCCCGTTGGCGCGGGGCACGACGGACGACCAGGTCGAGAACGGGTTACCCGCTCAGCGGCGTTCCAACCAGGCGGCGGCGTCAACTCCGAGCAGATGGCCGGAGCCCTGCCCGGTGAGCGTGTCGCTGGCGACGACCGGCTGGCCGTACCCGTCGATCAGGACCGGCGCCCCGCTGAGGTTGACCACGCAGGTCAGTACCGCTTCGCCGTTGGCGCGGGAGAAGGCGAGCACGCCGGGGCCGGTCTCCAGCCAGGTGACCCCACCGGCGTCGAGGGCCAGCGCCGGATGGTCGCGGCGGATCCGCAGCGCGGCCCGGTACAGCTCCAGCGTCGAGTTGGGCACGCCGGTCTGCGCGGCGACGGACAGCGCCCGCCAGGTGGCGGGGGCGGGCAGCCAGCTCAACTCGCTGCCGGCCGGCCCGAAGCCGTACGGCGCCAGCTCGCCGGTCCACGGGATGGGCACCCGGCAGCCGTCGCGGCTCTCGCCGGTCCGCAGGAACGCCGGGTCCTGGCGCAGTTCGTCGGGCAGGTCGAGCACCTCGGGCAGGCCCAGCTCCTCACCCTGGTAGAGGTAGGCGCAGCCGGGCAGGGCGAGCATCAGCAGGCTGGCCGCGCGGGCCCGCCGCAGACCCTCGGCCCCGTCGCCGTAGCGGGTGACGTGGCGCTGCTTGTCGTGGTTGGACAGCACCCAGGTGGTCGGTGCGCCGACCACTGTCGCCTCGGCCAGAGCGGTGTCGATCACCTTGCGGAACGAGTCGGCCGACCAGGTGGCGTCGAGGAAGTCGAAGCTGAAGGCCTGGTGCAGCTCGTCCGGGCCGATGTAGCGGGCGAGCCGCTGCGGGGTCTCGGCCCACGCCTCGGCCACCGCCATCCGGCCGCCGGGGTAGCTGTCCAGGATGGGCCGCCAGGCGCGGTAGATCTCGTGCACCTCGTCCTGGTCGAAGTAGGGGAGGCGGCCCTTGCCGAGCAGCTCGACCTGGCGCTGGCCGGTCGTCATAGTGCTGAAGCCGACGTCCGGCAGCCCTTCGGCCTTGATCATGCCGTGGGCGACGTCCACCCGGAATCCGTCCACGCCCCGGTCCAGCCAGAACCGCAGCACGTCCTCGAACTCGGCGCGGACCTCCGGATGACGCCAGTTGAGGTCCGGCTGGGCCGGGTCGAACAGGTGCAGGTACCACTGGCCGTCGACGACGCGGGTCCAGGCTGGGCCGCCGAAGATGCTCTCCCAGTCGTTCGGCGGCAACTCGCCTCGCTCGCCCCGACCGTCGGCGAAGAGGTAGCGGGCCCGCTCCGGTGAGCCGGGGCCGGCGGCGAGGGCGTCGACGAACCAGCGGTGCGCGCTCGACGTGTGGTTGGGCACCAGGTCGACGATGATCCGCAGGCCCAGGGCGTGCGCGTCGGCGATCATCGCGTCGAAGTCGGCGAGCGTACCGAACATCGGATCGACGTCGCGGTAGTCGGCGACGTCGTAGCCGCCGTCGACCATGGGGGACGTGTAGAACGGGGTCAACCAGAGCGCGTCCACCCCGAGGTCGTGCAGGTACGGCAGGCGTTGCCGGATCCCCTGGAGATCGCCGACGCCGTCGCCGTCACTGTCGGCGAAGCTGCGGACGTACACCTGGTAGACGACCGCGGCGCGCCACCAGTCGTCGGCGGGGCGGGTCGGGGTGGCGGTGCTGGCGGTCATCGGTGGGCGTTTCCCCGTCTGTCTCGTGCTCGGGTGCGACTGTCTGAGCAATATGCCGGCCGCGCCCTGCAAGAGTCAAGCAGATCTTGCGTAAGGGAATCGCACAGCGGCCGGGGCAACCGCAGTCGAGCCGCGCACCACCAGCTCCGGACGGAACAGGTACTCCGAGTGCGGGGCGCCGTGCCCGTTGATCTCGTCCACCAGGGCCCGGACCGCAGCCACGGCCATCGCGATCACCGGTTGACGCATGGTGGTCAGTGGCGGGTCGGTGAAGGCCATCAACGGCGAGTCGTCGTACCCGAGGACGGAGAGGTCGCCCGGAACGGTCAGGCCGCGCTGGCGGGCCGCCCGGACCGCGCCGAGCGCCATCAGGTCCGAGCCGCAGACCACGGCGGTGACGCCGCGGTCGAGCAGCCGGCCGGCCGCCGCCTCGCCACCCTCCACACCGAACAGCGACAGCTCGGCGAGTGGGCCGAGATCGGCCTCGGCCACGCCGGCCATCCGGGTCATCGCCGCTCGCCAGCCGGCCACCTTGCGCTGCACCGGGACGAACCGGTCCGGGCCGGTGATCAGGCCGATCCGCCGGTGCCCGAGCGCGACGAGATGGGCCACAGCCAGTTCGGCGGCCTCCCGGTCGTCGCAGGAGACGAAGGGCGCGCCGATGCCCGGCACGTACCCGTTGATCATCACGACCGGCAGCGGGCGGGCGATCAACGCCCGGTAGCGGTCGTGGTTGGCGGCGGTGTCGGCGTGCAGGCCCGAGACGAAGACGATGCCGGAGACCTGCCGGTCCAGCAGCATCTCCACGTACTCGTCCTCGGTGACGCCACCGGCGGTCTGGGTGCAGAGCACCGGTGTGAACCCGCTCTGCGCCAGGGTCGACTCGATGACCTGGGCGAAGGCGGGGAAGATCGGGTTGTCCAGCTCCGGCACCACCAGGCCGACCAGTCCGGCGCTGCGTTTGCGCAGCCGGGCCGGGCGTTCGTAACCGAGCACGTCGAGGGCGGTGAGGACGGCCTGCCGGGTCTCCGGGGCCACGCCGGGGCGGTCGTTGAGCACCCGCGACACCGTGGCCTCGCTGACTTCGGCCTGCTGGGCGATGTCGGACAGTCGAGCGCGCATGGCGGCACTTTAGCCCACCGGCAAGTTCTTGCGGGGCACTCTGCAAGCCCTTCCATTATCTGCAACGTATTGCTAACGTCCCCGCAACATGCGAGAGCAGCGGCGCAGTACTTATGCGCCGGTTGGCAAGAACTTCCAGAGGATCCCACTGGCGGGCCGCCCTTCCCCCGGCGGACCCGCCATGACGACAGGAGTACCGATGCGCATCCGTACCGCGGGTGTGGTCGCCCTCTTCGCCCTGGCGCTCGCCGCCTCCGGCTGTGGCGACAGCGACGAGCCGGCCGCGAAGGAGTCCCCCAAGGCCGCCGGCGGCAAACTGGTCATCTGGGCGGACGACAAGCGGACCGCGGCCCTCAAGCCATTCGCCGAGAAGTTCGGCCAGGAGAACGGCGTCACCGTCGAGGTCCAGGCCGTCCCGAACGAGGACCTCCAGAACAACTTCGTGACCGTGTCGAGCCAGGGCGGCGGCCCGGACGTGGTGATCGGCGCCCACGACTGGATCGGCAACCTGGTGCAGAACGGTGCCATCGACCCGGTGCAGCTGCCCGACGAGCAGAAGGCCGCCTTCAACGAGACCGCCATCAAGGCCGTCACCTTCAACGGCCAGCTCTACGGCGTGCCGTACGCGCAGGAGAACCTGGCGCTGATCCGCAACACCGAGCTGGCCCCCGAGGCGCCGAAGACGATCGAGGACCTGGTCGCCACCGGTAAGCAGCTCAAGGCGCAGAAGAAGGTCACCGAGACGCTGTGCCTGCAGGTCGGCCAGAAGGGCGACGCGTACCACATCTACCCGCTGTACAGCTCGGCCGGCGGATACCTCTTCGGCACCACCGCTAACGGCGACTACGACCCGAAGGACCTGGGCGTGGGCAAGCCGGAGTCGATCGCCGCGTTCAAGAAGATCGCCGCGCTCGGCGAGAAGGGCGAGGGCGTGCTGAAGCGCTCGATCGCCGACACCAACTCGACCGCCACCTTCACCGGCAAGAAGTGCGCCTTCCTGGTCTCCGGCCCGTGGGCCACCGCCGACGTGAAGAAGGCCGGCATCAAGTACGACGTCTCCGCCGTCCCCGGCTTCGCCGGTGGCAAGGCGGCTGCGCCGTTCGTGGGCGTGCAGTCCTTCTACGTCGCCGCCAAGGGCAAGAACAAGGCCCTCGCCCAGGAGTTCGTCGTCAACTACGTCGCCAAGCCGGAACTGGCCGTGGCGCTCTACCAGGCCGACCCGCGCCCACCGGCGCTGACCGCCGCGCTGGACCAGGTCAAGGGCAGCGACCCCGACCTCGCCAAGTTCATCGAGGCCGGCAAGAACGGCCAGGTGCTCCCGGCGATCCCGGCGATGGCCGCGATCTGGGACCCGTTCGGCAAGGCCGAGGCCGCCGTCATCGGCGGCGCCGACCCGACCAGCACCGTCACCGCGGCCGGCAAGACGATCGCCGGCTCGATCAAGTAATGAGCACACCGCTGTCCGGCCCGGGGTCTGCCCAGCAGGCCCCGGGCCGGGGGCCCGTCCGCACCGGGTCCCCGCGCACGTCCCGTACCGCGCGGAACCACGCGCCGATCACCGTGGCCGGCCTCGCTGCGAAGGTGATCCTGCTCGGCCTGGTGGCCGGGATCGCGATCTGGGCGGCCTTCCCGCTGGTCGAGGCCGAGATGTGGGTCTGGCTGGCGGTGCTGGTGCTGACCACCGCCGCGCTGTTCTACCTGTACCTCGGCCGCCGGCACATCCCGGCGAAGTACCTCGTCCCGGGCACGCTCTTCCTGATCGCATTCCAGGTCGTGCCGGTGCTCTACACCGCGAGCACGGCCTTCACCAACTTCGGCGACGGCCACCGCGGCAGCAAGGACGACGCGATCGTCGCGATCCAGAGTTCCTCGGTCAAGCAGGTCCCGGGCTCCGCCCAGTACCCGATGTCCGTGGCCACCAAAGGCGACCCGGCCACCGGCGCCCTGGTCTTCCTGATCACCGACCCGCAGACCAACACGGTCTCCGTCGGCGACGCGCGGGGCCTGCGCCCGCTCGACCCGGGCGCGGCCACCGTCGCCCCCGGCGGCAAGGTCACCGCGGCCGACGGCTACACCGTGCTGAACGTCGGCCAGGCCAGCGCCCGCAGCAAGGACATCACCGACCTGGTGGTGCCGACCGCCGGCGGCGCGCTGCGCTCGTCCGGCCTGTCCCGGGTGTACGAGGGCAAGGCCGTGCGGGCGTACGACGCGGGGTGCGACTGCGTGAAGGACAGCGACAGCGGCCGGACCTGGACCGCGGACGGCGAGGTCGGCGCGTTCGTCGCCACCGACGGCGAGCGGCTGGCCCAGGGCTGGAAGGTGAACGTCGGGCTGTCCAACTTCACCCGGGTGCTCACCGACGAGCGAATCTCCGGGCCGTTCCTCGGCACGCTGATCTGGAACTTCGCCTTCGCGATCGGCTCCACCGGCGGCACGTTCATCCTCGGCATGCTGATCGCGCTGGCGCTGCACTCGCCCCGGATGCGGGGCACCAACCTCTACCGGATGTTGCTGATCCTGCCGTACGCCATGCCGTCCTTCGCGATGCTGCTGGTCTGGCGGGACATGTTCAACACCGACTTCGGGCTGATCAACAACCTGTTCGGGCTCAGCGTCGACTGGTTCGGGCAGGACTGGTCGGCGCGCGCCGCGGTGATCCTTGTGCAGCTCTGGCTCGGCTACCCGTACATGTTCCTGGTGGCCACCGGCGCGCTACAGGCCATCCCGCGGGAGTTGACCGAGGCCACCTCGGTCGACGGGGCGTCGCCCTGGCAGTCGTTCAAGGCGGTCACCCTGCCGCTGCTGCTGGTCGCGCTCTCGCCCCTGCTGATCTCGTCGTTCGCGTTCAACTTCAACAACTTCAACGCGATCTACCTGACCACCGAGGGCGCGCCGTTCCCGGCCGACAACCCCAGCAACGGCGCCACCGACCTGCTGATCACCTACACCTACCGGCTGGCGTTCGGCGGGCAGGCCGCGCAGTTCGGCTTCGCCGCGGCCATCTCGTTGTTCATCTTCGCCATCGTCGCGGTGGTCTCGGCGGTCAGCTTCCGGCGGACCCGGCAACAGGAGGATGTGTACGCGTGACCACACTCACCGGCGCGAGCCGCCCGACGGCGGTCGACCGCAACGCGGGGAGGCGGGGGAACCGCTGGTTCGCCCAGGTCGGCTGGCGGCACCTGGTCGGTCTGCTGGGCGTGCTGTTCAGTCTCTTCCCGCTCGTGTTCGTCGTCTCGGCGGCGCTCAATCCGCTCGGCACCCTGTCCTCCACCGAGTTGGTGCCGACCGGCGGGGTGTCGTTCGAGAACTTCGGGGATCTGTTCGCGCGTACCGAGTTCGCCAACTGGTTCCTGAACTCGGTGCTCATCGCCGGTGGTGCCGCGTTCGCCTCGGTCCTGCTCTCCGCGCTCGCGGCGTACGCCTTCTCCCGGATGCGGTTCCAGGGGCGACGGGTGGGGTTGCTGTCGCTGCTGTTGATCCAGATGTTCCCGCAGTTCCTGGCGATCGTGGCGATCTTCCTGATCTTCGGCATGATCACGGACCTGTGGCCGGCCATCGGCTTCAACACCCCGTGGGGCCTGATGCTGCTCTACATGGGTGGCGCGCTGGGCGTGAACACGTGGCTGATGAAGGGCTTCTTCGACACGCTGCCCCGGGAGTTGGACGAGTCGGCCACCATGGACGGCGCGTCGCACGCCCAGGTGTTCTTCCGGATCCTGCTGCCGTTGGTGGCGCCGATCCTCGCGGTGACCGGGCTGCTCGCCTTCATCAACACCATCAACGAGTTCCTGATGGCGAGCGTCTTCCTCACCGACACGGACGCCAAGACCCTCGCGGTCGGTATGCGGGGCATGTTGCAGGGCGCCGAGCGGAACACCAACTTCGGGATCTTCGCTGCCGGCACCCTGCTCACCGCGATCCCCACCGTGTTGGTGTTCCAGTTCCTCCAGCGCTTCATCGTCTCCGGCCTCACCAGCGGCGCCGTCAAGGGCTGAGCCGGCGACGCGCCGACCGGCCGACCCCACTACTACAAACTGTCGTTGATGGGGGAGGATGGGCGGCGTGGAAGCACTGAGACTGATTCTCCTCTATGTCCATCTGATCGGCTTCGCCCTGCTGCTCGGCGGGGCGATCGCCCAGTACGTCAGCGGCAAGCTGCGGATCAACTCCGCCATGCTCTGGGGCGCTGTGATCCAGTTGCTGACCGGCCTCGGGCTCTCCGCGCCACTGCGCGACGGCGACGAGCCGGCGCCGGCGAAACTTGTGACGAAGTTGGTGATCGCGCTGCTGATCTTCGTCATGGTCTTCTTCTCCCGGAAGCGGGACGTGGTCAACCGCGGCCACTTCCTCGCGATCGTCGGCCTGACCCTGGTCAACGCGGCGGTGGCGGTCTTTTGGCGGTAACGTCCGGGAGGGGGGTCAGCCCCTGTCGAACCGGACGTTTGGGACGCCCCGACGCTCGCCCACCAGCACGAAGAGTGATTTGCCCCACCCAAGGGTTACACCCGGGTAACAGGCGTTCAACAGTCGTGCACGATTGTCGGCCGGTGGGTGGGCGCGGGCGTACGCTCCCGTCCGTAACGTGGGACAGCCGGCGGCACACCCGCAGGTCGGCTGATGGGCTGCCACCGCACTAGGCGCGGTGTGCAATGGGAAGGAGACGTCTTGCGCTCGGTGCGTGGGATGCGGATCGCCTCGATCTTCGCGGCGGGTGGGCTTCTGCTCACGGCCGCCGCTTGTGGCGAGGCCCCCGATGATGACAACAACGCCGGCAGTGGCGCCAAGAAGTTCAGCGCCTGCATGGTGACCGACGTCGGCGGCATCGACGACAAGTCGTTCAACACCTCGGCCTGGAAGGGTCTGCAGGAGGCCAAGGCCGCCAACGACAACATCGACATCAAGTACGTCGCGTCGAAGGCCGAGGCCGACTACGAGCCGAACCTGACGCAGTACGTCAACCAGAAGTGCGACTTCATCCTGGCGGTCGGTGGCCTGATGGCCAACGCCACCTCGAAGATCGCCAAGGCGAACCCGAACCAGCAGTTCGGCATCGTCGACGCCAAGCCCGGTGACGCCAACGTCTACCCGATGCAGTTCGACACCGCGCAGGCCGCGTTCCAGGCCGGCTACCTCGCCGCCGGGATGAGCAAGAGCGGCAAGGTGGGCACCTACGGCGGCCTGCCGATCCCGCCGGTGACCATCTTCATGGACGGTTTCGTCGACGGCGTGACGCACTACAACAAGACCAAGGGCAAGAACGTCCAGGCGCTGGGTTGGAACAAGGAGACCCAGAAGGGCTCCTTCACCAACGACTTCGCCAAGCAGGACGAGGGCAAGAAGGTCTCCGACGCGCTGGTCGCCCAGGGCGCGGACATCATCATGCCGGTCGCCGGCGGCTCCGGCCTCGGCACCACCGCCGCGGCCAAGGCCTCGGGTGGCAAGTACAGCACCATCTGGGTGGACGTCGACGGCTGCGAGAGCACCCCGGACTGCTCGGCGATCATCACCACGGTCGTCAAGAACATCCCGGAGGCCGTCAAGGAGGCCGTGCTGAAGGCCGCCGGTGGCGAGAAGCTGCAGGCCAACCCGGGCTTCGTGGGCACCCTGGCCAACACCGGCGTCTCGATCGCCCCGTACCACGACTTCGACAGCAAGGTTCCGGCCGAGCTGAAGGCCGAGGTTGACAAGATCAAGGCGGACATCGCCGCCGGCACCATCACCGTCACCTCGCAGGCTCAGCCGACCAAGTGACGACCGGCCGATTCGTCCGGTGAGATCATCGGACGGTCGGCGGGGAACAGGCAGGACCGATCCGGCCGCTCTGGCCCTGCGGGGTGACCCGTGGGGTCGGGGCGGCCGATCGCGCACCAACGGTGGCCGGGCCGGTCGGGCCGGGTTGACGGCAGCTACGCTGCACCATCGCTCGCACTCCAGGAGGTTGCGCTGAGACTCGAACTGCGCGGCATCACCAAACGGTTCGGTGATCTGGTCGCCAACGACCACATCGATCTGACGGTGGAGCCTGGAGAGATCCATGCCCTGCTCGGCGAGAACGGCGCGGGCAAGTCGACCCTGATGAACGTGCTCTACGGGCTCTACCAGCCCGACGAGGGCGAGATCCTCATCGACGGCGCGCCGCTGAAGCTGAAGGGCCCCTCCGACGCGATCGCGGCCGGGATCGGCATGGTGCACCAGCACTTCATGCTGGTGCCGGTCTTCACCGTGGCCGAGAACATCATGCTCGGCGCCGAGCAGGTCAAGGGCGGCATCGCCGGCTTCCTGGACCGGCGACGCGCCCGGCGCGAGGTCACCGAGGTGTCCGAGCGCTACAACCTGCGGGTCGACCCGGACGCGGTGATCGAGGACCTGCCGGTCGGCATCCAGCAGCGCGTCGAGATCGTCAAGGCGCTGACGCGTGACGTCGACCTGCTCATCCTGGACGAGCCGACCGCGGTGCTCACCCCGCAGGAGACCGAGGAACTGCTGACCGTCATGCGGTCGCTCAAGGCGGCCGGCAAGTCGATCGTCTTCATCACCCACAAACTCGGCGAGGTCAAGGCCATCGCCGACCGGATCACGGTGATCCGGCGCGGGAAGACCGTCGGCACCGCCTCGCCGGAGGCCAGCCGGGACGAGCTGGCCGCGCTGATGGTCGGGCGCAACGTCCGGCTCACCGTGGACAAGTCCGGGGCCACGCCGGGCGAACCGGTGCTGGAGGTCGCGGGACTGGTCGTCGACGACGACCGGCAGATCCGCGCCGTCGACGGGGTGGACCTGACCGTACGCGCCGGCGAGGTGCTCGGCGTGGCGGGCGTCCAGGGTAACGGTCAGACCGAGCTGATCGAGGCGATCATGGGCCTGCGCCCGGTGCTCGCCGGCACGGTCAGCCTGGCCGGCGACCGGATCGACGGCTGGAAGACGAAGAAGGTGCTCCGCGCGGGCGTCGGCTACGTGCCCGAGGACCGCAGCGTGGACGGCCTGGTCAAGGAGTTCAGCGTCGCGGAGAACCTCGTGCTGGACATCTACGACCGTCCACCGTTCGGCAGCGGGCTCGCGCTGAAGCCTGACGTGATCGCCTCGTCGGCCAAGGAGCGGATCGAGCAGTTCGACGTCCGCACCTCATCGGCGGACGCGCCGGCGGGCACCCTGTCCGGCGGCAACCAGCAGAAGGTGATCGTGGCCCGGGAGTTGTCCCGGCCGCTGAAGCTCTTCATCGCCGCCCAGCCGACCCGCGGCGTCGACGTCGGGTCCATCGAGTTCATCCACAGCCGGATCATCCACGAGCGGGACGTCGGAACCGCCGTCATGGTGGTCTCCAGCGAGCTCGACGAGGTGATCGGGCTGGCCGACCGGATCGCGGTGATGTACCGCGGTCGGATCATCGGCATCGTCGGCCCGGACACCCCGCGCGAGGAGATCGGCCTGCTGATGGCCGGCATCAGCCCGGACGCCGCCCACGAGCACGGCACGGACGCCGAGCCGACCGACGGCGCGGCCACCGACGGGAGTCCGGCGAGCGACGCAGGCTCCGCGAACGAGGACGAGGCATGAGCGACCCCACCCCGCAGTCCGGCTCGCCGGACAAGGAGCCGGCGAGCGAGGCGCAGGCCGCGCAGAACGCGCTCGGCAACACCGAACGGGCCGAGTCGGCGACCGAGCCGACCCGCCCGGCGTCGAAGCCCGAGCCGGAGGCGGAGCCGAAGCCGTCCCTGGGCCGGCTGTTCCTGGACAACCTCTGGGCGGCCAACACCTTCACGGTGACCCTGCTGTCGCTGGTGCTGGCGATCGTGGTCGGCGCGGTCCTGATGATCGTCTCCGATCCGGACGTGCTGCACACGTACACCTACATCACCGCCCGCCCGGCCGACGCGTTCAACGCGAGCTGGACGCTTGTCAGTGAGGCGTACGCGAACCTGTTCAAGGGTTCGGTCTTCGACCCGGAGGCGTTCTCCGGCTGGTTGAACGGCAGTAACGGCTGGCAGGCGGTGCTGGCGCCGATCTCCGAGACGCTCACCTACACCGCGCCGCTGGTCTTCACCGGCCTGGCGGTGGCGCTTGCCTTCCGCGGCGGCCTGTTCAACATCGGCGCGCAGGGCCAGGCGACCATCGGCGTGATCCTGGCCGCGCTGGCCGGCTTCCTGCTGCCGCTGCCGCCCGGCCTGCACCTGCTGGTGGCCGTGCTCGCCGGCGCCCTCGGTGGTGCGCTCTGGGGATTCATCCCGGGCATCCTCAAGGCCCGCGCCGGCGCACACGAGGTGATCAACACGATCATGCTCAACTACGTCGCCACGTACTTCCTGACCTGGCTGATCGTGCAGAACGGCGTGCAGGACCCGACCCGAACCGACGCGATCAGCAAGGCGGTGGACAACTCCGCCCAGCTGCCCCGACTGCTCGGCGACAACCTGCGGGTGCACGCCGGCATCCTGCTCGCCGTGCTGGCCACCTGGGCTGTCGCCTGGCTGCTCAACCGCTCCACCCTCGGCTTCGAGCTGCGCGCGGTCGGCGCCAACCCGGACGCCGCCCGCACCGCCGGCATCAGCGTCACCCGGACGTACATCCTGATCATGGTGTTCTCCGGGATCCTGGCCGGCCTGGGCGGCTCGAACATGGTGCTCGGCTCCACCGCCAGCGCCCTGACGCCGCTGGTCGTCGCGCAGATCGGCTTCGACGGCATCCTCGTGGCGCTGCTCGGCCGGGTGAAGCCCTGGGGCGTGCTGCTGGCCGCGCTGCTGTTCGGCGCGCTCCAGGCCGGCGGCAACCGGATGCAGTCGTACTCGGGGATCTCGCTGGAGCTGGTGACAGTGCTCCAGGCGCTGATCGTCATCTTCATCGCCGCGCCGGCCCTGGTGAAGGCGATCTTCCAGCTCCGGGCCGCACGGGCCGCCCGGTTGCAGACGAGCCTGGCGAAGGGCTGGTAACACATGTCCACCATGGCTGTCCCCGACGTCGCGGTCGCCCCGGTCGACGAGGGATTCTGGACCCGTGGCCGCAAGGTCGGCCTCACGCTGCTGGCGCTCGGTCTGCTGGCGGCGGTGCTCTTCGGGGCCCTCGCCACCGATCAGCAGGCCCGGTTCACGCTCAGTGAGGACGCCGCCGGTACCGCGCTGGAGATCAACGGCACCATCGGGGCGATCCTGTTCGGGATCATCGCGATCGCCGCCGGCGCGGCGCTGCTCGCCGGAGTGCCGAAGCGGTGGTTCCTGCCCGTGCTCGCCGTCGGGCTGGTCGGCTTCGTGCTCTCCTTCCTCTGCTGGCAGGTCTCCGCGGCACCGAGCGGGCAGAACTTCATGCCGCTGGTCAACATCATCCGGGGCACCTTCATCCTGGCCCTGCCGTTGATCTTCGGGGCGCTCGCCGGGGTGCTCTGCGAGCGCTCCGGTGTGGTCAACGTGGCCATCGAGGGTCAGTTGCTGATGGGCGCGTTCAGCGGCGCGCTGTTCGGCAGCCTCTCCGGCAACGTCTGGGTGGGCCTGGTCGCCGCCGCGATCGGCGGCGCGTTCATCTCGCTGCTGCTGGCCGTCTTCGCCATTCGCTACCTGGTCGACCAGGTCGTCATGGGCATCGTGCTGAACCTGCTGGCGGTCGGCGTCACCGGCTTCCTCTACGAGCGGTTGATGCAGACCGACGCGGAGAAGTACAACAGCGCGCCCCGCTTCAGCAACTGGGAGATCCCGCTGCTCAAGGACATCCCCGTCCTCGGGCCGGCGCTGTTCCGCGGCAACATCTTCCTCTACCTCGGGCTGCTGCTGGTTCTGGTGATCCACATCGGGCTGTTCCGCACCCGCTGGGGGCTGCGTACCCGCTCGGTCGGCGAACACCCGACCGCCGCCGACACCCTCGGCGTCAAGGTGCTGCGGGTGCGCTACCGCAACGTGCTGCTGGCGGGCGTGGTCGCCGGCATCGGCGGCGCGTCGTACACCCTGGCGCTCTACTCGTTCACCAAGAACATGATCGGCGGCAAGGGGTTCATCGCGCTGGCCGCGCTGATCTTCGGCCGGTGGAACCCGACCGGGGCGCTGCTCGCCGCGCTCTTCTTCGGCTTCGCCGACCAGCTCGCCACCTACCTGGGCGCCATCAACAGCTCGATCCCCAGCCAGTTCCTGGCCATGCTGCCCTACCTGGCGACCATCCTGGCGGTCGCCGGCCTGGTGGGGCGGGTCCGGGCACCGGCCGCCGACGGCAAGCCGTACATCAAGGGCTGACGCCCTGGCTGTGCCCGGCGGGACTCTCGCCGGGCACAGCCAGTTCTGTGCCAGTCAGCAGGATCAAGCTGGCCTTTCGCCATCGGTGTCCGGACTGCTCCCGGGGACCGACTCGATCCGGAACGCGGGGTACCGTGCCGCGATTGCCGCGAACTCGGACAGGGATGCGTGCCGGTCGACGGGGATGTGCGGCCGGGCTCCAGGGACCTTCGCCAGATACCGCTTGAGGATCGGTGCACGCTCGTCGACCGGCACCTCGACCAGGCGGCAGACCCTGGCACGCCCGTGCCGAATGGTCACGAGGCCGTCGGCCGCACGTACGTTCCGGACCCAGTTGCAGCTCTCGCCCAGCATCGGCACCAGATACCAGTCGCCCCGCCAGTCGGCCATACCCAGCGGGAACCGGGTGACCCGACCGGTGCGGCGTCCCACGACCTCGAGTGTCACCCAGCGCCTCGGATGCAGGCCAGCGCTGTACACGGCCGCCCAAAGCCGGGCGAACCGGCGGGCCGCCGCGTTACCGCGGCCCCCCGCGTACATCCGACGAAGAGTGTTCTCGGATAACTGCCAACTCCCCAACTTCGCCATCACATCTCCCCGTCGGTCGCACTCGCTCGTCCTCGGTTTCAGAGTCGGCTCTTCCGAACGGGAGATGCAGGGCCGAACGTCCCCTACACCCCCGCGCGGCCTTCGTCGGCATCGCCTCCGACTGTGGTGACTCACGCGCGGCGCGGCTGCGCCTGCCCGTGGCCCGGCCCTGCCCGCTTCTGACCTGGGCTGCTTCGGCACAATGGCGGCATGACCGACATTGACTGGGCGCGGTTGCGCGCTGCTGCCACGGACGCGATGCGGCACGCGTACGCGCCGTACTCGACGTTCCCGGTCGGCGCGGCCGCGCTGGTCGACGACGGCCGCGTGGTGGTCGGCTGCAACGTCGAGAACGCCGCGTACGGGGTGACGCTCTGCGCCGAGTGCGGTGTCGTCTCCAGCCTGCACGCCACCGGCGGCGGCCGGCTCGTCGCGCTCTCCTGCGTCGACGCCACAGGTGAGCCGCTGATGCCGTGCGGCAGGTGCCGGCAACTGCTCTGGGAACACGGCGGGCCGGAGTGCCTGATCGAGACCAAGAGCCGCCCACTGCGGATGGCCGAGCTGCTGCCACACGCCTTCGGTGTCGAGGACCTGGAGGCGGTTACCGGCGAGACGCCCGTGCCGGTGGTTCCCGAGCGGCTGGCCGCCTGGCGCGGACGCGGCACCGTCTTCGTGCACCCGGACATGTCCGCCGGCCAGCAGGTCTGGACGGCGTACTGGGAGCGGTCGGCCGGGGACGACGCCGGCGCCGAGACCGGGGTGCTGGAGGAGGCGCCGAGTTGGGACGACCCGGCCGAGGCGATCACCTGGGGCCTGGCCCGGACGCCCCGCGTGGTGGTGGTGGACGAGACCGGCACGATCTTCTGGGCCGGTGAGGGTGAGCCGCCGTTGGAGATCCCGGAGCGGTGGTCGGGTGGCTGAGGTTGGGGGCGGGGGCCGACCGTGCCCGGCTCCGGGCGGTCAGGCTTGATCCCTGCGCCGGGCACGGTCGGCCCCCGCCCCGACGTGGTCACGGGCCGGCCGTTGGCGGGATCTGCAATCGACTAGGAAGATCTTCTGATGAGTAGTGGTTTTGCTGCTGTTGACGTCATCCGAACCAAGCGGGACGGGGGCGTGCTGTCGGACGCACAGATCGACTGGGTGGTCGACGCGTACACCCGGGGGGTCGTCGCCGACGAGCAGATGTCCGCCCTGGCGATGGCGATCCTGCTCAACGGCATGACCGGGCCGGAGATCGCCAGGTGGACCGCCGCGATGATCGCCAGCGGTGAGCGGCTGGACCTGTCGGCGGTACGCCGGCCCACTGTCGACAAGCACTCCACCGGCGGCGTCGGTGACAAGATCACTCTGCCGCTCACCCCGTTGGTGGCCGCGTGCGGCGCGGCAGTTCCCCAGCTCAGCGGGCGCGGCCTCGGGCACACCGGCGGCACGCTGGACAAGTTGGAGTCCATCCCGGGCTGGCGGGCCACGGTGAGCAACGACGAGTTCATCGCCCAGCTCGACGAGGTCGGCGCGGTGATCTGCGCGGCCGGTGCCGGGCTCGCCCCCGCCGACCGCAAGCTGTACGCGCTGCGGGACGTGACAGGCACCGTGGAGGCGATCCCGCTGATCGCCAGCTCGATCATGAGCAAGAAGATCGCCGAGGGCACCGGCGCGCTGGTCCTCGACGTCAAGGTGGGTTCGGGCGCCTTCATGAAGTCCGTCGACCAGGCGCGTGAGCTGGCCCGGACGATGGTGGAGTTGGGCGGCGCGCACGGCGTGCGGACGGTCGCCCTGCTCACGGACATGTCCACCCCGCTGGGCCTGGCGATCGGCAACGCCGTCGAGGTGACCGAGTCGGTCGAGGTGCTGGCCGGCGGTGGCCCGGCGGACGTGGTGGAGCTGACGGTGGCCCTGGCCCGGGAGATGCTCGCCGCCGCCGGCCTCCCGGACGTCGATCCGGGGGCGGCCCTGCGCGACGGCCGGGCGATGGACTCCTGGCGGGCGATGATCCGGGCGCAGGGCGGCGACCCGGACGCGCCGATGCCGACCGCCGCCGAGGTCGAGGTGGTCCGTGCCGAGCAGGACGGGTACGTCGCGTCCGTCGACGCGTACGCCATGGGGGTTGCGGCGTGGCGGCTCGGCGCGGGTCGGGCCCGCAAGGAGGACCCGGTGAGCGTGCCGGCCGGTGTGGTGTTGCACAAGCGGCCGGGCGATCCGGTGCGGGTTGGGGATGCCCTCTACGAGCTGCGCGCCGAGGACCCGTCCCGGATTCCGGCGGCCCTGGCGGAGGCAAGTCGCGCGGTGCACATTGCACCGACCGCGCCAACCGCGACACCCCTGGTCATCGAGCGGATCGGCTGACCGGGGCGGAGGTCGGGGCGGCGTGGTGCTGGTCACCTGGGAGCGCTATTCTCCCAGGCCAAGGGGGGACAGCCGGCCTTGCGCCGCCGCGAGCAGACAGGAAATTGCCCCGTGACCGTACCTGCCCCCGACCCGCGTGAGGTGCGTGAGGCGAGCCTGGACGAGCTGTCCCGACTCGGCCTGCCGCTGCCGCCGGCCCAGTTTCCGCTCGTGTGGGAGCCGGGTGATGCGATCGAGTTGCGTCCGACGCCGGAGATCGAGGCGCGGATCGCCGTCCTGCATCTGATCCTGGCCCGCTGTTTCGGGATGCCACCGCAGGCCGCGATGAGCTGGCTGCTCGGTTCGCATCTGGTCGACATGGTCACGCCGCCGGAGTGGCAGTTCGTCATGGGCGGCAAGGGTGACCACCGCTCGTTCGTGCTGCACCACGACGCGCTCTTCGCGCTGGCCTGGGTGCTCGGGTTGAGCAAGCAGCTCGACCCCACCCTGGCCGTGGACGAGCGGCTGGTGGAGCGGTTGCCGCACATCGCCGAGGGGGAGACCTTTCCGCGCTGGCAGGCCCGCATCCTCACCGCGCCGCAGCATCCGGCGGACGCGGCCGCGCTGCTCGACCTGCACTACTGCCTGGACTGGGCCTACCTGGAGACCGAGCGCGGCGGCCGGCGGGCGCCGGGTCTGGTGGACGCGAACGCGATCGGGCAGCGGCGGTGGGCGCTGGAGTGGGCGGTGATCCTGCGCGGGCCGTACCACGACGAGCCGCCCGGCTGGGAAGAGGTCGACCTCTCCACCTGAGCTCAGCGGGGCCGGTGGGCGTCGAGCCGGACGGCCACTGTCACCCGGACCGGCTCGGGCAGCGCGGCCATCCGGGCGGCGAGGGCGTCCTGGTCGGTGTGCCAGGCGCTCGGACCCATCCCCACCAGGGTGGCCACCTCGGTGCGGGTCAGCGTCAGCTCGGCGCGGTGCACGGTAGAGCTGGCCGGGGTGAAGTGCCCGCCCAGGTTCGCGGCCACCCGGTCGGCCTTGTCCGGGTCGACCCGAAGCAGGTCCAGGGCGTCCACCAGTTCGCTGAGGTGGTCGGCGGCGGGTGTGACCACCAGCAGCGTGCCGGCCGGGTCGAGCACCCGGTGGAACTCCGGTCCGTTGCGGGGGGCGAAGACGTTCAACAGCACGGCCGTCGAGCCGTCGGCCAGGGGCAGCCGCTGCCAGGTGTCGGCGAGCGCGGCGGCGGCCCGTGGATGCGCCCGGGCGGCGCGGCGCAGCGCCGGCTTGGAGACGTCCAGGGCCAGACCCACGGCGTCGGGCAGCGCCGCCAGCACCGCGCCGAGGTACCGGCCGGTCCCGGCGCCGGCATCCACCACCAGGGGATACGCCCCGAGGCCCGGCACGGCCTGTGCCGCGGCGTCGGCGAGGGCGCCGGAGATCAGGTCGTAGTGCCCGGCGGCGAGGAAGTCCGATCGGGCGGCCACCATCTCGGCGGTGTCCCCGACGTGCGGGGCGCGGCCGGCGAGCAGGTTGACGTACCCCTGTCGGGCGATGTCGAAGCTGTGCCGGCGCGGGCAGCGCAGCGCGCGGGCGGTGCCGGCGGTCGCCTCGGCCAGCGGTTCGCCGCAGACCGGGCAGCGCAGCCGGTCGAGGATGTGCGGGTCCACGTCAGGCCTGCCGGCCGCGTCGGGGGCGGGGTGCGCGGCTCCGCGCCAGGTGGTCGACGACCCGATGGGTGAACGCGCCGAGCGCCTCGACCTCGGCCGGGGTGAGCAGGTCGAGGAAGTGCTGACGGACGGCGGTCACGTGGCCGGGGGCGGCGGCCTCGATGGCGTCCCGACCGGCCGGGGTGAGTACGACGATCGCGCCGCGCGCGTCGTCCGGGCACTCCTCCCGGGTCACCAGGCCGCGCTGCTGCATCCGGGTCAGGTGGTGCGAGAGCCGGCTGCGGGACCAGAGCATCCTGTCCGCCAGTTCGCTGAGGCGCAGCCGGCCCTGCGGCGTCTCGGACAGGTCGGAGAGCACGTCGTAGTCCGGCTCGGACAGGCCGGCGTCCTGGGTCAGCTCCCGGGCCAGTTCCAGGTCGAGCAGGCGACGCATCCGGCGGTAGCCACGCCAGGCGCGGTCCTGGTGTTCGTCCAGCCACCGGGTCGCTTCCATGCCACTCAGCCTAGCGTCTTGGTTGACATGTCATCGAATCGCCTCCTACGGTCGATGACATGTCAACGAATTCGCTGTGGGGCCTCTTCGGCACCCGGGGACGTGGGGTGCTCGTCACCCTGCGCCGCGACGGCCGACCCCAACTGTCCAACCTCGACTACCTGGCCGAACCAGGGCTGATCCGCTGCTCCACCACCGGCGACCGGGCGAAGGTCCGCAACCTGCGCCGCGACCCGCGGGCCAGCTTCCACGTCACCACGCCGGACGGCGGCGCGTACGCGGTCGCCGAGGGGGCCGTGACGTTCACCGAGCCGGCAAGGGCGATCGGCGACGCGGCGGTCGACGAACTGGTCGAGGTCTACCGGGGGGTCCGCGGTGAACACCCGGACTGGGCGGAATACCGCGCCGCAATGGTCGCCGACGGGCGGTTGGTCCTCCGGCTCGCCGTCGACCGCGTCTACGGCTGGCCCGGATGAGCGGGCTGGCGTGGGCGGCCCCGGCGGGCTGACTAGGGTCGGAGCATGGTCGCAACTATCCGGTATGAGGACATCGTCAAGGTCCCGAAGGCGCTGCTGCACGACCACCTCGACGGCGGACTGCGGCCCGCGACGATCGTCGAGCTGGCGGCGGAGGTCGGCCACGAGCTGCCCACCACCGACCCGGACGCGCTCGGACGCTGGTTCGTCGAGGCGGCCGACTCCGGCTCGCTGGAGCGCTACCTCGAGACGTTCGCGCACACGGTGGCGGTCATGCAGACCGCCCCGGCGCTGCGCCGGGTGGCCCGCGAGTGCGCGCTCGACCTGGCCGCCGACGGGGTGGTCTACGCCGAGGTGCGCTTCGCCCCCGAACAGCACCTGGAACAGGACCTGAGCCTCGACGAGGTGGTCGAGGCGGTCCTCGCCGGGTTCGCCGAGGGCACCGCGCAGGCCGTCGAGGCGGGCCTGACCATCCGGGTGGGTACCCTGCTCACCGCGATGCGGCACGCCGCCCGTTCCCAGGAGATCGCCGAGCTGGCGGTGCGGCACCGCGACGCCGGGGTGGTCGGCTTCGACATCGCCGGCGCCGAGGCGGGCTTCCCGCCCACCCGGCACCTGGACGCCTTCGAATACCTGCAACGGGAGAACTTCCACTTCACCATCCACGCCGGCGAGGCGTTCGGCCTGCCGTCGATCTGGCAGGCGATCCAGTGGTGCGGCGCGGACCGGCTCGGTCACGGCGTACGCATCGTCGACGACATCGCGCCCGACGGCACGCTCGGCCGGCTGGCCGCGTACGTGCGGGACAAGCGCATCCCGCTGGAGCTCTGCCCGTCGTCGAACGTGCAGACCGGCGCGGTGGACTCGATCGCCGACCACCCGATCGGCCTGCTGCGGGACCTGCGGTTCCGGGCCACAGTCAACACCGACAACCGGCTGATGAGCGGCACCTCGATGTCACGCGAGATGTCGCTGCTGGTGGAGACCTTCGGCTACGGCTGGCGGGAGTTGCAGTGGTTCACCATCAACGCGATGAAGAGCGCCTTCATCCCGTTCGACGAGCGGCTGCGGATCATCGATGAGGTGATCAAGCCGGCGTACGCCAAGCTGCTGGCCTGACTCTCAGCCGTGCGGGTGGCCGGCGAGCAGGCCGGCCACCCGGCGCAGCACCTCCCGCGCGCGGGCCGCCTCGGCGCCGAGCCCGGTCTGCCGGCGCAGTACGGCGGGCTCGGCCCGCAGCAACGCCACCCCGCGCCGGACCAGCACCCGGGGCGCCTTGCGCTGTTCGGCGAGGTCGCGGGCCAGCCGGCGGACGAATGTCGCTCCGCGCGGGCGCCGCAGCGCGTACGCCCCGGCGAGGAGCCCTCGGCGACGGCACTCCTCGACGATCTCGGCGGCGAAGATCCCCTCCGCCACGAAAATTGGCGATCCGGCGACATCAAATGGCCGGGTGGCCACCCTTCGATCTGCGCCGATCGCATAAACCGGCACATCGGCCCGTCCGTCGCGGGCCAGTTGGGCAATGGTTTCCACGGCGGTCAGGGCGTCCCACGAGTCGGGTGATTCCCAATCGACCTGGCCGTTTCGGTGCGGCAACGTAGGGTCATCACCGTCTTTGTAGAAGTCGTCCAGGCAGAGAACCGGTAAGCCGGTTTGCTGCGCTATGTACGACTTTCCGGAGCCAGAAGGGCCGGCGAGCAGGACAACGCGGTGCGGATGTTTCATTACCTTCAGTTACTCCGGCCAGACGGACTGCTATCAAATCGTATCAACATCTCATCACACCTTCGGCGGGTGACAACCTGGGCTTTCTTCTTGCCGGGCGGCGTGATGGAATCTCGGGGGTCCGACCCGCCGGGTCGGTCGCTGAGCGTTGCCCGGGGCAACGCGTTCAAGCTGTAATCGCGAGGGCGGTGACGTGAGCAAACGGCCAAAGACGGCGGGCTCCTTCCTGTCGCGGCTGCGCCGGCCGGCCAGCCGGCTCCGGGACATGCCGATCTGGTCCAAGCTCGGTCTCATCATGATCGTGCCGACCATCGCCACGGTCGTCGTGGGCACCAGTGGTCTCGTCGACCACCTGGAGACCCTCAGCAATGCCAACCGAGCCGGCGACCTGGCCAACCTGTCCAGCTACTCGGGCGACCTGGTCGACACACTGCAGGACGAGCGGACCGCCGCCGTGCTGCTGCTCCAGGCAGCCGGGACCCAGCCGAAGGCCCAGTACCAGGAGGCCTTCAACCGGGTGAACTCCCGGGTGGACCAGGCGACAGGCCCCTACCGGCAGCAGCGCGCCGAGGTCGAGGACCTGCCGAGCAGCCTGGAGAGCCAGCTCGACGGGATCGACCAGTCCCTGAAGGACCTGCCGGGCGTCCGCAGTCAGGTGTTCAGCGGCAAGCTCAAGCTCACCGAGACGATCCAGGCGTACGAGGGCCTGATCAGCGACCTGCTCGCCATCCGTGACTCGGCCACGCAGCTCGCCGGTGACAACGACCTGAGCGACCGGATGCGCGCCGCCGCGGCGGTCGCCCGGGAGAAGGAGTTCCTCTCCGCACGCCGGGTCGTCGTCCACCGCGCGCTCGGCGCGCAGCAGCGGATGACACCGGTGCTGCGCACCGACTACATCGCCAGCGGCACCGGTCAGCAGCAGGCACTGCAGAGCTTCAAGGCCGTCGCGAGCCCGGACGAGGCGAAGTTCCACGACCAGACGGTCGCCGGCGGTGACCGCCGGGAGGCGCAGAACTACACCGGCTGGATCGACGGCAACATCACCGGCGACATGCGCGGTGCGCCGTTCGGCCCGGACCAGTGGGAGTCCGCCATGACGGCGAACGCCAAGCTGATCCGCGCCGTCGAGACGAAGCTCGACAACGACGTGGTCGCCGAGGCCGACAGCCTGCGCTCCGACGTCCAGCGTCAGGTCTTCCTGGAGACCGGCCTGCTGCTCAGCATGCTGCTGCTGGCCATCCTCTTCGCCTACCTGGTCGCCCGCTCGATGGCCCGCTCGCTGCGTGAGCTGCGCCAGGGCGCCCTGGCCGTCGCGCAGTACGGCCTGCCGCAGGCGGTGGCCCGGCTGCGTGACCCGCAGGTCGTCGGGCAGCTCTCGCCGGTGCAGCTGGCCAACCAGATCGCCGAGCCGCTGCCCGTCCGCAGCAAGGACGAGTTCGGTCAGGTGACCGAGGCGTTCAACGCCGTCCACCTGGAGGCGGTCCGCACGGCCGCCGAGCAGGCGGCGCTGCGCGCCTCCGTCGCGACCATGTTCGTCAACCTGGCCCGCCGTTCCCAGATCCTGGTCGACCGCCTCATCGGGCACCTCGACCGGCTGGAGCGCGGCGAGGAGGACCCGGACCGCCTGGCCGAGCTGTTCCAGCTCGACCACCTGGCCACCCGGATGCGCCGTAACGACGAAAACCTGCTGGTGCTCGCCGGCGCCGACTCCACCCGCGTGCAGCGCGAGCCGGCCGCCCTCATCGACGTGCTGCGCGCCGCGCAGTCCGAGGTCGAGCACTACACCCGGATCGAGTTCGGGGTCATCGACCGTGACATCGAGGTCGCCGCGCACGCGGTCAACGACCTGGTGCACCTCGTCGCCGAACTGTTCGACAACGCCACCGCGTTCTCGCCGCCGGACTCGCAGGTGATGGTCGAGGCCCGCCGGGTCGGCGACCGCGCCTCGCTCTACGTCGAGGACCGCGGCATCGGGATCAGCCGTGAGCAGTTGCAGGACCTCAACGATCGACTGGCGACTCCGCCGCAGGTGGACGTGGCCGTCTCCCGGATGATGGGCCTGGTCGTGGTCGCCCGACTGGCGTCCCGGCACGGCGTCCGGGTCGAGCTGCGTCCCGGCGCCGACCGGGGCACGGTCGCCGACGTCACCCTGCCCACCTCGGTGCTGGTGCCCCGTGCGCTCTCCGGCCGGGTGCAGCAGCCCCCGGCCCTGCCGGCGGTCGGCGGCGGCGCCCAGCAGGGTGGGCCCGTGCCCGCCTTCGGCGCGCTGCCCGCGCTGGGCAACGGCCCCCGCCCCAGCGAGTCCGGCAACCAGGTCACCCTCGGCGGTCGGCCGTTCGACCCGGCGCCGCGCAACGGCGCCGGCACCCCGGCCAACTCGGGCGGGTACGGCTCGATGCCGGCCTGGTCCGACCTGACCGGCGCGGCCGGCGCGAACGGCGGCGACGGGTTCACGCCCCGGTCGGCCAACGGCCAGCCGATCGACCCGCTGCCGCAGCGCAGGGCCGGCGACGACTCCTCGACCACCGGCCAGCAGCAGTCCATCCCGCGGCAGCTGCCCAGCAGCCCGGAGGCACACCCGTACTCCGCGCCGCCGGTCTCCGCGCAGCCCTACTCCGGCGCGCCGGTCTCCGCCTCGCCGGCGTCCGGTCAGCCGTACTCCGGCCATCCTTACTCGGGTGCGCCGTACAGTGGCCCGCCGGTGTCCGCCGCCCCGGCCTCCGGTCAGCCGTACGCCGGTCCGCCGGTGTCGGCGTCCCCGGTGTCGGCCTCGCCGGCGTCCGGTCAGCCGTACTCGGGTCAGCCGTACTCGGCGCCGCCGGCCTCCTCCGGCCAGTCGTTCAGCGGTTTCGTGCCCCGCTCCGCCCCGCCCGCCCAGGCGCCCAGCGCTCCGGCACCTCCGGCCTGGCCGCCGGTGCCGGGTGGCGAGCGTGAAGCGGCGACCCCGCCGGTGCCCGAGCGGCTCGCCGCCGCCCTGGACATGACGACGGAGCTGCCGCGGG